>JADLDM010000046.1 GCA_020846695.1 bacterium | reverse complement strand
CGTTCCAGAGCCACATGAACAACGTGCGGTACTTGTGTCGTCAAGTCATGATAGGCCAGCGCCGAGATCAGACAGATCACGCCATTAGGTACTTTCAGAGCAACGCGAACCAGATCAGGATTACTGACCGGTGGGAGATCCGCCAAGCGATACAAACCACGGGACAGTTGCTTGATGATCCCTTCATCCCGCATCTTGTAAAGTGTTCGAGGATGGATCCCAAGGTCGAATGCTTGACGCGAACGAAGCAAGCCCCTATGCTTGCGAAAGGTCTTTTCTGCTGCGAGGACCGTTGATGATCGGGATGTGGACACAGGATAGTATTACCAGCACTTGCTTTTATACGCTGGTGAATATACACAAGAACTTGCCCAATGTCAAGGGCCTCTTTGACAACGTAAATAACCCGACTTTGCACCGCATGCACCCCCAAATTCTCTGTCTTGTTTTTGTCCTGTTATCCGTTGCTGTTCGATGCTAAAATATAGACTTAGCTGTTAAACAAGAAAGCCCCTGCTAACTTGACTGTCAACAGGGGCCTTAGATACAGCGAATGCGAAGATGCTGCGTCAGACAGTCCGCCAGCCTGCCTATCGGTCGCGGCGGTTGATTGAAAAAGTCAAACCGAGTTCCACCTCGTTGCCTCGCAGACAACTCCAAGAAACTCACCGCCACTCTCAAACAGAACCACAAACAGAGAGCCGACCCTCGAATTACTTTTGAGTCGGCTCGCTTTCATTTCTGATCCCCTTCTCTGTTTACGAGAGCCTGTCCTGTAAGGAAAGGGGTTAGGGGATGGGGTCACATCTTTGCCAGCGCGTGATCAATATCCGCCTTCAAATCCTCCACTTCTTCAATTCCCACTGAAAGCCGAATAAGATTATCCGTGATCCCCGCGTGCAGTCTTGCTTCCGGTGACATCGAAGCATGCGTCATCGAAGCCGGATGCTGAACGAGCGAATCCACACAACCCAAACTCACCGCCAGCGAAAGCAGATGTACGTTGTTCAGAAACTTTGTCGCCTGCTCGTACCCGCCGTCAATTTCAAAAGAAATCATTCCGCCGGCCGCTCGCATCTGCTTCTTTGCCAGCGCGTATTCCGGCGAACTCTTGAGTCCCGGATAATAGACCTTCTTCACGCGCGGATGATTCTCCAGCCACTCCGCCAAAATCTGCGCGCTTGAGCAATGCTTGTCCATGCGCAAAGGCAGCGTCTTCATCCCCATATTCAGCAGCCACGTATCAAATGGCGAGGGGCACGCGCCGGTGTCTTTCATCGTGTGGAACAACTCTTCCTTGATCCATTCGTGCTTCGTCACCAGCGCTCCGCCAATCAGCGCGCCGTGACCCGACAGATATTTCGTCGTGCTGTGCATGATCACGTCGGCGCCCATTGAAAGCGGCTGCTGCAAATACGGCGTCGCGAACGTGTTGTCCACTGCTACAACAATCTCTGGATTCACTTCGCGCACAATCTTCACCAGCTCCGGAATATCCGTGAGTCCCAACAGCGGATTGGTCGGCGTTTCAAAGAAGATCATCTTCGCCTTCGGATTCTGACGAATCTTCTCGCGCACGTCGTCGAGATTCTCCGTATCCACAATCACCGTTTTCACACCGAATCTCGGCAGCATCGTCAGAAAGAAGTCGTCCGTTGAACCGTAAAGCGTTTCGCCTCTCAATAAGACGTCGCCGGGATGAAGCAGCGCAAAAGCGAGAGACGCAATCGCGCCCATTCCCGAGGAGTAGAGTAGAGACGCGATGCAGCAATCGGGATCTGCAAGTTTCACGTCGCGGCCTTCGAGTGAATTGAGCTTCGCCTCGGCCACCACTACCGTCGGATTTCCCATCCGCGTGTAAATATAGCCCTGCTTCCTCCGCGCAAACAAATCAGCGCCCTCTTCTGCGCTGTCAAAGGTAAAGGTCGAGGTTGCGAAAATCGCGTTGACGTGTGATTTCAGTTTCGGCTGCCCGATTTTTTCTCCCGCGTGAAGGCAGCGCGTCGCAAATCCGTACCGCAAGTAGAATGCTTCTATCGCATCCCTAAGATTGGAATCTTCCATAAGTGTGAGTTGCTCTTAAGATGTATGTGCGTGTTACTGTTTTTCCATTTCGTCCAGAAACTCGACCGCGCGTCGCAGATGCGGAATTACAATCGAACCACCGACCACCAGCGCGACCGAAAAAATGTCGAAGAATTCCGCGCGCGTGACCCCTTCCTTCCGGCACTGCTGAAGATGATATCGAATGCAATCGTCACAGCGCAAGACCATTGATGAAACCAGCCCGAGCATTTCCTTGGTCTTCACGGGAAGCGCGCCATCGCGATAGGTCAGCGTGTCCACACCGAAGAAGCGCTTCACCGCCTGATTATCCTCGGAAAGAATCCGCTCATTCATCCGCGCACGATACGCTTCGTATTCTTCAATCATCTTTGACATTTCTACTCCTCCCCCCATTCTTATGGGGGGATACAGGGGGGTAAACTCTATTGCCTGCTGACCATAAGTCCGATTCTCGGCACCGCGATGTTACTACCGGCGGCCTCCGGCCGTCTTCATTCTGACGTCTTGTCGCCTCGCAAGGTGGAGCGACATCTGATTATCCCCCTGCTTCGCGGGGGGGACAAAGAGGGGGTGTCGTCACGCGCAACCCGGACGAAACGTCACTGACAAATTGCTCTGACCTGATAGAATCTCTTCTGCTGCAAGAATCCCGTCGAGTCCGTGTAGTATGAGTCATACGAAATAGCCAATCCCTCGAATGGTCCATCCACGTTGGTAGATTGCTCCACGAAGTAGTAATCCGCCTCAGAATACGTGGGCCAATCGAGAAACGGCAATCCGCCTACTCGTCCCAGAACGAGCCCGGCCACGGTTGGACAAGGCGGCACGGCAAACGACACCTCGATCGAGTAATCACCCATTTGCGGTGCGCTCGTGCCTTCAACCAGAAGAAAGTAATCTCCCTCTTGCAAAGCAAAGAGCGTCAAATCAGCTCCAAGCTGGCATGTTCCCATATCGGAATCGTCACCAAATCCACCCACACAGTGCGTCAATAACTGCACACGCGAGTCAAAGAATTCCGAGCAAATCTGCACAAGCACATTCCCTTGATAGGGCCTCGAGAAGTGGTAGAACACATCCCCCGCCGCCGTTCCAGCTTCCGACAAGGCTCCTGTTGTTGTACCTTCGTCGTAATACGGCAAGAAGCTGACGTCGCGCGCGCTTGAACACAGGTCGTGATCACCAACTTCGCGCGAGATGCAATCCAACGACAAGCTGTAGCTGCCGTCTCCTCCGCCGGCGCGGAACACCTGCGCGTAGTAATCACTCGCTGTTTGACAGAAGTATCCAATCCGCGAGAACTCTCCCACTCCTCCGTTGTCATCTGCCGAAAGCAGGTTGAAGCTTGCATCATAGAGACAGATGAAGGTGTTGCACGATGCGCCGCACGCAAAAGTTGTCAAATAGGTTGAGTCGCCCGGCGGCAGCGCGAATCTGTAGAAATCCCCGCTACCCATCGCATCGAGTCCCGCGCACTGTACCGTGTCCCCGCATTGAATCACGTCCGCCAGTGCGAAGTCGTTGTTCGACTCCGACTCGAACACAATCGCGGGTCTTACGACACTCGCAATCACCAATAAAACCGCTATTACGAGTGAGAGTTTCACTTGCTACTTGATGTAACGCAAGACCATTTCTTCAATGTGCTGTCCCGCAATCACGCGTGCGACATAGCTCCCCGACGCTGCATTCTGCGCATTCCAGACAAAATTGTGATAGCCGGGAGCGTATGACTCATCAGCAATTTGTCCCACCTCTCTCCCAAGCACATCGTAGATTGAAATCGTCACTCTCTGCTCTTCAGGAAGCGCGACGCGAAGTGTCGTTGAGCTATTGAAGGGATTCGGAAAGGCAGGAAGAACTTCAAACGAGGATGGCAACATCACAGGCTCGCCCGCACTCGTCCCCTCGTCGGAGATAGCGCGGCGCAAAGGATATTGTGAAGTGGCGTCGTTATGATAAACAAGCAGTGTATCATAGACGGTGACATCTCCGCCGTTGAGCGAAATGACTTGAAGAGAATCGTTCCAAACAGGTGGAATCTGAGTCGGCACAACTCCCAACTCAAACCAGTCACCGGATGAAATCAAAACGCTGTCAATATGCAGCTCGGTTGTTCCGCGATTTTCGATTTTGAACCATGCGCTGCGCGGCTCGCCTGTAAACGGAACATAAGAACTCGACATGTAGATCACAGGCCCTCCAAAGTTCGGCATTACCTCCGCGCTCTGACCTCCCAAGTATCCCATGTCACATCTTGTCCCATCTTGATCATTCCATTCCGCATCGGGATTCCCCGTATCAATGCAAGGCGACGACGGCGCGAGTATAAGCAGGTTCGCAAGAAATTCCGGATACACATTGATGTTTCCATCTCCGTTCCATCCGCCCTGCACGCAACAGTAATCGAGATTCGCGGATGTTGAAGTGCCGGCCACTTGCTGAGCACCGCTGTTCGCGCGATTTCCCCAGATGATGTTGCTGTGTCCGGTCATCGTCCCGGCGAACACTCTTACTCCCCCGCCCGTAAGCGTACTTGAATTCCCTACGATGTCATTGTTGTAGGCAAAGCTGTTGTGTCCGGCGCCGCCAATCCAGACTCCGCCTCCGCCGTAATCCTGCCCTCCCGAATTCATCGCCACCACGTTGTTGTGAAACACCGGGTCGGCGAAGAAGAACACCACGCCGCCGCCGTAGCGTCCGCTGTTTTCGATGATCACATTATTGCGGATCGTTGGCGCGCTATATCCTGCGCGAATTCCGCCGCCGCCTGCGCTTTGCACTCCCGTCGGTCTGCGCGTCGCTTCGTTGTTACGAATCACGTTATGCGCAATCACCGGATTCGATTCCTCGATAATCACGCCTCCGCCTTCGACATAAAGCAGGTTATCACTCTGATCTGTGAACTTGGTCCCCGTTCCGCCCGTCAACGTGAAGCCAATCAACTGCGCTGTCGAGTCTTCTCCCGAGATGATCAGCACGCACGAACCAGTATCCGCATTAGCCGGCTGGCTTCCCTCAATGATCGTTTGTTCGATGTGATCTGTGTTTCCATCAATCGCGTAGTTGCTGCAAACCACGATGTTCTTGCCGCGAAAGTTGATGTTCTCGACATATGTGCCCTCCGCCACCAACACGGTGTCGCCATGATTTGCAGCGCCGATTCCTGCCTGAATCGTCGTGTACGTTTCTGGCACAAGCCGAGTTTCCGCCTGCGCTAAGACAACCGCAGACAGCAGCGTCAAAACTGTTCGCAATGTCTTCATAGGAGGTCGTCTCCCTGCCCTCGCGGGGCGTTGTGAACTACAGGACCCACTACTAAGATAGGCATTACCCTCCAGACGGTCAAGTGATACGCGATAGTGCGCAAAGGGCTGCACACGGCAGCCCTTTCCTGTTGTTAAACCTACGTTTGTAACTATCGTCGCCAACTGAAGTGCCAGCTCACGCCGCTCCGATGCGAGCGCCGTCCGCCGCGATCTCTGTCCCGGTCGCGATCGCAATCATTCCCTCGGCGGCCATCATGCCAGTCGTGTCTATCATGATGCCGGTCACTCCAGTTGTAGTCGTGGTGACTGTAGTGATGACGCGGTGCGCAGAAGATGAGGTCGAAGTCAATGCGCGAGGGGCGCCAGCTGCGGTCACAGCAACTTTGATCCGCCCACCTTGGATAGCCGCGGCTGTCGCACAATTCGTAGCAGTGACCGTCGTAGCGAATCTCGTCGGCATAGCAATAGTCGTCGTCGTAATCCATCCATGCCCAAATCGAGACGAAGCTGCCGGAGCGGATTCTCCATCCCATGTCATCCCAATACCAGTCAGGTCCGAGATGCACGCGGAATCTTTCGCCGCATTCGTCGCGCACATAGGCGACCTGTCCGCGAATGGATTCGATGGTTCCTTCGATGCGGATTCTCTCCATGTCGCGACCGCGATGCTCGGCGAGTGCGAGCGATGAAAGTGCGAGGACTGCGAAGAGTCCGATCAGTAGTGCTTGCTTTTTCATGGCTGTTCCTCCTCCTATAGTTCACCCGCGTAGATTAAAATGCTCTGTGTTGTCGAAGCTGCTGCCGCTTCTGAATCGGGCCGTCGGGATTGGGGCAGAATTCTCTCTGCGGACAATCCGGTCTCGGGCCGCGCATCTCTTGATTCCACATCGGACCCTGCATCATCGGTCCCTGTTGTGGTCCAGGGCCGAAGCCGGGGCCTTGCATCATCGGGCCGCGATTGAATTGTGGGTTTGGGCAATTGGGTCCGCCGAAATTTGGTCCGAATGGCGGCATGCCGTTATCCATTCTCCATTCGCGCATTTCACCGCGCGCTTTCATGCGATGCTTCATGGCTTTGCGTTCATACTTGTGCGCTTTCTTCATGTGTTTGCGCGCATTCGGATTCTGTCTCATGAACTCGCGTTTGCTTTGCGGCGGCGGAGTTGAGTCGGATTGCGCAAGCAGTGGTGTGCTGAAGATCAGTGCCGCGAGCGCGAGAGTTGCTAATGTGGTCGTTTTCATTTTCGGGTCCTTGTTCCGTTTTCTGTAGATTAGACGCTCGCGCAGGACGGGAGGTTTAATGGAAGAGGACAGCTTGTGCGACATGCAGTTGCGTGACTTCATCACATTTCAACGTTTCACAACGCCCCCCTTCGTCGCCGAGCAGAAATTGTAGCTGCTGCCCCTGCCTGCCCTCGTAAGGGTGGATGCAGACTTCACCTGCCGGAATCTCCTCCCTTCCCTGGATTCGCCGTTGTGGGTCTCCAAACCCGTAATCTCTTCTACTACCGGCGGCCTCTGGCCGTCTGTCATCCTTGAGCCGTTCAAGGCTGAAGAATCTCTCAGTCGAGGGACTTGACTTTTCGAGAATTTTGTGGTATCATGATGCCGTCCGCCAGTAAAAAGCGCTGCGGGTAATAACAGTAAAGTCAACTTTCACTAATCAAGAAGGAGAATTGCCATGAAGCAATTCAAATTTAACGTTCAACCCGGTCAAGTTCGTCGGATGGCAGATCCGATAAACTCAGATCGGGATTTGTTTTATGTTCACGTCTCACTCGCGGAGTTGCCTCCAGATCTGCCTCTGGATGTAAACCCGCGGAGCCAGAAGCTGGGGTCGCCTGTTGCCAAGAAGATTCGGCGATCTCTCGAGAAAGCACCCGACAGATTCCATTTGTTGAACCGTGGAATCACGATCATCGCCGAGAACGCGTATTTTGACAACAAGACCAACGAGTTCACTCTTGTATTCCCAGAGGGCTCGTCTCCAATTCTCTCGGACTTGATCGAGTCTGCTGACAACGGTGCAGCGTTTGATTTGGACAAGGATGTTGGATTAGGCTCTCTGGGTATCGTGGACGGCGGACATACTTATGCCGTTATCCGCGACTTTGCAGAGCATGCCCCAGAAGAAGATCAAGCAAAACTGAAACAGGGTTTTGTGCGCTTTGAAGTTATCACAGGAATCTCCTCCGAGCAAGAACTCATCACAGACTTGGCCCGGGCACGCAACACCTCGACACAGGTCAAAGAGCAAACTCTCGATGAGTTTCTCGGCAAATTCAAATGGATAAAGACGGCTCTCGATACGGCAGGTTTCCCTCGCGTTGTCAAGTATGAAGAAAACGCGCCCGAGCCCGTGGATGTGCGCTTCGTTATTCAGTTGATGACAGCGTTTCACCCACTCCACCTCGAGAGAGAGCGTAGCCCGGTGATCGCCTATAGCCAAGCTGCAACATGTGCGAGCAACTTTAGGCGCGAAGCTGACTCGGGCGCACCGTTGGGATATCCGACTTTACGGCCAATTATCCCCGATATTCTGAATGTGTATGGCTATGTGCGTGCAAACTTCGCAACTTGGTACAGGACCGTCGGCGGTTACTCAACTGTCAAAAGTGAGCGGCCCGACCAAGACCCAAACCTACCCGCAAAGACACGTGGCAGGATAGGCGACGAATCAAAGGGCTTCTCCTCGCCATCGAAGATTGACCGAGCTCTTTTCCCTGACTTAATGGAGGATGTTGATTACGTTCCCGATCTTGGTTTTGTCTTTCCTTTTATCTCTTCGCTCCGCGCTCTACTAACGATTGACGGAGCCACGGGTGAGGCAAAGTTCTCTCAGGACCCAATTCAGTACCTTCAAGCGAATTCACTGAAACTGACTCGCGTCCTGCTTCGCGAAGCAATCGGAGAAAACTATGATCCACAGAAAGTCGGAAAGAAGCGAAACTTCTGGGACTACATCCATGAAAAGGTCCTCTATGATGTAGCACTTTCAAACCGATAGAATTTGCTGAGATGACAAAGGCCGCCGTTCGAGGGCGGCCTTTGTGTCTCTGAAGAGCGTACCGGTCGGAGGCGGTCCCTCATCGCGTTTTCTCCATATTTCATACTTCATAATTCATATTTTTCCGCATCTTCCACCCCCAAAGAGGCATCTCACTCTCCCATTTATTGAACTTACACATAAACTCAATCTTTTCAATATGATTTTTCACTTGACTTCCGGCACATTTGTTCGTATATTGTAACCCTGCCTCCCTTCCGACTTCTGACTTTCTCCCTTTCTCTCCTTCTGTCCTTCATACCTCATACCTCAACCCTCATACCTTCTCCCATGGAACATCCCTCCCTTCCCGTCAACCGGAATCCTCGCGCCAAGGCCCTGAAGCACGGCCTCGGCGCGACCGATGAACTTCTGCTCGAACACCTGTCCCCCGAAGAACGCCAGCCCTTTGACAGGCTCCGCGCTCTCTTCTATCAATACTATGATCCGAAGTCCGAAATCGAGAGACTCATCATAGACAAGATCACCATTCAAAACTTCCGCCTCTTCCGCATCTATCGCCTCGAATACTCCGCCACACAAAACAGCACCGAATCTCCGCTCTCCCCTGAATCCGTCATCCACCACCTCGACCGCCTCTCCCGCTACGACTCCCGCATCGCAAAACAACTGCAATCACTCCGTGATGCCTTCCAGTTCGCTCGCCGCGAACGCCAATATTCCTCACCAAACCCCGATGCTCCCAATAACTAATCACTTCCGTTTGGCAAAAAAATTCGAGAGATCGCAGATACTGAACTTAACTCGATTGCCTCCTTTAGCAGAAGGGGAGAATGAGAAAACCCCGACCGAAAGGCCGGGGCTTACTTAACACGAGAATCGGCAGCCACCCTTACGAGGGCGGGCAAGGGGCAGCCGCTACAAACTAATCCAATCTATTCAGGAAGTCTTTCATGATCGGAATAACGACGTGGTCGCGGGCCGACTGAAGGGGGTGGTTGGTGTCGGCGAAAACGGCAAGCTGACCCTTCGCCAACGCGCGCGAGAGATCGAAAGCTTCACTCACCGGAACCAACTCATCGCGATCGCCGACGGTAACAAGCACGGGAACTTGAAAATCTTCCAACTCAAATTCGGTAAGACCCGTGTCGGGCAGATTATTGACGAGCTTATTGAGCCACGGCATCAACTCGTCCACACCTTCTCCGTGAATCGCGCGCAGCTTCTCCAGACGCTCGGGCTTGTTCTCTTCGAGCCATGCGATATCGAGTTCGGCGGCGAGGTTCTCGGCTTCTTCGCCGGACCAATAGAACTTGGTTCCGTGCATCCAGATTCCGAGCACACGATTGCGATTCTTGAGCGCGTAATGCAGCGCGGCGTATCCGCCCATCGAGTAGCCGAAGAAAACGGCAGGCTCGACCTTCAGCTCTTTTAGGAGCGCGTCGAGTTCCTCGGTGAGCACGCGGAAGGTGAAGGACTTGGTCATATCGGATTGCGCGTGGCCGGGCCAATCAATCGCAATCACTTTGTAGCCCATGTCCGCGATAGGCTGCATATAGGTGCGCCACTCGGAATCAATTGAACCGAGCATGGAGGGCAAGAGCACGATGGGCGGGCCGTTGCCGATGGAAGTGTGTTTTAACATGGTTAGAATTAGATATGTGAATGTTGTAATGTCGAATTAGAACAGAGACTCTTGCGAGGATTGCGAGGGCTTCTTCAAGAGATTGGGATCATCTTGTATCGCGAGCATCTCGTCATCGGAGTACGGTTTCAAAAGAGCGAGGAGATCATCGGGTTTGCTGTCCGGTGAAAGCCACGCCTCGATATCGTCGGGTTTCAGGATTGCGGGCATGCGGTCATTGCAATCGCGAACAAGGTTGTTTGCTTTCGTTGTAATGATCGCGGAGCGCAGCGTTCCGTTGTCGTCGTCATAGAGTCCTGCGAAGGCGAACAGCGATTCATCCTTCATGCGAAAGAAGTAGGGCTGCTTTCGCTTTGCAGAAATCTCGGCGAATTCCCAGAATCCGGTTGCGGGCAGAAGACAGCGGCGATTTTGAAAGAGCGCTTTGAAAGACGGCTTTTCGTGCACGGTTTCCGAGCGCACATTGATGATCGGCGCGCGCGATTTTCCGATGCTTTCCCACTTCGGCATAAGTCCCCAGAGAGTAGGCGTGACGGGCGGCTTCAAAGTTGTGACGGTCGAGATCTTCTCGGTCGGACGAATCAGCTTTTTTTCAAAGGGAGCGAACTCAAACCCGAGCAGAATCCTCAGCAGATAGCTCTTTGATGACGGCCCGAAATGTGAATACGCCATGCACATATTTAGACACCCCCCTGTAGTCCCCCCGCAAGCAGGGGGACAAACATCTATAGCCCTGCGCTGACCTCGTCAAGGGAGTCCATCTCTTCCAAGGAAAGGCGTTTTCCGGCGGCGCCGAGGGAATCATTGAGCTGATCGAGCGAAGTGGCGCCGATGATCGGACTGGTAACGAACTCTTTGGAGAGCATCCACGCGAGCGAAGTCTGCGTCATGGTCTCGCCGCGCTGCGAAGCAACCGCTGCGAGAGCTTCCAGCGTGCGAATGACTTGCGGCGTGAGTTTTTCCTGCGCGCGACCGTTTGTGGTGTGGCGCGAATTTTCGGGGCCGGGCTCATTGGGGCGATATTTCCCTGAGAGCAATCCGCCTTCTAAAGGTGAATAGGGAAGCACTCCGATATCCGCATCGAGACAATAGGGAGCGAGTTCGGGCTCGACACCTTGGCGACAGATTAGATTGTATTTGGGCTGCGTGGAAACAAAGAGCGGCAGTCCGTGCATGGTCGCATAGCCATTCGCCTTTGCGGTAAGCCATGCGGGAAAATTCGAGACGCCGAGATAACGCACTTTGCCCTGACGCACGAGTTCACTCATCGCTTCGACGGTCTCTTCGATGGGCGTGTTTTCGTCGGGATAGTGGCACTGATAGAGATCAATGTGATCGGTCTGCAATCTGCGCAGGGAATCTTCACACGCCTTGATCAAGTGCATACGCGAGAGACCTTCACCGGACGGGCCGTCCCACATTTGGCCGCGCGCTTTGGTGGCGATGACGACATCGTAGCGCGATTTGGTTTTCAGCCAATTGCCGATGAAGGATTCCGAAACGCCGCCGGGATTTCCTTCGACCCAGCGCGAATAGATGTCGGCAGTGTCAATCAGCGTGATGCCGGAGTGATAAGCATGATCGAGAATCTCATGCGATTCGCGCTCATCATTTCTCCAGCCCATGGTCATGGTTCCCAAAGCAAGTTCCGAAACTTGAAGACCTGTATTTCCGAGGCGTCTTGTTTCCACCGCAAATCCTTTGTCAAGTCGTCATCCTGAACGTAGTGAAGGATCTCTCAGAGAGATTCTTCAGCCGGTGCTTGAAAAGCACGCGGCTTCAGAATGACGACGAAGTTATTTATTTCTCGGGTCGTTGTAGATGTTTCCTTTGCGCGGGGGATCGGAAGCGGGCCGCACATCGGGCATGGGCGCATCTTTGAATTTCGGCGCGAGGTCGGCATTGATCTTGGCCCATTGCGGGGAGAGATCGGGATCATCAATGATGGCTTCGACCGGACACTCGGGCACGCAGGCTCCGCAATCAATGCAGAGTTCGGGATCGATCACGGCGAAAATTTCACCGTTGTGTTCCGCGGGATAGATGCAATAGACCGGGCAGACCTGCATACAGGATGCGTAGCGTTCGCCCAGACATTTTTCGGTGATAACGAAAGTCACGAGGCAATCTCCGTCATTCGGGTGGCGGGTTTGTGTGCCCACCGGGGCGAGAGGGGTTGGATTGTGAACAATCTAACAAGCTGATTATTAAAGAAAAGCGGCCAGTTTCCTGTCCGCTCTCCTTGGCCACTGGCCTACTAAAATATGGTAAATTCAGGGGTAAGATGCAAGAACTTTCGTTTTTGCGTCAGCTGCCGCGTTTTTTGAGTTCTTTGTCGAGGAAGTAGATGGACGCAGGGGAGTCCTTGAGGTCTTCGAATTTTTTGAGGATTGCGGACGCGTTGGCTTCTTCTTCGACCTGCTCGGAGATGAACCAGTGCAGCATGACTTGAGCAGGGTAGGATTTTTCAGCAAGTGCGACCGTGTAGCACTCATGAATAGACTTGCTGATATACTGTTCGTGAGCGAGGGCCTTGCGGAAGACGTCAATCGGAGATTTCAGTTTCAGATTTGGCGCGGCGATTCCGGTGAGTGTGACTTCGCCGTCATTGTCAAGGATGAACTGATAGATTTTCATGGCGTGTGCGCGTTCTTCCAAAGCCTGATGTTTCATCCAGAGTTCAAGGCCGGGAAGATTCTGCGCGCCGGCCCACATGGCCATCTGCAGATAGATGTATTCAGATTCGAGTTCTTTGTTGACCTGTGCATTGAGCACAGCATGCATTTTCTTGGTAAGCATATCAGAGTCTCCGGGAATATGTAATTGAAAAAAGTCTATTGAAAGTTGACGGAACGAGTTCCGCGCAACGAGAACAGGAGTGTAAGCAGTCCGGCGAGAACGATCGAAGAGCAGAGAATAATCTCGTTTGCGTGCTCCAGATCATCAGCAACGGTTCCGAACGCCGCGATCCCGAACAAAGTTATGGCTCCTCCGATCCACGCTCCGCGGTTTGGCCGGATACCGCGTAAAGAAAGCAACACAAGTGCAATCCCGCCCAGCGCGACCGCGGCAAAGGTGACGAGTTCTCCGGGGTGGCGCAGGTCATCGGCGGCAAACAGGAAGCCCAGGAGTGCAAACCCGAGTAAGATGATGCCCAGCCAGAAAGGGGATCGGTTCATGGCGATAAAACGCTCGAAATAGCCCGAAAGTTCCCAAAAAACAACAGGGTGAGTCGTTGTGGCTCACCCTGTAAAGTAAGGAAAAAGCGGGAGAAAGGCAACCCCATCCCCTAACCCCTTTCCTTACACAGGACAGGCTCCCGTGAACGGAGAAGGGGAAGCAGAGGAGAAAATCGAAAATGGGAGAAGAGATTTCGGCCGGGTTTCGCGCGGTGAATGGGTTCAGTTCATTCAGTGTCGAGCGCGAACCCGGCTCGGCGAACACGGGCGGCCACGCAGGCCGCCCCTGCGACCAAGCTACTTTTTCAAGGAGTCGTGGGGGCAGCAGTCATTCCATTCTTTGCAGTCGCCGGCGGGGTCGCAATAGGAGTCGTCATCACAGCGGAAGCCTTGTCCGCAGCACATGGGGCCGAAGAGCACGACGAGTGTAAGGACGACGAGCAGAGAGTGCCAGAATTTCAGGGATTTCACCGTGAAAAGGGCCGAGATGACTCTATTCCACGTACACATGAGCAGGAGCGACGCGAGCGCCCACCAGCCCAAACCCCAGAGGATACAGCACCAGATTGAACAGCAGGCAGAACCACACATCGTCGGTTCCTTTCATTATTGTGACCGAGTGGCAATTGAAAGACGGGCGCACAGGCCCGTCTCTCAATGTAATGAAGCGGAATGGGAAAGACAACTCAGATTTCGGCCGGGTTTCGCGCGGTGGATGGGTGCAGTTGTGTTCCGTTTAGAGCGCAAACCCGGCTCGGCGATCAGTTGCGGGGCCGAGCTTCGGCGGGTTGTTCGAGGTGAATAATGTCGTCGCGGAAGCGGACCTGATAGAAGTATTTGTCGGAAGCGGGAACGGCTCCGAGATCGGAATAGGTTGTTGCGGTGGTGGAATCAATCACGGTGTAAGTTCCGGTCGGAGTGGTTGCGCGCTCGATATAATACATATCAATATCTTCGGCGAGTCTCCAGTTCAGAACGATGTCATTGCCGGAGCGATTGACGACGAGAATGGGTCCGACGAGCAGAGAGTCGTAATCCACGGCGGACCATCTTCCGAGATCATCCTGTGTGCGGAATCCGACGCGGTATTCACCGACGGGGAATCCGGTGTACACGTATTGCACATCTTCCGTGCCTTCATCCCATGATCCATCCTGTGGGAGGGGAATGGGGATTCCATTTCCGACACCGGGATCATTTCCTGCGAAGAGTTCGGCGGCGACGATGGTGCGCTGTTGTCCACCGACGAAGGGGGACGAGACAATCAGATAGGCGCGATGGACTTGTCCGGAGCGAGCGAGGTCATCAATCGAGCGCATGTCCACGGTGTGCAGCCCAATGGCGAGTGATCCGGTGGGAATAATCTCGCTGAAGTTGATCAGGCTGTTGTCGGGATAGTCGAAGTTGACAAAGCTCCCGCCGTCAATGCGGTATTCCATCTGCGTGACGAGACGCGGAGAATATCCTGTGGTGTTGGAGATGACGAGGTAGCCATCGTGGACTTGTCCGACTCGGCCGAGGTCATCGGTGGAGCGAACTTGCAGGCGATGCAATCCGTCGGTCAAGCCTGTTGTTGCGACGATTTGATTCAGGTTGACAATACCCTGATCTGCCACGTCAATGGGAGTGAAGGCTCCGCCGTCGAAGCGATATTCCATCTGCGTGACGAGACGCGGGGCGAATCCGGTTGTGTTGGAAATTATCGCGAAGCCATCCACGACGAGACCCGTACGTCCGAGATCATCGGTTGCGCGAACACGCAAGCGGTTCAGTCCGTCGGGCAGACCTGTGGTTGCTACGATTTCATTCAGTGGAGCGATCGCTGCATCGGCAACGTCCACGTTTGTGAATGCGCCGTTGTTCCACTGATAGGACATCGAGGTGACGAGCCGAGCGGTTCCGGTTGCGGGTGAGAGAATGACGAAGGCATCCGTTGCAACGCCCCAGACATTGAGTGCGCCGGAACGCGAGCTGTCCATACGGCAGCGAATTTTTGCGCGTAAGAGATCGCCCGCAGTCAGTGAGCCCGTTGCGATGTTGAAGTTGATCGGCTCCTGCGCTTCGGGAGTTCCGATAGCAAGCGAGTTGCCCAACCCAAGACCGGGATCAGCTCCGGTAAACCACTCGCACTCGGTGACGACGGCGGTTTGTGAGAAGGCAGACGTTGCAAGTAAGATTGCCAAGAGTATCACCAACCCCCCTTGCATCCCCCCGCGCCAACCCCTAACCCCGCCCCCTTTCCCCGCACGATGCGGGGCAAGGGGTACAGCGGTATGAAGAATCTTCTTCATAATGAGATTCTCCTGTGGTTTAGTATTGGGGCCCGACGCGTCCGAGAGCGGTTGCGTTGACGGGAGTTCCGACTCCGACGAGGTTGGGATTCATGAGGATGTTGACTGCCCAGGGATAGTTGGGCACGCCGTTATCCACGAGGGGTTTGGGACCGCCATAGACGCCGCGATCGGATTGTGAGCCGTCGGTGAAATCGAGCAGCGACGGATGTCCGGAGTTGATCAAAGCTGCGCCGTTTGTGGGATCGAGATGCAAGTCGGTAACTCCAAGCTGATAGTTCAGTGCTTCGTCATAGTTGACATACGGATCACCGGCCAACAGAAGGGCGTGTGTATCCGCAGCAGGAATAGCCAACGTAGAGGAGGCATTGTAATCCCACACGCTGACGGCATTATAGGAGCCGAATGTCGGCGATGCCAGCCAGTCGTGGAAGACGTTGTTGATGGCAATCAGCGGACCGCCGGCGCTACTCAGACCGAATGGGCGCTTCCAATTCAGAAATGCGCAATTATAGAGTTCGACCGTGCCGGAAGTAGAAGCGCCTTCGAGGGCCCAAAGGGATGTACTCGTGCCGCCGCCCTGATTCACGAAAACAGTGTTTCGGATAGTGGTGGGATAATTAGAACTGGAGACCTGCAGAGCATAACCGTTAGTTATCGAGGAGAGAATAATG
>JADLDM010000045.1 GCA_020846695.1 bacterium | reverse complement strand
GCGGCATTGCTCGATCCACTTCCCGATCTTGCCGAGATTTCGCGCAACACCTACACGCTCTCCAAAGGTGAAACGCTGCCGCGCGAATCGCTGATTGCATTTCTGCATGAATCCGGCTACACGCGCGAAACCATGGTCGAAGGCGTCGGTCAATATGCCGTGCGCGGAGCCGTGCTCGACATCTATCCCTTTGGTTCGTCGCACGCAGTGCGCATCGAATACTTCGGCGATGACGTGGATGACCTTCGCAGCTTCGATCCGCAAACGCAGCGCTCGACGGGCCGCATCGGCGACGTAACGATCATGGCTGCCGAAATTCCCGGCGCAGGATCGAGTCACCTGCTGCAATATCTTCCACAAGACACAGTTATCTTATGGAGTGAAGGAAGACCCGCTTATCAAGCGGTTAAAGAGAAGTTTGACGAGCGCACCTCAAAGTCAGGTCTTCGTCTGCGCGATCTGAAAGCTCCGCGCGATGAGGAGGAAGAGGAGGAAACGCTACTCGAAGATGAGCTGAATGCGATTGTCTATGAGGAAGACGAGGACGTTCCCGTTCCGCTCGCAGATCAGGTGCGCGCGATGCGCGAGCCGGGCCGCTGGATGGAGCCCGAAATCATCTATGGCGCCGCGCAGAAATTCTCGCAAGTCTATCTGCAAACCACGCCTTCCCCTGTTTCCGTAACAGTTGATTTTGCGGGAACACCGCAGGAGCGCTTTGCCTCGAATCTCCCTCTGCTCGCCGAGCGTGTGCGTGAATATGCAAGCAATGGTTACGAGACGATTCTGCTATGCGACAATCAGCTTTCCGCCGATCGTCTGGGACAAGTGCTGGTTGAGCGCGGCTGCTCCGAAGACTGTTTCAGCGCGCGCGAAGGCGGGCTGCGTCACGGCTTCATGCTTCCCGAAGGCAAACTCGTCGTGCTCGTGGATCACGACATCTTCGGACGCAAGCGTCGTCGTCGTCAATTCCTGAAATTCAAGAACGCCGTCCCGCTTCACGATATTGACGCGCTTCGTGTCGGCGACTTTGTCGTCCACGTGGATCACGGCATCGGTCGCTATCTCGGGCTTGTAAAGATCGCCGTTGGCGGTATGCAGCGCGAAGTATTGAAAATTGAATATCGCGACGGCATCACGCTCTTTGTCAAACTGGAAAATCTCGCGCAGGTTCAAAAATACTCCGCGAAAGACGGATTTCAACCGCCGCTCTCAAGAATCGGCGGCAAAGAGTGGCGCGAGATCAAGCGCAAGACTAAGGAATCCCTCGTGTCTATTGCGGAAGATCTGTTGAAGCTCTACGCGAAGCGTCGCGCGGAGCGCGGACTGATCTTCTCGCCCGACACGCCGTGGCAGCGCGAAATGGAAGCAAGCTTTCCTTACGAAGACACTCCCGACCAGCTTGCCGCGAGCGAATCCGTCAAGCGCGACATGGAAAGCGCGCAGCCCATGGACAGATTGGTTTGCGGCGACGTGGGTTACGGCAAGACCGAAGTCGCCATGCGCGCCGCCTTCAAAGCGGTCACAGATGGAAAACAAGTTGCGGTGCTTGTTCCCACCACCATTCTTGCGCAGCAGCATTATCGCACATTTCGCGAGCGCTTCAAGAACTGGCCCGTTGAAGTGCGCGTGATCTCGCGCTTTCAGTCGAAGCGCGAGCAGACAGAAACCCTGAAGAAGCTTGGCTCGGGTGACGTGGATGTGATTATCGGCACGCACCGCCTGCTCTCCAAAGACGTGCAGTTTGAAGAACTCGGCCTCTTGATTATTGATGAAGAGCACCGCTTCGGCGTCGTGCAAAAGGAGAAGATTAAATCCTTCCGCGCAAATGTGGACGTGCTTGCGATGAGCGCGACTCCGATTCCGCGCACTCTGCACATGGCGCTAATGGGCGCGCGCGATCTGTCGCAAATTCAAACTCCACCACCCGGCAGACAGCCCATTGAAACCGACGTAGTTCCCTTTTCGGAAAAGGTCATCAAGGAGGCGATTCAGCACGAGATTCAGCGCGAAGGTCAGGTCTTCTTCGTGCATAATAGGATTCAAAGCATTGAGCAGGTCTCCGAAATGCTGCATCGTTTGGTTCCGCGTGTTAGAGTCGGCGTCGCGCATGGCCAGATGAACGAACACGAACTCGAACAGGTGATGCTCGATTTCTCCGAAAACAACATTGACGTTTTGGTCTCCACGATGATCATCGAATCCGGTCTCGACATGCCGAACGTGAACACGATGATCATCAATCGCGCGGATCGTTTGGGCGTCGCGCAGCTTCACCAGTTGCGCGGAAGAATCGGCCGGAGTTCTCGCAAGGCTTACGCCTATCTGCTCGTGCCGCCGCATTTCGAAATGTCAAAGATCGCGCGCAGCAGACTTGCGGCGCTCACCAATTTCTCATCGCTCGGCGCGGGATTTCAGGTTGCCATGCGCGATCTGGAAATTCGCGGCGCAGGGAATCTCTTAGGCCGCGAGCAATCGGGTTATATCAACTCAATCGGCTTTGAGATGTACCAACAGATGATCGAAGAGGCCGTGCGCGAAGTCCAGCTTGAAGAGAAGGTTGTCGAGCTTGAAGAAAAGCGCGAAGTCAAATTGAAAATTGATACCGACGCGTTCATTCCCGAGTATTATCTTCCCGAAGGCAGCCTGCGCCTGAACGTCTATCGCGAACTCTCCCGAGCCAAAGCCATTGAAAAGGTCGAGGAACTCGCCCGCGAAGTCGAAGATCGCTTCGGCAAATTCCCCGATGCCGCGCGCAGTCTCTTCAACATGGTTCGCTTGAGAGTGCTCGCGGAAAAACTCGGCGTGGATGAACTCAGCGTCGGCACATCAACACTTGAACTGCTTTTCTTACGCGACCACGTTGCGCCGCAAAAGGTTGTCGAAATCGCCGCGAAGAGCGAGAGCTTCCCCGTCGAGTTCAGCGCCGTGAAAGACGTCATCGTCAAGCTCCCGCTTTCGTCGCGCGAAAGCTGGGACGACAAGTTAGCCTATTCCGAAGATTACCTCGCCGCCCTTACCGGCGAATTGGTGGAAGGATAAGCCACGCCCTTCAGGAGAACCCGCCCACGGCGTTGGGTCATCTGTTCTGCACCCGAATCCGCAAAAGGAGAAAACGTGCTTTTCAAGCACCCAAAACTTTTGTATATTGAGGACTTGGGTCGAATCCGAGGACGTACGATGAAGAAGCACCTGCTACTCCCTTTCCTTATTATATGGGCCGCTACCGCGCAAGCCATGGTCGAAGAGACCGGAACCTTGCGCGGGTTTGTGCTGGATACATGCGTAACCTGTAGTTATGACAACTGGTTAAGTCATGTCTCCGAGGGGGTAGCTCGGCCCGGCTATAACGATTACGGACCCTCGCATCTCGATCCCCAGACCAACGGATTCGGCGCATTCGAGCTGATTCCTACCGGTGCCGAAGGAGATTCGACCCTCGCCCGCTGGAAGCAAATCTTCGTCAAGGCCGCCCGCAACGAGTGGCAGGCCGCCGACTCCCTCCTCTCGCTCCATGGAACAGATTGGGACTTTGAACTCGTTCACTTCACGGACACAGAACTCCAAAAAGAGTTCTACATCTTCCGCGAACTGCTCGATTTCAACTACATAGAT
>JADLDM010000044.1 GCA_020846695.1 bacterium | reverse complement strand
CTTGCAGACCGCCTCGACATCACCGAAGAATGCGTGCGCCTCGACGGCCACTTAATCGCCTTCCGCAACGCGATTCAGAAACCGGCAGGTCCTGTGGGGAAGAAGCTCGGATTTCTGCTGCAAGAGATGAATCGTGAAGCCAATACGATTGCTTCCAAGACATCAAGTCTTGAGATTTCTCATCTGACCGTCAGTATCCGGGAAGAGATCGAGAGACTGCGCGAGCAAGTGCAGAATCTTGAATAAGGGAAGACTGATTGTCTTTGCCGCGCCGGCGGGAGGCGGCAAGACCACCATCATCAAGGAAATTCGCCGACTGCATCCCGAATGGGGGTTTTCGGTCAGTGCCACCACGCGCCCCATGCGTCAGGGCGAACGCGACGGCGAGGACTACTACTTCCTCTCCAAAGAAGAATTTGAGCGCCGCGTGACGCAAGGCTTGTTCCTCGAGCATGAAGAGGTTCACGGAAATCTTTACGGCACTCTGCGCGATGTTACCGCGAACCGGATCGCAAACGGTGAAACTCTGATTCTCGATCTGGACGTGAAAGGTGCGGCCTCGATCAAGCGCATCTTTCCCGACGCGTTGACGATCTTCATCCGTCCTCCGTCGCTCGAAATTCTTGAACAGCGTCTTCGCGCACGGGGCTCCGAGACGGAAGAGACCCTGAGAAAGCGACTCTCGCGGGCGCAGATGGAAATGTCTCGTGCGCCTGATTTTGATTGCGTCGTCGTCAACGACGAAATCCCCCGCGCCGTCGCCGAAGTCGAATCGCATATTTCAAAACAATTCGCATCGTAGGGGCGACCCCGCGCCTGCCCTGTGTTAGGGTGGTCGCCCGCCCTGTAGTGCCGCACTGCGTGCGCTCAGAATCAAGAATTTTCATTTTCAAATCATAGAAACCCAACCGAATGGCCTACACCAGAGAATTCCATCCTGAGTCCTTCGTGGACAAAGCAGAGAATATCTACGAGGCGGTGCTTGTTATCTCGCGCCGCGCTCGTCAGATCGGCGAATTGCAGAAACGCCGGATTGATCGTCACCTCGGACAAACCGAAATCCTCGAGCAGGCCGCCGCGCGCGCCCGCGCTGAAAGCGGCGACGATACTGTGGAAATCGAAGAGATCGAGCGCGAGCGTCTGCATTTTGTCAAACCCGTTGTTCTCTCGCTGTCCGAGATGATCAATCGAGAAATCGAAACACGCTATGAAGAGTGACCGTCGCCCGCACCCTGAGCAGAAACAGGCTCAGGAATTAGGCGGACGCAAAATTCTTCTTGGAGTCACCGGCGGGATCGCCGCCTACAAAGCGGTTGAACTCGCCCGACTGTTCATGCAGGCCGGAGCGCGCGTGCAGGTCATCATGACGCACGCCGCTACCAAGTTCGTCGCGCCCCTGACCTTTGAGACCGTCACCGCACGAACGGTGTATGTCGAGATGTTTCCTGAACACGGCGAGCCCAATGCGTGGCACACCGAAATCGCGACGTGGGCAGACATCGCCGTCATCGCACCGGCGACCGCCGACCATCTCGCAAAACTTGCCTGCGGCCTTGCCGATGACTTACTCTCGACGACGCTGCTTGCTTACGAGAAGAGAAGAGTGCTCTGCCCGGCGATGAATACGCGCATGTGGGCCAATCCCGCCGTGCAGGAGAATCTGAATACGCTCAAGCGTCGAGGCTACAGAGTCATTCCTCCCGAAGATGGAGAGATGGCGCGCCCCGGCGAAGAACCGGGCATTGGTAGATTAGCCGAACCGCAAGCCATCTACCAGGAAGTGCGTCACCTATTGAGTGCGCCACAGGATTTGCGCGGTGTGCGCGTGCTCGTCACTGCGGGCCGCACCGAAGAGAGTTGGGATCCCGTTCGCGTGCTCACCAATCGCGCTTCCGGCAGAATGGGCTATGCGCTTGCCGAAGAAGCTCGCGAACGCGGCGCCGATGTGATGCTCATCTCCGGCCCGACCGACGTCGTGCCGCCCACCGGTGTGAAACTCAATCGCATCAAGTCAGCTTCCGAGTTGGCGCAGGCCGTCAAGCGCGACTTCAACAACTGCAACATCCTCCTCATGTCAGCCGCAGTGAGCGATTATACGTTCAACCAAACCGCGCCGAACAAGATCAAGAAAGGCGAACCCGATCCCAAGGTTCACCTCATTCCGACTGAGGATATTCTCAAATCAATTTCAAGCAACAAGGGCAACCGCATTATTGTCGGCTTCGCTCTCGAAACCGAGAACGTTCTTGAAAATGCTCTGAAGAAGCTTCGCGAGAAACATCTCGATATCGTCGTCGCCAACAATCCGCTTGCCGAGGGGAGTGGTTTTCAAGTCGAGACTAATCAGGTTTTCATCATTCATCGCAACGGCGCGGTGCTCGATCTTCCTCTGCAATCGAAGCGCGAAGTTGCGCGCGAGATTCTGAACGCGGTGATGGAACTCTATCGCAATCCGCTTCCTGAGCCCGATGTCGAGCCTGACATCACCGTGGATATTGAGCCTGAACCCGACGAAGATCACGGTCTCATTCGGATGGCGGGTCTCGATGTCGAAGATCTTCCGCCGCCGAAGAGAGCAGCGAACGGAACTCCTCCGCCGCAGCGCGCGATCCAACAGTCGGGTGAGCAACAACAGCAACAGTCCGGCAAAAAGGGCAAGTCTCGTCGCGGAGGTCGTCGCGTGCGTGAGCGCCGTGAACGTCTCGCCGCGCGCTCCGGTCAGGAACCGACACAGCAGGCGGCGCCTCAACAAACGCCGCCTCCGCCGGCCCCGCGTGTAATCGTGACACCGCCGCCCGCTCCAGCTTCCGCAACTGCGGCAACTGAAACGCGCAAGCCCGAGAGCAAGAAACACCATCGCCCGAAGAAGAGCAAACCGACTGCTCCTGTAGAGGCACCTGCTCCGAAAGCCGAACAGAAACCGGCGCCCAAAGCCGCTGTGAAAAAGACTCCTAAGAAAGCAGTCGCCAAGAAGGCCACGAAAAAATCGGCGAAGCCTGAAAAGACTGAAGCATGAGTTGGCGCTCGCAGGCGCAAATCTACCTGCGCGACCTCGCGCTCTTTGAAGAAGAAATCTACGTCCCGACGGTTCATTCGCAGAGCGCGCTGAATGTAGAAGTTTCAAAGCCCGATGTGCATTTCGAAGGCGCAATTTCGCCCTTACCCGCAAATCTCGCGATATTCGAAAAAGAGATTTGCACCTGCACGAAATGCTCTTTAGGCAGCACGCGCACAAAATTCGTCTTCGGGGACGGGAATCCGCACGCCCGCATCGTATTCGTCGGTGAAGCTCCCGGCTTTGATGAAGATCAAACCGGAATTCCCTTCGTCGGCAAAGCGGGTCAGCTTCTCAATGAGATGCTTTCCGAAGTGGGACTGAAAAGGGAAGACGTTTACATCTGCAATACGTTAAAATGCAGGCCGCCGCAAAATCGCGATCCGCTCCCCGAAGAAAAACAGGTCTGCAAACCGTATCTGCTGACGCAACTCGCCTTGATCAACCCCGAGATCATCGTCTGTTTGGGTCGTCATGCCGCGTCGGAATTGCTCGGATCGGAATCGGCCATGAAAGACGTGCGCGGACGCGTGATTTCGTGGCGCGAAAAGAAACTGCTCGTCACCTATCATCCGGCTTACTACCTGCGCAACATGAGTCAGCGCACGGTGGGCGAAGCCGATTTCAAACTGCTTCGTCAGCTTTACGATCAACTTTCAAATTGAGTTTCCCATAGGGGGGAGGCCATAGTGGCAAGGAGAATCAGGCCGTGACCTATCCGGCCTCCTCGGAAAGAACACAGGATAGCGCGGGACTGAAAGTTCCGCCCCAAGCTCCGGAGATGGAGCGCGCGCTTCTGGGCGCGTTGCTCTCGGACTCTGAGGCGTTTCCTCGTGTGTCGCATCTGGTCGAATCCGCTTCGTTCTATCGGCCCAATCATCGGACGATCTTCAAGGCGATTGAAGCGCTCGATTTGCAGCGTGATCCGATTGATCTGATCACGCTGACCGATGAATTGCGCCGACAGGGAAAACTCGAAGAGATCGGCGGGCCTGCGTTTCTCGGTGAGCTTGCCGCCGAGGTGCCCACCTCCGCGAACGTCGAGCACTACGCGCGTGTCGTTCACGAAAAAGCTCTGCTTCGCAATGTTATCGCCTTGAGCGCCGACGCCGCGACCGCTGCCGGTGATCCCACCGCTCGCGCGGACGAGGTCTTTGAAAAAGTGCAGAAGGATTTGGTGGACCTGATCGGACGTCGAAGAGGCCGTCGCGCTGTGACCGCCAGTCAGGTGATGCACGAGACCTTTCAGCACATCGAGCACATGCGCGAACGCGAAGGACACGTGCAGGGTCTCGCCTCAGGATTCGCGCGACTCGATGATTTCACCACGGGCTTCAATCCCGGCGAGTTAATTATTGTAGCAGCGCGTCCCTCAATGGGAAAGACCGCGCTGGCGATGAATATCGCCGTCGGCGCGGCGGGCGAGAGCGGAACTCCGATTGCAATCTTCTCGTTGGAAATGGACGTGCGCCAGCTTGTCTTGCGTATGCTCGCGGGCGAAGCGCACATCAGTCTTCAGCGCGTGCGCACCGGTCGTATGACACGCGAAGAATACGGCAGGCTTTCTCTCGCAGCAGGTCGCCTCGCCGATCTGAATCTGTTCTTTGATGATCAGCCCGGTCTCGATATTTCCGTGCTTCGCGCTCGCGCACGCCAGCTCTGGTTGGAGCAGAAGATCGGCATGATCGTGATTGACTACCTGCAACTGATCACGCCGCCGAAGATCGTGGACAACCAGCAGCAGTGGATCGCCTATGTCTCAGCATCCTTAAAAAACCTCGCCAAGGAGTTGCGCATTCCGATCATCTGTCTGTCTCAACTTTCGCGCGCTCCGGAAGCTCGCGGCGGTGACCGACGACCGATGCTCTCCGATCTGCGCGACTCCGGAGCCATCGAGCAGGATGCCGACGTCGTCATGTTCGTGTATCGCCCTGAATATTACAAGGACCTGTTCAAAGGCAAGAAGGACCCGAAATATCAGATCGGAAATCGCGAGTATCCCGTAGAAGGACTTGCTGAGATCATTGTCGCGAAAAATCGTAACGGTCCTACCGGATCAATTCCGCTGACCTTCATCAAAGAGTATACGATGTTCGCGTCGCTCGAATCCGATGATGTTCCCGCAGTCGCTTCCGCCGGATCATCCGACGAATCGCCCGCTGCCTTTGATGACTCTCCGTTCTGATCTGTGATCTCCCTTCCTCCGTTCACGGAGGGAAGGGCTGGGATTGGGGGTGTTCTTTTCAAATTTCGATTTTGAGTTTGTGCTTCTCAAGTACTTTCGATTTTCGATCTATTCCGTGTCCGAACCCGCGCAAAGTCTTGCGGCCGCGCCGCCGCCCCTGACTCATCCACTTTACGAGGAAGTGGATGCGGACCTCGTGCGTTCGCTTGATGCGATTCGTCTGACCGTCTTTCAGAATTTTCCGAACGCGAATCTCGAAATTATTGATCGCGCCTTCCGCTACGCCTTCGACAAGCACAAAGGCATCACGCGGCTTTCCGGCGAGCCTTATGTAACGCACCTTGTTGCCGTGGCGGAAATTCTCGCCGATCTGCACATGCGCGAAGACGTGGTCGTCGCGGGACTCCTGCACGACGTCGTCGAAGACACAGAGACAACAACAGAACAGGTGCGCGCGGAGTTTGGAGATGCCGTCGCCAAGATGGTGGACGGCGTCACCAAAATTCCCGAATTGAAATATGAGTCCAAAGAGAAGCAGCAGGCCGAAAATCTGCACCCAATGCTGCTCTCGATGGTCAATGACCTTCGCGTCATCCTGATCAAGTTCGCCGACCGCCTGCACAACATGCGGACCATCGGCGCGATGAAGCCGCAGACGCAGCATCGCATCGCACTCGAAACGATGGATGTTTACGCGCCGCTCGCTCATCGCCTCGGAGTCTATCAGATCAAGTGGGAACTGGAAGACCTCGCCTTCAAAGTTCTCAATCCGCGCGGCTATCACGAGCTTGCCGAGAAGGTTTCGCTGAAACGAAATGAACGCGAGCGCATCATCCAGCGCGAGTGCGTGCGCATTCAAGCTGAACTGCGCAAGGTCAACGTCAAGGGCCAGGTGCTCGGAAGACCCAAGCACCTCTATTCGATCTTTAACAAAATTCAGACGCGCGGCTATTCCTTCGAGGAAATTCTCGATCTCCTCGCCATTCGCATCATCGTTCCGCGTCTCGAAGACTGCTACTTCGCGCTCGGCATTGTCCATTCGCTTTACACGCCGATTCAGGACAAATTCACCGACTACATCGCAACGCCGAAGTCCAACATGTATCAGTCTCTGCACACGAAAGTGTTCGGACCGGACGGGCGCAAGATCGAGATTCAGATTCGCACCGAAGAGATGCACAGCCGCGCAGAGTACGGCATCGCGGCGCACTGGCGCTATAAGGAAGGCGATCCCTCGCGCAAGGAACTCGACAGACAGATCGAGTGGCTTAGAAGCCTGCTGGACAATCAATCCGAAGCCGCGTCCTCACGCGAATATCTTGAAGACCTCAAGATCAATCTCTTTGAAGGCGAAATATTTGTCTTCACGCCGCGCGGGAAACTGCTGACACTCCCCGTGGGATCAACTCCCGTGGATTTCGCCTTTGCCGTTCACACCGACGTCGGTTTGCACGCGATGGCCGCGAAGATTAACGGCCACATCACGCCGCTGAAAAGCAAACTCACGTCCGGCGATCTGGTTGAGATTATCGTCTCGCCAAATCAGAAGCCGAACATTGACTGGCTGCAATTCGTTCGCACCAGCCGCGCGCGCAACAAAATTAAGAAGTGGTTGAAAGAGCAGCACTACGAAGAGTCGCTGCGATTGGGCCGCGAACTATTAACGCGCGAGCTGACGAAACAACGGATCAAGAAGACCGACAAAGAGCTTGGCGAGATTGCGCAGCTATTCGGTCACATAAATCTCGATTCGTTTCTCGCAAGCCTCGGCGCCGGGGACATCACGCTCGAGAACATCGTCCGCAAGATTCAGCCCGAACCCGTCGCTTCGGGGCCGGTCGGAGCGGTCTTCTCGAAAGTTATTCGCCGCGTCAAGGGCGACGCCGGAATTCGCATTCATGGCATGGACAACGTCGCCATTCAATTCGGCAACTGTTGTCAGCCCCTTCCCGGCGACGAGATTTCCGGGTTCATCTCGACGGGCCGCGGAGTCGTCGTGCATCGTGTGGACTGCAAAAATATTCCGCACTTGATGCTCAGGCCCGAGCGCAATGTCAAGGTGGACTGGGATGTGGATCGCGAAGCAAAGTTCAATGTCCGCGTCCGCGTGATGGGTGAGGACCGCAAGGAACTGCTCGGCGATTTGACCTTGGCGATGGCCAAGGAAGACGTCAATATTCTCTATATCGAGATGAAACGCGAGGACAATTTCGCCGTCGGCAGACTTGTTCTCGAAGTGAAATCGCTGCTTCATCTTCAGAGAATCATGAAGCGCATGCGCGCTACGCCCGGCGTCATCCACGTCGAGCGCTCCGACGAAGAAGCCCGAACAGAGTAGGGGGCGACCCCGCGTGGTCGCCCAAGAACGAAATTGCTCTCGCCGAGCGGGAATTAAGCGCGACCAGATTGCTCAAGAAAACAGAAGACTGGACGATGTTGCGCGGTTCCCCGCCGAAATTTTGTCTTCGATTCTGAGTTTACAATTCTCGATTTTTCTCTTGAATTCCAACGACACACACATAAAATCCCTGAGGAACAGCGAAGGAGGCTGAATGCGAACTTACATCAAGAAAGATGTGGTAGAGCGCGTGGCCATGCGCAGCAACGAGAGACCGGACACCGTGGCCAAGGTGGTGAACGACACCTTTACGGTGCTGCGCGAAATCATGTCGGGAGATGAACCGGAGCTGAGGATTGAGATCAGAGATTTCGGCGTCTTCGAAGTCAAGAAGACCAAGCCCAAGCCGAAGGCCCGCAATCCCAAGACCAACGAAATTATTTACGTCGCCGCACGGCGTAAAACCCACTTCAAACCGGGTAAACTGCTGAAGGAATCGCTGAAGACGCCGCTCGATCAGATTCCCGCCAACGAACGCTGACGTGTATCGAGTCCTCGGACTCGATTGGGGCACGCGCAGAATCGGTGTCGCCGTTTCCGACGACCGCCGCGGGCTTGCCGTCGGATACGCCGTCTGGCCCGCAAATGAAGCCGAGTTCCTTCCTCTGCTGAAACGCGCGATTGCCGACGAAGACATCGGACTGATTGTCGTCGGCTATCCGCTGACCCTTCGAGGCGAACAAGGAAAATCAACGCAGGCCGTCAATCTCTTCATCGAGAGATTACAGCCGCTCGGTATTCCCATCACGCGAGCCGACGAACGCTACACCTCGCAGGAAGCGAGCGCCGACCTTACCCGAATCGGAATCTCGCAGAAGAAACAGCGCGGCAAACTCGACATGGCGGCAGCGGTATTGCTGCTGCAGTCGTTTTTGGACCAAGAGAATCGTACAAGACAGCACGACTAAATTCTATCGTCATCATGGCGGACAAAATTCGCGTCGGAATCGTCGGAGCAGGAGGCGTCAGCCAGCTCTTCCACATTCCGTTAATCAAGAAGAATCCCGACGTCGAACTCGTCGCGATTGCCGACACGGAGTTCGCCAAGGCCGCCACCATCGCCGACCGCTTCAAGATTCCGCTCTTCTATCGCGACGCGGAGAAGCTCTTTTCCAATCCGGATATTGACGCGGTTCACATCAACACGCCGACCAATTCGCATCTCGCTCTGACGCTCGCAGCTCTCTCCGCTGGCAAACATGTGCTGGTCGAAAAGCCCATGGCGCGCAAGGCCGAGGAAGCGCGACGCATGGTCGAGGCCGCGAAGAAATCCGGCAAGCATCTGATGGTCGGTATGAATCTCCGCTTCCGACCCGACGTGATGATTCTCTACGAATTTCTGCAAGCGCAAGAGATCGGTCACATTCGCACCGTCCGCGCGTCGTGGCTCAAGAAGAAGGAAGTCTGGTCGCGTAGCCCGTGGCTCCACGAAGCGAGAATCTCCGGCGGCGGCGTGATGATGGACCTCGGTCTGCAGATTCTTGATTCCGTCTGGTGGACACTCGGCAGACCCAAGATCAAACGTGTCGTGTCGAATCTATCGAAAGATCGCCTGAATCTTCGCGTCGAAGACACCGGCACCGCCTACTACATTCTTCATGGCGGCACCGCCATTCTGCTGAACACAACCTGGGCTTACATGTCCGACGAGTCCGCATCGCTAACGGTGTTCAGCGGAAGCAAAGGCATTGCCGAACTCAACCCCTTGAAGATCACCAAGGAGATTTCAGGAAACCTCGTCAACGTGACGCCTGCCGGGCAACAACTGAAACCGACGTCGCTTTACAACAAGTCCTTCGAGTATGAGTTGGATCACTTCTACAATTTGATTCGCGGCAAAGCCAAACCCGTCTCCCCCGGCGAGGACTCCGCACATATTCTGGAAGTGATCGAGGCAACCTACCGCTCCGCCTCCGAGAACCGCGAAGTGGTGATCGGCGCGGACGACTGACGTGTTCCTGCGGAAATGGGGGCTCTGGATTTCCGCGGGACTGGGCATACTTGCCTTCCCGCCGATCTCGCTCTGGCCGCTCGCTTGGATTTCATTAGTTCCCTTTCTGATTGTCGCAACCGATCTTTCCGTCCCGCGCATCTTCGGAAAAGCGTGGCGTGCGGGAGTATTATTCTTCGGCGGAGTGCTCTACTGGGTCGGGCTGAATTCCGGAGCGCCATGGCTGATGTCGGCAATCGCCGCTCTGGCGATGATCATGATCCTCGCCACAATCTGGGGAACCGTGGCATGGGCCGTTCAGAAAACCGCGCGCATTCACGGAACAACTTCTGCGGCTTGGCTCTTCGCTTCGCTCTATGTTGCCCTGGAAATTTTCTGGGGAACAGGGGAGGTCAGCCTTCCGTGGGCGCTCTGGGGATTGACTCAATCCTCATTCCTTCCAGCCGCGCAGTTTGCCGAGATCATTGACGTCGAAGGAATCTCTGCTTGGGTGTTGAGCGTCAACGTTCTGCTCTTTCTCTACTTTCAGAATCGCCGCCGAGTTCACCTTATCGCTGCGGCTCTTCTCTACTTGGTTCCCATCGCGTGGGGAGCGTTTCGCATGAATCAAGTTGACGGTGGAGTAATGGTACAATGCGCCGCGGTGCAAGCAAACATTCCCGCCGAAACAAAATGGCAGATGAGTTCTGCGGACATCTTGCAGGATCACGTGCGCTGGTCCGATAGTCTGAAAACTGCCAAACCTGCGCTGATCGTTTGGCCCGAAACCGCAGCGCCGATGCCCGTTCGCTTGCGTCCCTGGGCGGTGGACACGCTGCAAAGTCTCAGTCGAAGGACAGGTGCAATCATTCTCACCGGCGCCACTGATTATGAAATGCGCGACGGTGAACAGCGTCCCCTGAATGCCGCGCTCGCAATTCGACCTGATTCCTTCGGCATACAGAGATCGGCCAAGATACATCTCGTTCCCTTCGGTGAGCGCATTCCACTACAGAAAACTTTCCCCGCGCTTCGCAATCTGCATCTCGGTCAGGCCGAGTTTCTTCCCGGTGATTCCGTCGTCGTGTTTTCAGGAGGAGAGGTTCCTCCCTTCACATGTCTGATCTGTTTTGAAGTGATCTATCCCGAGATCGCAGCGGACGCTGTGAAAAAGGGCGCGCAGCTTTTCGGTCACATCACCAATGACGGCTGGTACGGAAACTCTTCCGGCCCCTATCAGCATCTTGAACTATCGAGACTGCGGGCGATCGCTACGCGCCGTTCAATCGTTCGCTCCGCAAACACCGGAGTGAGTGCGTTGATTCTGCCCAGCGGTCGCTTTCTTGAGAAGATCGCTTATGACAAAGCAGGAGTCATCTCCTCGGAAGTTCCCGCGCGCGCGGATGTCACGATTGCGGTTCGACTCGCTCGCGCATGGCCCGCGATCTACTACGGTATTCTTGCCACACTGCTTGCCGCTCTTTGGATGAAATGGCGCCGCTACGGTCATGCTGAGTCATCATAGCGCAACGCCTCGATTATCCCCCCTGCTTGCGGGGGGGACAAAGGGGGGGTGTTCTCGCGCAATCCGGTCGAAACTGAAGGGCATGGTCTGGGGGTTACTCTTTCTCTTCGCTCACTCCGCATTCGCAATCGAGTGGATTTCGCTGCTGCCTCATCCGTCCTGTTCACGCGAACTCTCGATGGGTTGTGCAACCGGCGCGCTTTTTTACTCTCCTTCTGCGTCCGGCACGAATCCCGCCGGCCTCGTGCTTTCACCGAAGTTTCGCGCGAAGCAGGCTGCGTTCATTCTTCATCCCGGCGGTGTGTGGCAGGTTCCGATTTACCTCGATCAAATGGGAAAGTCGCGCTCGGCAGCCGAGAATATATGGGATGTATCGCGCTTGTTGGTTGGTTCCGCCGGTTATCATTTTCGCTGGATGTCCGCGCGTGCGACGTTTGCCGAACCTGTCATGAGGCAGGATGAATCGGATCGTTTCGACGACTACCCGAAGGACTACGCGCTTTCGAGCAGTCAGACGTCTCTGCAACTCGCGCTCGATGTGCATCCGCGAATCGCCGTGGGAGGGCGCGTGGATTTCTACGAGCGCGAAGATAGGGGCGACGGTGAAGGCTTCAGCTATGGCGTGATCGTCAAACCGCGCGGCGTGCAGGTGGGGTTGAGCTATCAACGATATCCCATTACCGGAGCGCGCTGGCAGCATCCCTTGGATCGAAGAACCGATCAGGGCATCAATGCATCGCTCGGAGTTCAACGCGAAGGCTATTCCGTTGCATTCCAGACGATGAACCTGAGCAACTCCGACGGTACGGCTTTCCTCGAACCGCGCGCGGGAGTAGAGTGGCGGGTTAGTCGCGGCATCGCGCTACGCGGAGGGGCAATTCTCTTCTCAAGAAGTCGGCGCGCTGCGTGGACTGCCGGTCTCGGACTTCTCGATACGAATTGGCTGCGTCCGAAGCAGAAGCGGCTTAGAGTGCCGGAAGACTTGCTCTCCGTCGGTGTCGCTATGATCTACGACGAGTGGCGTCCCGTGCAAGGGATTACTTCCTTCACACTTGCTTGGCGCCTATGACAACTTACTTCACCCGCCAAGCGTGTAGCGGCTGGCCCTGTGCCTGCCGATTTCCCCGCCGAGCCGCGATTGATTTCCGTCTGATTATCCCCCCTGCCGTGCGGGGGGGACGATGGGGGGGTGTGCCGTCGGGCATTCCCGCCGAGAGACGATGATGAAGCGACTCATTTTCGCATTACTCCTTCTTGTCGCTTTCTGCGCTATTGCCGCGGAACCTCCGGTGCAGTCCGATAGTTTGCAGAGTGACAGCATGTTCTTCGCGGCTGATTCAACCGATTCGCTCTCTGTGAGCGGTGGTATTGTTCATACGACTCTGATTCCCCTTGCAATAGTGGTCGCCACCGCCGGAGTCTTTCTTCTGCTCTTCACGACCCGTTCAAAATAGTTGCTTCAACTTGTTCCCCTTCTCCGTTCACGGGGAAGGGGTTAGGGGATGGGGTACGTCACTCGCGCAACCCGGCCGAAACGTATGACTTGCTTCTCCCCGCCGAGCCGGGTTAAGCTCAACACCTGATTCAACTGCACTCATCTGCCACGCGCAACCCGGCCGAAACGTATGACTTGCTTCTCTCCGCCGAGCCGGGTTAAGCTTGCCCTCGAACGAAGTGAAGGGGCTTGGCGGTTCCCCGCCGGAATCTG
>JADLDM010000043.1 GCA_020846695.1 bacterium | reverse complement strand
TGAGCTTGTCGCAAACTTGTTTGGTCAGAGAGCCGCGCGTTCCTTCAGAGAGAACCGTAACACGAGCTTCAATCAGTGAACCCGGCTCAAACTGAGACTTCTGTTCGCCTTTCTTGTTGACTCCCTTGTCCCCGGTCTGAATACCCGTCACGCGATGGCCGTCAAGCAGAACTTCCTGCCCCGGCGTTTCCGTCGCGATGAGAATTTCTTCCGCTTCACACTGCTCGCCCAACCACTTCACCAGACGATTGATTGAAACAATTGGGAAGCCGTGGTTGCGCAAAGGCGGCGGAGTCCAGGGAGCTTTGTACTTGCCCGTCTCTGTGAGGAAATAGACTCCCTCCTCTTCGACCGTGCGCTCAACAGGAAAACCCTTCTGCTTCCAATCAGGAATCAGTTCGTTTAGCGCTCTTGTATCCATCACCGCACCGGACAAATTATGCGCGCCGAGTTCACGAGCCTTCTCAAGCACCATAATCTCGATTTCGCCGGGCCCGTTGCCGGTCGCATTGGCTTTCTTGATGAGTTGCTTGAGATGGTAGGCGCACGCCAAACCCGAAGGCCCCGCGCCAACTATCAACACATCAACCGGAAGTGTCTCGCGTGTGATGGACATGAAATACTAACCTCTCAACGACAATTCCAGAAGCGTCTTCGTAGCGGAACCGCTTGCAGTCATCTTGGGATTCAGACTCGACGTGGCAGCGGGGAAAGAGGTCGGAGCTATATCAATGTGTGACCACGGAGTGTCGCCGACAAATTCTTTCAGGAATGCCGCCGCGGTACATGCACCACCCCAACGATGTCCGACGGAGTTCTTCAGCATCGCAGTATCACCCTTCACCTCTTCAGCATACTCTTCAAACATCGGCAAAGGCCACATTTGCTCAAAGGCGCGCTCCGCAGCCGCAAGAACCTGACGACCCACGCGGTCCTTATTTGCGAATACGGCATCCGCGTGCGAACCCAACGCAACTTTCGCCGCGCCGGTCAGCGTTGCAATATCCACCATCAGATTCGGTTTGTATTTGTCCGCAACATAGGAGAGTGTGTCGGCGAGCACAAGACGGCCTTCCGCATCGGTATTTCCGATTTCCACCGTCTTCCCGTTGTAAGCCGTGTAGATATCCGACGGACGATAAGCGGAGGGGCCAATCGCATTTTCCGCCGCGCCGATGGCTCCGATCACGCGATGCTTGGGTTTCAACTTGCCGACTCCGTCCATCGCCGCAAGCACCGCCGCCGCGCCGCACATGTCGGACTTCATCTCCTCCATCATCGCAACCTTGATATTCAAACCGCCGCTGTCAAACACCAAGCCCTTGCCGACAAACGCAAAGGTCTTCTGCGCGCCGCGCGGATTCCAATCCATAATGATGATTCGCGGAGGCATCACGCTCGCGCCGCCCACTGCGAGAATCAGATTGCAGCCCATTCGGCGAAGCTGGTCGCGCTCGATAATCGTCACCTTGATTCCGAGTTTGGAGAGCTTTTTCGCTTCGTCTCTGAGGTAATCCGTCGTGACGACATTTGCGGGATGCGTCCCGTACTCGCGCGCCATATTGTGACACTCGGCCATGATCTGCGCAGAATGCATCACCGCACTCGCGGATTTCTGACGCGCCGTCGAGTTGAAATACACATCCACCTGCCCAAGCTGCGAGGCCGATTTCTTTTTCGGGCGGTAATGTTCAAAGCTCCAACTTCCCAACACCACTCCGTCAACAATTGCGCGCGCCGTGATTTCAGCATTCAAGTCGTCGTCAAATGAGGTCGTAGAAAAGAGCGCGAGATTCTTCACCGAGTTGGAATTCGACGCACGGGCAATCGCGCCCGAGGCCTGACGCAGATGCTTCCACGAAAAATCCTTGCGAGTTCCGAGGCCTTGCAGAATTAGGACCGGAGCTTGCGCACCTTCCGAAAAATGCACGACCGTTTCCTTCACCTTGCCTTCAAAGCGCGACGCCGCAATCAATCTGCTCACCGCCGCAACCGTGCGCTTGTCCAAACCCGTCAACTTCGGAGCTTTGATCTCATCGTCAAACAGCGCGACCGCAATACCGTCCGGCTTGCCCGTCAGCGCTCCGCTTTTTGCCGTGAATTTCATTTTGGCCTCTCACATTTGTGATCGAGAGTCTTTGCTATGTGATTCTTCTCATCAAGAATCACAACGCGACAAACGTGCTTCACAAGTTCTTCATCGGGAATCTGCATGTAGGTCGCGATAATCACTTTGTCACCGACCTGCCCCAAACGCGCCGCCGCGCCGTTCAAGCCGACTTTGCCCGAGCCGCGCTTCGCGGGAATCGCATAGGTATCCAGTCTCGCGCCGCTCGTGATATTATAGATATGAACGCGCTCGTAAATCGCAATATTTGCCGCATCGAGCAGGTCACGGTCAATGGCACAGGAGCCTTCGTAGTCGAGTTTCGTCTCGGTCAAAGTCGCCGAGTGAATCTTCCCGCCCAATACTTCTCGCAACATGATTACTCCGCTTTCGTTCCCGTCAATTTCGCTGTCGCCGCATGATACTCTAAGAGCATTCGGCGCACTACCTCTTCTGTCGTCGGCACGTCGTGTATCAAACCCGCGCACATACCGGCTTCAAATTCGCCTTCTTCCCAATTCCCTTCAAATATCGCCGCGCGCTCACGCTTCCGTCCCAATAATTCGGTCAACTCCTCCGGAGTTGCGCAACGCTGCTCGTATTCCACACACTTCTCGGCAAAAGGATTCCGGATCATCCGCGTTGGTCCGATTTTCTTTAAGGAGAGAACCGTATCTGTCTCGCCGGCTTCCACGACGGCCTGTTTGTATCTGTCGTGCGCGGAGGATTCCACTGTGGCGGCGAAGCGTGTTCCGATCTGCACACCGTCCGCGCCGAGGGCAAGGGCCGCAGCGATACCGCGTCCGTCTGCGATCCCGCCGGCTGCTATCACCGGAATCTTCACCGCGTCGCGCACCTGAGGAATCAGAACAAACGTCGGAATTTCATCCACACCGTTGTGTCCGCCTGCCTCCGTCCCCTCGCAAACCACCGCATCCACGCCGCGCTCCTCACACTTCTTGGCAAGCTTCGCCGTCGGAACCACGTGAACAACCACCGCGCCGGTTTTCTTCAGCTTCTCCGTGAACAGAGCAGGATTGCCCGCGGATGTGAAGACAATCGAAATCTTTTCATCGAGCACAACCTGTATCAGATCGTTCACATCGCCGCGCATGAGAGGAACGTTGACGGCAAACCGTATG
>JADLDM010000042.1 GCA_020846695.1 bacterium | reverse complement strand
ATTTCCTGCGCCAATTCGACATCGCAGTGAACACGCTGACCAACGATCCCCAGATCACGGCTGTCTCCTACACTGCGGGAGATGACAACCTGCCTAACCCCGGCGAATCATTTTCGTTGACCTTCACAGTCGCGAATCGCGGAACGGCTGCCACGCCCTTCAGCATTGCAACAACAAGCCTGAGCGATTTCCTCTCTGTGGTCTCAGGCGATGCGACCGTTAACAACATTGAACCCGGTGCGCAGGAAACCGCGACGCCCATCACGCTCCACGCTTCCGCTGAAAACTGGAGAAATCAAGAGGCCGTGATTCGACTGGCCTTCAACAATGGATTTCATATCGAAGAGCGCGACTTCCATTTCACGCTTGCGGCACCCGAACCGCAGATCATCGCTTTCCTCGTGCAGGATGCCGACGGGTTCCTGTCCCCCGGTGAAACAGCTAACATCGCAGTCGCCATCAAGAACCTCGGCGAAGTTGCGGCAAGCAATCTCTCCGCAACGGTCTATAGCTTCGACAACTCGATTACCTTCCCCGACAACTCCGTGACGTGGACCAACGTCGGCGTCGGTGAGACGGTTACCAGTAACACAACCTTCTCCGCAACGCTTGCCAACGGCGTCACACCGGGCCGTCAAATCGCTTTGCGCCTTGGCTTCAACTGGAATGGAGCGGATTTCGCGACGACTGTTCGGCTCTTCGTGGCAGGTGAAGTTACTCCCAACGTTCCCTCCGGACCGGACGAATACGGATACTACGCCTACGAAGATACCGATTTGGGCTACACCGCAACTCCCTCTTACACGTGGCAGGAACTCGATCCCGAGTTCGGAGGTGGCGGCGGCGAAGTGCACGTCGTCAATGACGATTCGCATTTCCAAGTGACGCTTCCGCAGCCCTTCACCTTCTATGGTGAAACATACTCTTCAGCCTACATCTGCTCCAATGGCTGGCTCTCCTTCGGAACGGCGACGATTCCAGAGTTCCGTAACTGGGAAATCCCCTCGCCCATTGGCCCGCCCGCAATGATCTGCCCCTATTGGGATGACCTGATTTCTCCCGCAGACACGGAATATCCCAACGACTACCTCGATTTCAATCTCTTCACGCGCGCGGAAGCCAATCGTTATATTATCCAATGGCGCACGCTCAACAACGGCGGCATGGTCAACGGTCAAATCAATGACGACTACTGCGTCTTCCAACTCGTGCTCGAATTTGATAACGAAGGCGATGACGACATTCTCTGTCTTTACAACGACGTTCACGACGCAGGTGCCAGCACCAATTTCTCCACCGTCGGAATTCAGAACGAGCCGCACTTGATCGGCCTGGGACTCTCCTATGCGGAAACGTATGTACCTTCCGCATCGCCATTGGTTGCAGGCAAAGCTATTCGCTTCACGACCACGCCTCCCGACGGATTCCTCGGATCCGATGAGCCTGTTGCATTGCCCACAGCCTTCGCGCTTCATGCCGCCTATCCGAATCCGTTTAATCCTTCGACCGACTTGCGCTTCGACCTCGCGAAGAGCGCCGCAACCACGCTGAAAGTCTATGACATCGTGGGACGCGAAGTCGCCACACTGATTGACCGGACTCTCGAAGCGGGCACGCACAGCGCAAGATTCGACGCAAGCAGCCTCGCTTCCGGTCTCTACTTCGCGCGTCTGCAAAGCGGACAGCATTCCGCCGTGCAAAAGCTCGTGCTGATGAAGTAATCCGATTCAACCCAACCAAAAGGGCCGTCCATTGCGGGCGGCCTTTTCTGCTGGTATACGTAGGATTTATTTCAACGGCGGCGTTCCCAGCGGCAGCGCAAACTGAATACCGAGAGTCTCAAACTCGCGTTTGACCCCAAGCAGCACCTCATGACGAATGCGCATGAACTCGTCTGCGTCACTCGTTTTCGTGAAGCACAAGACTGAGATGCTCAGACTCGCCGCGCCAAGCTCGGAGAGATAGACCTGCTGAAGTTCCTTGCCGAGATATTCGTTCGCATCTAACAGCGCGCGAATCCTGCTCACCGCTTCCTCCACCTTCTCCGAAGGAGTTTCGTAGGGCACATTGATCGAAAACTTGATGCGCCGCTTTTCCATCCGCGTAAAATTTTCAATCGGTTTGGTCGTCAAATCGCTGTTCGGAATCGTGATCTGCGTGCGCTCGAATGTCCGTACGCGCGTCACGCGTAAGGTCACTTCTTCGACAATCCCTTCAATCCCTCCTACTTTCACCCAATCCCCCACCACAAACGACCGATCAATAAAGATCACCAGACTCCCGAACATGTTCGCGAGCGTGTCCTTTGCCGCAAGCGCGAGCGCCATGCCGCCCAAACCGATTCCCGCCAAGAGCGACGTGACCGAATAGCCTAAATTCTGCAATGCCATCAAGACCGCAATCATCCACATGATCACGATCACGGTCTTGCGCGCAACCGGAACAAATCCCGCCGTGCCCGGACTTCTCTCGCGCGCCCCGCGTTCGATTGCAAGACCAAAACCGTTGACCAGCCGCACGAACATCCAGAAGCCCACAAAAATCGTCGCCGACTTCATGAACTGGAACACGAAGCGATCCACGTCCACAGGCTTCGACGGAAGCGGCAAAATCGTCAGCGCCCCCCACAAACCGAGAAAGAAGCATAGCCAGCCCACGGGAATGCGAACCGCGTGCAGAATAATGTCGTCCACTTCGCTGTCCGTCTTCTGAGCGAAGTGCGTCATGCGCTTCAGAAACCACCAAGAAAGCGTCTTCAGCAGCCAGCCGCCAAGCAAGGCCGCGATGGCCAGCAGCCACTGCTCAAGCGTGGCGCCAAACAGTTTATCGTCCAAGGGGATCATCGCTTTAGTGAATCAAGTATCTTCCTGCATCGCGCTTCCCACGTGTAGTCACGCGAAACTTTGTCCAATGCGCGCGCAGGCATCAAAGGATCATCGCTCACCTTCAATCCTTCGCGCAGCGCACGCTCCATCTCGTTCATATCATCCGGCTTGAATAGAATGGCGTCACGGCCCTCATCAAGCACTTCAAGCACCGTCGGAAAGGCCGGCCCGACAATCACCCGACTTGCCGCCATATACTCAAACAGCTTCATCGGAGAACACACGCGTATCGTCGGAACGCGCCACGTCCACATCATCAACAACACATCCGCAGCCGAAAGCCAGAGCGGAATGTCGCGATGCGCAACTCTGCCGGGAAAATGAACATTCTGCAAGTTCATCTTCTCAGCTTCTCGTATCCAATGCGCAAGCTCTTCTTCGCTGCCGCCCACAACGTAGAATTCCGCCTCACAAATCCTCCGCGCGGATTCCAAAATCATCTCTATTCCGCGATCCGACTTCAACGCGCCCGTGTAAACCACAATTTGTTTGCTCCCGGCGATGCCGAGCTGCAAGCGAGCCGCGCTCCGCTCAAGCGGCTTGGCAAACATCGCCAAATCCACCGCGTCGTGCGCCGCAACCAACTTCTCTTTCGGAACCCCGAATTTCTCCCAAACTTCTGCAAGCGCCTCGGAAATTGCAACCAACTTCACCATCTGCGATTTTCGCGACGTGCGCACGATCAAATTCCGCAGCAAACCTCCGAGAAACGCCGAGCGCTTGTGAACCTGCTCCTCATGAGCTTCCCAGATAAACGGAGTCCCCGAACGCGGAAGAAAGGCAACCGACCATGGATTCCTGCTGTAAATCAAATCCTGCGGATGCTCTCGAATCGCGTTCAACGTGCCGCGCACACTGCCCAGAACTTCAAGGCGACCGAAGAACTTCCGTCTCGGCACGAACACAACCTCGAAACCAAGCGCATCACCAAACAACTCGCGAGCCCGCGCCATCGCGTCTGAATCGCTTGCAAATTCCTCGCGACGCGGAATGAACAGCGTCACCCGATGCCCAAGCGACGCAAACGCGCGGCACATCTGAACGACTTGCACCACGTTCGCGTCCACCGCAGGAAAGGCGCGGCTATGCACGTATCCAATCTTCATGCCGTGAAAATAAGCAAATTCCGCGACCCTCGCAAATCCTCAAAATAGACGCGGCGCGGAGCCTTGCCCCGCGCCGCGCTCTCATTATTTACTTCGATTCTACTTCAGAAGCACCATCTTCGCCGTGCGCGTGAAGTCTCCGCTCTGAAGCCGATAGAAATACACGCCCGAAGCCAGACCCGCGCCGTCAAATCTGACCGAGTGCACACCGGACTGCTGAACTCCATCCACCAGCGCCGCAACTTCGCGGCCCGTGACGTCGTACACTACGAGCGTTGTGTGACCCGCTGAACGCAAGTCATAGGTAATTGTCGTGCTCGGATTGAAGGGATTCGGGTAGTTCTGACGCAGAGCATACTCCGACGGAATCGGCTCAACCCGCGGTTCCGCTGAAGAACCTGTCACATTGATCGTAACCGGCACTTCAAACGTCGTGGCCAGTACGTCGCTCGAGAAGAACAACGAAAGAGTGTGCGTCGCCGTGCGGAAACCATCAAGGTCGGCCGTCAGAGTCACTTCGCGCTGCTGCCCGCCTTCCACCGCTCCCGCCGCCGGAGCAATCACTGCCCAGTCGTGCTTGAACTTCATCGAGTAGATGCCCAGCTTGTCGCCCGTGCTGTTCTGAAGCACGCCGCCAAACGTCACGAGCATGTCGTTATACTTGTCGGTCACCGTGCAGCCGCCTGCGGTGAATTCCGAGCCTTCCAAAACCGCCACCAATTGCCGAGTATAGGTCACCGGATGCATCTTCGTCACACGCGTCTGATTCGACCCGCCGTCGCGACTGAAGATGTAGAGCTTGTAACCATCCGGATCCTCCGCCCACCAGCCCAGACCCGTGATCGCCAATTCGTTCGCACCGTCATTGATCACCTGCGAGAAAATGTTGCCGTCCCGGTCAATCTGATAGATGTTCTGCGTGTAATCCGCCACCCAGAAACGATCGAGGAATGGATCGTATGCTATCGCGCGCGTCGGATTCAGAGGACTCGGAATCTGCGCTACCACGTTCCCGTTGCGGATGTCCATGCCCGTGATCGTCCCCGTGCCGTCTTCCGAACCATAGATGTAATAACCATCCCAAGCCAAATCATACCAACCAAACGGAGAAACCGACGGCTGCGGCATCGCCTCAACGTAATTGCCGTCGCGATCAAAGGTGTAGAGCCAATTCGTTCCCGTCGGGCCCGCGCCGCCGCTCACAAACCACAAGTCGCCGACAAACTCGCAACCCAGCATCTGGAGGTCACCCGTCAAACCGGTCACGTCGAGGCGCTCCACCGCGCTCCAATCCGTCACCTCTTCACCGTCAATCGTATAGACAAAACGGGAGTCATAATCGAGCGGCCCGTTGCCGTCGTTGATAATTGTCAAACTCGCGGCATTCTGATTCGGATAGCCAATCGTCAGTTCATTCTGAGACAACACAAATTCCGGATGCAGCATCGTGAGGTTGACCGTCTCCAAACTGTCCAACTCCACGAAAACGTTGTCAACCGTGGCGTCGTTAAAGCCGTCCCTATGTGCGCGAATCGTGTACGTACCGATTAGCACGTTGGTCAGCGAATAGGTGCCGTTCGCATCGGTGAAAGCGCTGTAATTGAAACCGTCGGCTGTGACGTGTACGCCCTGCATCGGAAGGCCGGTCTCCTCGTCGGTAACCATACCCTCTATCATGCCGAACAACTCGCGTGCATAGGTCGTAATCATGATCGCGCGACCGTCCGCGACCGTAGAGGCGCCCGGTGAATAGGTCGAACGGTACGCAATCTGCAATCCGGTCGTCTGATGCTCGTTGTGAATGCCGATGGAGCAGCCCGAAATTTCGGCGCCGCCGCTGCCGGTCAAGTTCATCGTCACGTCGTTATACTGAAGCAGAATCCTGCCGTTGCCATCCAGCGTCGGATTCAGATCCTGACCATACAGGATCACTTCAAAATCAAGGCTTGCGTCACTATAAGAAAATCCGCCGCCCTGAGCCTTCCATTGCACGATCACGCGGTTTAGCGCCGCATCATGATAGAACCACACACCAAGTCCCGTCCCGCTCGTCTTCAGATCATCCCAATAAGGGGCGATCATCGAAATCGGCGCCGACTGCGCCGGAATCGGATAGTTGCGGAAGTGCGGCGCCCAACTCTGATTGCCGAATGCTACCCAACCGTTCGAGCTGATCGTCAGCGAATCATATTCCACTCCGTAGAACTGGAACGCGAACGGCAGCGCTCGCACCGTGGACCATTGAGAATTTATGTCCGTCTGCTCGCCGGTATCCGCAAGGTTGAGATTCTGTCCAAGACCCGCGCTGATATTCACGTAGCTAAACGTCGGATGCAATTCATAGGTCGCATCCACGTTGTCGTAAGCATAGTAGCCGTAAGCGTCCGGGCCGCAGGCATCGGTTCCCGTCGCCGTTCCCACAAACACCGTAAAATACGTCGTGTCCGAGAACCCGCCGTTGCCCGATACAATCAGAGTCATCGGAGCCTGATGCCCGCGAAACGTCAGCGTGTTCGCATTCAAGCGGAAACGACTGGCCGTGTTCGTGGCCTGCCCGTTGACCGCAATGTCAGGATACGTCGCCGACGAAACCTCCGCCGAGACAAACGGACTGCCCGAAATCAACTGCGCCGTCACACCGGAAAGAGAAATCGAGCCGTCATTCTTGATCGTCACACTCAACTCGTTGGTCGAGCCGGGCGCAAACGATCCGACAAAAGCGTGACTTATATAGTTCACCTTTGCCGCAACCGTTTCAATGTTGATCGCGCTCACCGTCTGAATCGCCGAGGCCGTTGCGGTCAACCGAAGCTGCACGTCCTCGCCCTGCTGCATTCCATAGTCCAGAGCAATGCGATAAGCAGAACTTCCCATCGCCTCCTGACCCGGTGCGAGGTTCACGTAGTTTGAAGAGCTGTTGACAACCGTTGCCCGATCCGACGTGCTCGATAGAACCGCGCTCACACTCGTTGCCGTCGAGGACGTGCCCGAGTTGCGAAGCACGATTCCAAGATCAACCACTTCTCCCGGATTCAGGACACCGTCACCGTTGCCCGACGTCCCGTTCACGTTGTCATCGTCTATCGTCATCGAAGAATAAGCCACCATCTGATCAATTGCTGCACACGCAACATCCACCAGATACGGATGCATATTCCGTTTCGTCGCCGTCAAGAGCAGCGTGCCCGCGCTCGATACCGTCACAGGCAAGACCACGTCGCCGTTTGCATCCGTCACACCCTTCACGTAGCACTCCGTGCCCTTCCACGCCGTCACCACCGCATCCGCGACCGGATCACCCGTGTTCTGATCACCTATGTGAACAGAAAGCGAGCGAGCGCCGACGTTCAACGAGGCCGAATGCGTCACGCTCACAAGCTGCGGAGTCTCCGACCAAATCGAAATCCCCGGATCGCCCATCAGATTGAACCAGCGAGTAAATTCCTGCTGTGAAGCTGAGCCGTTGCCAAACGTCGGAATCAACCACGCCTTCGCCGAGTTCACACAGTGGCCGACATGCTCGATCCCCAAATTCGCAATTGAATAACCGAGGCCGCCCGTCACACAGAGATTTTCTGGCGGGTGCGTACTCGATGTGGCCATCCCAAGACCCGTCACGCCACCTTTGGGAGACTGTGCCGAACCCGCAAGAACCCAAGACTCCGATACCGCAGTGCCCGATGAAAACTCACCCGTGTTGCACGTCACCGTCAAGCAAATCGGCAGCTTCGTCCCGTTGTTGCACTGCCCCGCCACACCGGTGTCCATGCCGCCGATCCAACTGCCGCGCCACAAGAAGATATTGCGACCCGCGTTGAGCTGCTGCGTGATCGTGGTCGGATTAACCTGACTGCTTGAATGCGTGAGCACGTACACGCTGTCAATGCCCGTTTCCTGAATCAGCATCTGCCGAATCCACTGAAACGTCGTGTAGTTGGAGACGAGGCCCATGTCAATCCCGGCGTAAAGAAACGCCTTCTTGAACCACGTCGGATCCGTCATGTAGGGGCTGCGCTCGTAGGCAACCGTCTTCGCAAAGATCGTTGCAAAATCACTCGTCGAAGATGCACAGAAGCGGCCTACGCCGATGTCCTCAATATCGTCGCCCGTGTTGCCCAATGCGTAGGAGTGATCATAATTCCCTGAAAACGTCGGCCCGTCAATCGGAAGACCAAATGAGGGCGCAGGATCGCCCATCAAACACACGAATTCCAGTGGACTATCGTCCGGCGCCGCATCATACGCATTGCGGATCGCCGTGATAATCGAACTCGCCGATGAGTAGCTGTTGTTGCGTGATACGATTACGTCGTAACCCGCGCGCTTCTTCCACGTCATCAAACTGTCGCACCAGCGCTGAGTCGTCGTGTCCTGCTTCGAGATGATCATGTACGTGCCCGGAGCTGTCGTCGCATCGTCCAAAGCAGAATCGTCCAAGTTCTCAATCAAATGCTGATAAATAGGAAGCCACGACTTCGCCGGACGGCGATGACGCAGCATCTCGTTCACACCCGGCTCACTGTTTGGAACGATATCCACCTGAATGTCATGATAAATCCGCGCCTGCCGCGTCACCGGATTGACCTGCACAGGATACAGCGTCACTGTGACAACGCGGAAGTCGCGCATCTGCATCGGATCGGATATCTCCACAACGTTCTCCGGATACCACGCGTCGCGCCCGTAAATCAACGGGTCGCTATTGTCTTTGCGGAACTGATTGCCCTCAACCACGTAGGGAAGAGCATTATAGTTCTCAACCAGTTCAAACTCGGCTGAATTCACCACCAAGTCCACCCCGCCCGTCTCCGGAATCCGGTAGAACCGCGAGACACGAGGCAATGAAGGCGCACCCTCCTCGTAAAGCATCGCCTCACCGTCAATCCCCATGAAATCGTAGGTCTCGAAGTCCTTTACAACCTGCCCGCGAATCATGTTCGAGCCGTCGAAACCAATCGAGGTGAACTCCGGACCCGTGCGGCTGACCTCAAGCTGCGCCCCCTCGCCCAAGTAGGTCGAGAAGATCGGCGCCGCCGTTTCCTGGGCAGCAAGGGCCGCCATGACTCCAGCAAGTAAGGTGCAAATCCTTGTAAACAGTCCATGTCTACTTGCCATGCAAATTCCTCCAAGTTTCCGGGTGCAAGGGGATGCGTCCCGCCCTCACTGGGACGGGATGACTACAATAGAGCAAAAGTAAGAATTCCCGCTCCGCTTTGCAAGGTCAGACCGAATATAATCTCGCCTTGTGAAACAAGCGAAGTGGCTCTGTCGAAAAGAGCCACCTCACTAAAATCTTACATTTATTCACTTTATGTCTTGGGCGTGCCTATTCAATCTAAACCCTGCCTCTCTTTGGCAAACCTATGTCCTGAGACGACTCCGATTCGCTACTTCTCGGCCTCCAACCTTGCCTCCCAGGCCCCCGGCTGATCCTTCAGGTATTTGTCAAACCACTCCAGCATCATCTGCCGATGCTCGATCAAATTCTTGTACTTTGTGTTGATGTTGTGCGTCTCATCGTCAAACTTCGCATAGACCGCATCCTTGCCCAAGAGCTTCAGCGCCACAAACATCTGATCCGATTCATTCGGCGGAACATTGTTGTCCGATGCTCCGTGCAGAATCAACAGAGGAGTCGTAATCTTATCCGCCGAAAAGATCGGCGACTTCTCGACAAAAATATCCTTGCGCGTCCATGGAAAACTCCCCGGTGCGGCCACTTCGCCATACCAATATCCCCAAGTACCTGCGCCGAAATAGTTCGTGATATTCGAAATCCCGTACATGTCCACCGCGCACTTAAACAGATTTGATTTCGTCGCCAAATCGAGCGTGATGAACCCGCCGTAGCTTCCGCCATACGCGCCCATTCTCTCTGTGTCCATATACGGGTGCGCCGCAAGCAGCTTCTCCGTTCCCTCTATCACGTCCGCCGTCGCTTCAGTCCCCCAATCATTCGCATGATAGTCCGCAAACTTCTGACCTCGCCCATAGGCGCCAACCGGATTCAGAACATAAACAACATAGCCGTTCGCCAACCAGAATTGATAAGTGTAGCTGAACCTCAAATCACGCGGTGAAACTCCCGCATAGTAATACACAATCGTCGGCCACTTCCGATCGGGAGTGAAATCAGCAGGCTTGTAGATCCAGCCGTCAATCTCAATCCCCAAGCGGTTCGTAAAATTCCATGCTTCAATCGTGCCAAACTCCCAATCGCTCGTCGTCTCTGCGTTCAAGTCTGACAGCTTTGTCTCGCGATTCAAGATCATGTCATACACACAAATCGCCTTCGGAGAATTGTAATCCGAGGAGATGTAAGCCACCTTTGAGCCATTAGCTGCAAAGCTCGCAGCATCTGTAAAATTAGATTCTATCTTGAAGGGCCGATAGACAACCTGCTTCCCGTCCACATTGCTCGAGGCAAACTGCACCTCACCTCCTCGTGCAACGTGAAAATAAAGCCGCTTGTCGCGAGGATTGAAAAATATCTTCGGCTGATGCCCCTCATCTTCAATCGAAAACTCCTCTGTTCCCGTCAAATTCCGGTGCTCACCGGTCAAGAGGTTCAGACTGTAGGCTACAGTCTGGGAACTGTTGTGAACAACCGTATCTTCGGGGCTTGAATCATGCGAACCCGCAGAATAGGCAATCGTGTTTTCATCTATCCAAATGAAATTCTGCGGATAACGGATCAAATTCCGCGTCAAGACCTCTTTGATTGCGCCATCGGTAAGGCTGAGCGTGAAAAACTCCTGCGTCACGTAGGGCCGTCCCAATTTCGGAACATCGCGCTCCAGAAGTATCCGCTTCCCGCCCGGAGATACGCTCCATTTGCTCAACTCAAAATCGCCCGCCTTGGTCAATTGCCGCGTCACTCCAGTCTGCAAATCTGCCGCGAATAGCTCCTTCCGATCATCATAGGTGGATACACGGTCTTCAAGAGTCTGATACAGTTCGTAGCCCGTCTTGCTCTCTTCTGCCGCTTTGGAAACCGCATACACAATCGTACCCCCATCGGGCAGCACGTCAAATCCGCCCATGTCCTTCACCGCACTCAAGATACGCTCGCTCCGCCTCGTCGCCGGTGTGTATGCCCAAACTTCATTCCCTTCATCCGTCCCCACCTGATAGTAGAGCAACTTCCCATCGTCTGAGAATCTGAAGCCTGAAGTCTTCTCACGCTCCAACTGATCCAGAGGCTTCTTTGCCTCCACGTCCCACAGCTCAACCCGCGACTTCTGCTTGTACTCCTCCCCCTCGCGAATCGTCCGCTTCATCACAAGATACTTGCCGTCCGGCGACATCGTCAGCATACTGTAATCTTCAAGCTCCGAATCCAGCCGAAAATGCGCAGGACGTGAAAGCAGCCGTGCGCCCGCACTCACAACCATGTTCGAGGACGAATCCTGCTTCACAACCGCGGACAGATTCCACTTCCCGCTGTCCGAACTCTGCGAAACACTCGCCACCACGATCTCCATCCGAGTCCGATCCAGCGTGACTTCCGAACTCGCCTTATACTCCCCGCTGTCGGCTTTCGTCGCCTTGCTCAACTCTTTCCCGTTGCCATAGACAACAAGCGGTCTCGTCCCCTTCACCTCAAGCGTCGCCTTGCCGTATCGGTCCGCAGTCAAATACGTGGCCGCCAAAACATAGGCGCGCGCTGACTTGGAACTGAAATCGAGCGCGCTCTGAATTGGGGAGTCGCCAAAATCCAGATTCTCCCAATCTATCGTCATCTGATCCAACAGATCAGCCGTCTTGGCCGCCGAATCGCCAAAGGCAACTTCCGGCAATGCCACAACCGGATTCACCCGCCACTCGGAAATCGGAGCCTCCCCGCAAAAAGCCGCCCCTGCAATTACGAGTATGCAAATCAGCCGAAACATGGTGCACCGCTATCGTTAGTTGAAGAACAAATTACTGACATAAATCGCTCCAAGCAGGCTCGCCAAATCTCCGATGATGCAAGCCAGAATCGTGTGCCGCGTGTAGCGAATCGAAATCGAACCAAAGTAAACCGCTATCACATAAAACGTCGTCTCCGTCGAACCCGCCATCGTGGACATCATGTTTCCGAGGAAACTGTCCGCGCCGAAATTCTTCAAGCCCTCGGACAGAACACCCAATCCGCCCGAACCCGAAAGCGGCCGGATGATCGCCATCGGCAAAACTTCCGACGGAATTCCCAATGGAGCCAGCACTGGAGCAAGCAGTTTTGCACCGTAGTCCATGGCGCCCGAACCTCTGAAAATTGCAATCGCTCCCAAAATCGCAACGAGATAGGGAATGATCCTTACACCGACATTGAAGCCCTCTTTCGCGCCCTCGACAAACACCTCGTACACGCGCACCTTCTTGATCGCCGCAACCAGCGCAATGCTGATGAAGATCAGAGGAATCGCCCAGTCCGAGGCAACCTGCATCGCCTTTGACAGCCATTCCATTACTTCGTCTCCTCCGGCAATCTGAACTTGCGCCGCTTCTCAAAGAACTTCGCCGCCATCACACTCACGATCGTCGAAAAAAGCGACGCAATCAACGTCGGCAGAATAATCGAAGTCGGTGAGGCTGACCCCGCCGAAACTCTCAAGCCTATCACCGTCGCCGGAATCAGCGTCACCGAGGCGGTATTAATCGCCAAAAATGTCACCATCGCATTGGTCGCGGTCTTCGGGTCCTTGTTCAAGGTCTGGAGGTCCTGCATCGCCTTCAAACCCAGCGCCGTTGCCGAATTCCCCAGCCCGATCATGTTCGCCGCCATGTTCGAGAGCATCGAACCCATTGCAGGATGTTCAGGAGGCACATCGGGAAAGAGCCGCTTCATCACGGGCTTCAGTAGCCTCGCCAGCCCCTGAATCAGTCCGGCTTCCTCGGCTAACCTCATAAAACCCAACCACAAAGCCATGATCCCGATTAGCCCAATCGAGAGTTCGACTGCCGTTTTGGCAGCCTCAATCACGGCCTTCGTAATTCCCGCCATTGTCCCGGTTGCCGCCCCAACCAGCACACCTATGACGACCAAAGCCAGCCAAATCAGGTTCATTCCGCCTCCTTGCCACTGATATTTCGCAAGATACGAACACTCCTCCCCATCCGCAACCCACTTGAAAAGTGGGTCTTACTTTTTTCAGAAGATTGGAGGGAAGGGAACCGAAATACCTCCGCAAGCGTTGAAAAAACAATAGGTGGAGAAGTCACAACGGATTGACTTTCCGAAGCCTTTTCACTATATTAACTGGTTAGAGTCCGAGATAATCTGACAAAATCACTCTTATTCTAAATTGCCCGTGTCTGAACTCCCGTTGGCCGGTAACTGTGTCGAAGAAAAAATTGTTTCACTTCCCGTGTTGAGTGACTTCTCGCCGCGTTCTTTTCGCACGAAAAAAATCCGCGAAGTGAAAATCGGAAGCGTCACGATTGGCGGCGATCATCCGGTTGCCATCCAATCCATGACGTTGACCGACACGCGCGACGCGAAAGCAACCCTTGCGCAAATCGAGAGATTGCAGGAAGCGGGCTGCGAAATCATTCGTGTGGCCGTGCCCGACGATGAAGCCGCCGCCGCGCTGCCCGAAATCAAGAAGCACACGAAAATCCCGCTCGTCGCAGATATTCACTTCCACTACAAGCTCGCGCTGAAGGCCATTGATGCGGGCGTGGATAAGATTCGCATCAATCCGGGAAATCTCGGCGGCGAAGCCCGCGCGAAAATTGTCACCAAGGCCGCGCGCGAAGCAGGAATTGCTATGCGCGTCGGAGTCAACTCCGGCTCACTTGAGAAGGACCTGATTGACAAATACGAAGGGCCGACTCCGCAGGGAATGGTCGAGTCCGCGCTGCGCCACATTCAATTTCTCGAAGATGAAGGCTTCACCAATACCGTCATCTCGCTGAAGGCTTCCAATGTTCCGCGCATGATTGAAGCATACACTCTGATGCGCGAACAGAGCGACTATCCTCTGCATCTCGGCGTCACCGAAGCAGGCCCGATGTTCACCGGCTCCATCAAGTCCGCAATCGGCATCGGCTATCTTCTGCAAAACGGCATCGGGGAGACACTGAGAGTGTCGCTTACCGCAGACCCTGTAGAGGAAGTTAGAGTCGCGTGGGAAATTCTGAAATCACTCGGGCTGCGCACCAAGGGCGTGAACCTTGTGGCCTGTCCCTCTTGCGGCCGCTGTGAAGTGGATTTGCTCGACCTCACTCGCCGCGTCGAAGAGGCCGTGCAGAAGATTGACAAACCTCTCCACATCGCCGTCATGGGCTGCGTCGTCAATGGCCCCGGTGAAGCGCGCGAAGCCGATCTCGCCGTCGTCGGCGGAAAAGGCAAAGGCCTGTTGATGAAAGACGGAAAGGTCATCGCGACCCTTCCCGAAGACGAACTCATCCCCGCTCTTCTCCGCGAAGCCGACCTCTACGACGTCTCCACCCGCCCCGCTGGAAAAGCAAGATTCGTTGCGAGTGTGTGATGCTGCAAAAAGTCTCCATCCCCTCCGCATTTGCGCAAATTCATGATGTGGAGCATCCGCGGGTCGCGGCGATGGTCAATGAGTTTGCCGTCAAGTTCGTCAAGCTCAAGGGGGATTTTGTCTGGCATCATCACGAAGAGGAAGATGAACTCTTTCTCGTCGTGAAGGGCAAACTGCTGATGAAATTGCGCGACGGCGACGTAACCGTCCATGAAAATGAAATGATCATGATTCCGCACGGTGTTGAGCATTGCCCTGTCGCCGAAGAGGAGACGCACGTGATTCTCTTCGAGCGCGCCTCGACTGTCAACACCGGAAATGTGACCAACGAAAAAACACGAACAACTCTCGATTCCCTTTGAGCACCGCTACTCCATCCGTCAAAGTTGAGCCGCGCCGCGGACCGAAATACAGATTCTTCGATACCGAGGTCACCAAGATCTCCGATGTGACCGCAACCGTGAAACTTTTTGACCTGCGCGTCCCCGAAGTAGAGAACTTCGAGTTCGTCGCAGGGCAATTCGTGCAGTTGGATTTGCCCATCGCATCGAAGGTCACGCGCCGCAGCTACTCGATTGCCACTCCGCCCGACGGAACAAACACTTTTCAGCTTTGCATCGGCATCGTCCCTCACGGGCTCGGTACGAAGTATTTGTGGGAAGAAGTTCGCGAGGGCAGCATCCTGAAATGTTCGACTCCGCTTGGACATTTTGTGCTTCCCGACAAGATTGAAAAAGAGCTGGCCTTCATCTCAACCGGAGTCGGCATCGCACCCTTCCGTTCGATTCTTCAAAAAGGTTTCGCCGACGGTTCTCTGAACAACACGCAGATCAGTCTCTTCTTCGGCAATCGCTACAAGAAGGACATCCTCTACTTTGATGAATGGGAAGCGATGGCAGCCGAGCACAAGAACTTCCACTACTTCCCCGTTCTGTCGCGTGAAGATCACTACCACGGCCCCAAAGGTTATGTCCACGCGCACTACATGAAGTTCCTCGAGGACAAAAGGCCCGCAACCTTCTACCTCTGCGGCTGGCGACTGATGCTCGATCACGCGCGTCAACACCTGACCGAAATGGGCTACGACCGTAACGACGTCAAAATTGAACTGTACGATTGATGTAGGGGCGGGTCCCCGACCCGCCCGCAACAACAAAAGAAATCCATGAGCTCCATCGAAACAACCACAGATCTCGATCTCGAACTTTCCGCTAAAGTCGAAAAACTCCTCGACATGTTCCGCCCCATCTTTCACTCTGAAGGCGGAGATGCGCAACTGCTCTCGCTCAAAGAAGGCGTCGCAACCATCACTATGGGCGGCGGATGTGACGGCTGCAACGCATCCCTCTCAGCGATGGAAGGCGGCGTGCGCAGAACCATCCTCGAAAAAACCCCCGGCCTCCGCGAAGTCGTTATCGTCAGCTAAGACTCATACTAGCGGCGGCCTCCGGCCGTCTGGTATTCCAGTAAGGACCCGCATTGAATAAACTGCTCGACAAAATCTGGCTGCTCTTTTCTTCCGTCAAGCTCACCATTGTGCTCCTGCTCGCCTTGGGCATCGCAATGGGCTACGGAACGTGGATTGAGACCGTGCTTTCAAACGGCGCCGCACGATTGCTCATCTATCGCACCTGGTGGTTCGATACGCTGATCGTTCTCCTCGCGCTCAATCTGATCGGCTGCACATTGCGCCGCGCGCCCTACAGGCCGCACCAATACCCGTGGCTCCTGACGCACGTCGCCCTGCTCATCCTCATGGCAGGCTCGCTCATAACCCACCGCTTCGGAATGCAGGGCCAGATGGTCATCCTCGAAGGCTCAACCGAATCCACCTTCGGTTTGGAAGAGCTTGACCCTACATCTCTCGATACACAAATCGGTCAGGAAGTTTCCCTGCCCTTCGGCGTCCACTGCGTCAACTTCGAGCAGGTCTTCTATCCCGGATCGCAAATGACGTCGCTTTTCAAATCGCACGTCATCGTGGACGATCCCTCCAATCCCGAAACCATCGAGTGGGACGTCATCCTCAATCACCCGCTCGTTTACAAAGGCTACAAGATAAGTCAGGCCTCCTGGATTGATCTCGAAGACGGCAGAACAGCAACAGTGCTCGGAGTCTCCTATGATCCCGGCGTGCCCTACATGTGGATCGGCGGCAGCCTGCTCGTCCTCGCCATGTTCGGAATCTTCTTCCTGAAACCCTGGCTCAAACAAAAATACCCGCCCGTGCCCGTCCCGCGTGACCGCGCGCTTGCGGAAGAAACTGAATCTTTCGCACAAGAAAACACGCAAGAGGTCACCGCATGAACAAGCGCTCGCAAATCCTCAAGTTCATAGTCACACTCTTCATTTCAGCGTTCGCACTGAACGCTCATGCCGAAGAGTTCAACTGGAAACTCGCGGGACAGATTCTTGTGCAGGACGGCGGACGAGTCAAGCCGCTCGATACCTTCGCGCGCGAAACCATCTCCGATGTATATGGCAAAGACACCTACGAAGGCCAGAATCCCGTCGAAACCTATTTCCGCTGGATGGCGGACGGCTCGCGCTGGCGCGATGTCCCGCTGATCTATCTCCCCAAAGGTGATCTGCGCAAAGAACTCGGTCTCAATGACGCAAAGGGCAGCCGCTTCACCGTTCCCGAATTGCGAGGCAAACCGCGCCTGATGGAAATCATGCAGGAAGCGCAAGCCGCGCAACAGGCCGGCGAGAAGCTCTCCTTCACGCAATCCAAGACCAACGAAGTCCTGCACAAGATTTCGATGCTGCAACTGATATTCGCGCATGACATTCCACTCTTCGCGCCGCCTGAAGACGGGAATCCCGACGTCACGTGGCTATCCATGCCCGAAGCGCTCCAGCAACTGAAGCGCGATTCCATGAATGCCGTCGGCTCGCCTGAATCGCTCTCCAATCTCGGCGTCGCTTTCGCGGGCATGTATCACTCCGTCACCGACAATCGCGCGGACATGTTCAATACCTCCGCCGAAATTTTCGTCGAGACGCAGCAGAAGATGCTCGCCGACTATCCCGACGTTACCTATCGCGCCGGAATCGAGGTTACCTACAATCGCTTTCAGCCCTTCTTCTGGGCCAGACTCGCGCTCTTGCTGGCCGCTGCGCTCTTTGCTCTCGCCTATCGTAAGGGCTTCGAGAAGTATCGCGCTCACGGAATGTATGCAATGATCGCAGGATTCCTGCTCTTTGCAAGCGGCATGTATCTGCGCTGGATCATCGGCGGTCGCGCGCCGTGGTCAAATATGTATGAATCGCTGCTCGCCATCGGCGCAACGCTTGTCCTGATCTCCGCAATTTACGAATTGATCAAGCGCGACAAAATCTTCGGCCTCGCAGGATCGCTGATGGGAGGAGTCATCCTCTGGCTCGCGCACTACGCGAGTCTCGATCGCGGCATCAATCCGTTGGTCCCCGCATTGCAATCCTACTGGCTTATCTATCACGTCATCATCATCCTTGCAAGCTACGGCTGCTTCGCCGTCGCCATGGTCATCGGGCACTTCCTGCTCGTGCAGGCAGTGAAATCCAAAGGCGAAATGACTCCCCAGCTTGCCACGATGTCGAAGGCAAATCTTCACGTCATGCAGGTCGGTAGTCTGCTCCTGATCTTCGGTATTCTCTTGGGCGCAGTCTGGGCTGAAGTCAGTTGGGGAAGATTCTGGGGATGGGATCCGAAAGAGACGTGGGCCTTAATCAGTTGGTTTGTCTATATTGCGCTGCTTCACGGACGCAGCGCCGGATGGCTCAATTGGAAAGGTCTCGCCTTTGCCTCCGTTGCCGTCTTTCCCGTCGTCGTCATGACCTACTACGGAGTGAATTTCTATCTCTCCGGCTTGCACAGCTACGGCGCAGGCTCCTCACCCGGAATTCCGTGGGAAGCCTTCGCCTATCTCGCTCTGGAAGGCGTATTCCTTACTTGGGTCGCCATGAAACTTAAGGGCGGCGGCTGGTCCAATAACCCGTCCAAGCCTCCGTCATCCGGATCGTCAACGCGCGTGCAGCGCAAAATCGCTGAGGCTGTCTAACCGTGACTGTAACCCGTGAAGTGTTTCCGCTACTCTCGCGCGTAAACTCACCCGCCGAGCTGAAACAACTCTCGCTTGATGAACTCGAACAGCTTTGCGCTGAACTGCGAAGCTATCTCTGGGACACCATCAATGAAGTCGGAGGTCATCTCGCCGCATCACTCGGCGTCGTCGAACTCACCGTCGCGCTGCATTACGTCTATGACACTCCCACCGACAAAATCGTCTGGGACACGGGACATCAAGGCTACATTCACAAAATTCTCACGGGCCGCAGAGATCAGCTTGCAACCATTCGTAGAAAAGGCGGCCTCTCCGGATTTCTGAAACGCACCGAAAGCGAATACGACTCCTTCGGAGCCGGACATGCGTCCACTTCACTTTCAGCAGCCTTCGGCCTCGCCGTCGCGCGAGACATGAAGAAAGAGAAACACTCCGTCGTCTCTGTCATCGGTGACGGCGGCATGACCGGAGGGCTCGCCTTCGAAGCGTTGAACAACGCCGGACATTCGGGACGCGACTTCACCGTCATCCTGAATGACAACCGCATGTCCATCTCGCCCAACGTCGGAGCCGTGCCGAAATTTCTCGCCAAAATGGAAACCAATCCGCTGCTCTCGAAAATCAAAGACGAGATGTGGGAGCTGATGGGAAAATCGCCCGTCGGAAAAGACACCATGCGCAGCTTTGCAGGCCGCTTTGAAGCCTCGCTCAAAAGTCTCGTCTCGCCGGGAATGCTCTTCGAAGAATTCGGATTCCAATACTTCGGCCCCTTCGACGGACACAACGTCAAAGACGTCGTCACACTGCTAAAGAAGATCAAAGCCGGACACAAACACCCGACCCTGATTCACTTCCTGACGCGCAAAGGCAAAGGCTATGAATGCGCCGAAGCCGAACCCGTTTCGTGGCACGCCGTAAAAGCCGCTGCCAAAGTTGAACCCAAAGCTGCCGACTCTGCTCCCCCGACAGAGGCTTACATGGACGTCTTCGGCAAGGCGCTGCTTGAAGAAGCAAGGAAGGATTCGCGTGTTTGTGCAATCACCGCCGCGATGAAGGAAGGAACAGGGCTCGTTGAGTTCGCCGAAGAACTCCCCGCGCAGTTCTTTGACGTCGGAATCGCCGAAGGTCACGGCGTCACGTTCGCATCAGGTCTCGCCGCGGAAGGCATCAAGCCCGTGTGCGCAATCTACTCGTCGTTTCTTCAGCGCGCTTACGATCACGCGCTTCACGATGCCGCCATTCAGCATCTGCCCGTTATCTTCTGCATGGACAGAGCGGGCTTGGTCGGTGAAGACGGACAGACGCATCACGGCTGTTATGATCTCGGCTACCTTGCAACCATTCCCGGCATGGTCATCGCCGCGCCGCGTGACGGTCAGGAGTTGCGCAATCTCCTTCACACAAGTCTGCATTGGGCCGACGGCCCCTTTGCTATTCGCTATCCGCGCGATAAAGCCCCCGACGTCATCAACTGGAATGAATCTCCCGCGCTCTTGAAAGTCGGAAGCTGGGACGTGATGAAAGAGGGGCGTCGCGTGCTCGTGCTTGCAACCGGAACCATGGTTGAGGCTGCTCGCAAGGTGATTGCCGAAGAAGAATACAATGTCACGCTCGTCAATGCGCGCTTCGTTAAGCCCCTCGATGAGATGCTGCTTTCAGAACTGCTCGATTCTCATGAAGCCGTCTTGACCATCGAAGAGGGCACCGGCCACGGAGGATTTGGTTCGCAGGTCGCGATGTATCTGAAGAGCAACGGACATGAGCATCTCTTCCACGCGCTCCACCTTCCCTATCACTTCATCGAACACGCCACGCGCAAAGAACTCTTGGAAATTGCCGGACTTTCACCCGCGCACATCTCGCTTGCTATTGCGGGTCTCCTGAAGGCAGACGCCTCGAGCATGATTCTGCGTGAGGCCGTGAAAAAGGAGAACTCTGCCGAATGAAAGTTCTTGTTGATCCGCGCGCCGGCTTTTGCGGTGGCGTGCGCCGCGTCGTGAAAATGGCCGAAAAAGTCATGGAGGAGACGCGCCTGCCCTTGGTCTCGCTCGGCGACATCATTCACAATGAAGTCGAAATCGCGCGTCTTTCCGAGCAAGGACTCTCTTCAATTGACCACGGCGGAATGGCTTCAGACTGCGGCCCCAAGAAAGTCCTGATTCGCGCGCACGGTGAACCGCCCGAGACCTATGAACGCGCAAAACAACTTGGCGTCGAGCTGATTGACGGAACCTGTCCCGTCGTGACGCGCTCGCAAAATATCGCGCGCAAACACTATGAAGCTGGCGAGCAGGTCGTCATCATCGGCAAGCCCTATCATCCCGAAACCATCGGCATCAAGGGACATTGCGACAATAAAGCCTATGTCGTTTACGAGCGCGATGACGTGAAGCAGCTCGATCCCAATAAGAAAGTTTTCATTCTTGCGCAAACCACCGTCTCGCGTGAATGGTTTGAAGAGCGCATCGCATGGATCAAGGAATATGCGCATAACGTGGAAGTGCAAGTCGAAAATACGCTCTGTCGCTTCGTGGTGGGCCGCGATTCCGATCTCGAAGTCTTCGCCAAGCAGGTGGACGTCATCATCATGGTCGGCGGAACCAAGAGTTCCAACACCAAGGCGCTCTACGGTGTCTGCAAGCGCATGAACGATCGCGCGCACCTGATCGTGGATGAAAGCGAACTGGACTATTCGTGGTTCCGTGAAAGCGACACCATCGGCGTCACCGGTTCCGCCTCGACTCCCCACTGGCTCTTGGAAAAAGTCCGCGACACCATCGGCCAACAAACAGGCGCCGAAATCCTGCGCGACACCGCTAACTGGGAAGCCCAACAACAAGACCACGAACTCGCCGCAATCGAAAAAGACGATTGCTCCTGCTGAGTTCCGTGCGCGATGTAGCGGCTGCCCCTGTGGCTGCCGACCTATGTTGAAGATTCTGATCTTTCGATTTTCAATTTTTGATTTTTCCGCCCGCACATCCGAGGAGATGAACATGCTACGACTTGCAATGATTTGTTCCTTGACACTTGCTCTTTCAACTTCTTTCGCTTCGCAAATCGGAAAGCGTCTCGCGCAACAGTCGCGCGTTCCCGTTTCCGGCGTCGTAATGAACGAACCTGAACTTGATCTTCGCGCGCCGCAGACTCCCTATGACGACTACGGCCCGAACGTGAAGATGAATCAGGATGCCACTACGCGCCGCCAGAATGAAATCACCATGTGCGCGTGGGTGCAGAATCCCAACATCGTCATGGGCGGCTCGAATGATTACCGCAACGGCGATGCTTCCGGAGGATTCTACGTTTCCACCGACGGCGGCGCAACATTCTCAGATGCGCTCGTCACGCGCGGTCCTGCTGGAGTCTTTGAAGCCGCCGGCGATCCGGTTGCCGCAATCGCCTACAACGGAACGCTCTTTGCCAACTACATCTGCTTTGATCGCACCACCGATGACGGCGGTCTCTATGTGCAATCCTCAACCGACGACGGAGCCACGTGGTCTGCGCCGTTGGTTATCGCGGAGCACATCGGCAATCCAACTCCCGATTTCGAGGACAAGCCTTACGCCTGCGCGGATATCGTGCCCACTTCGCCTTACGTGAACACACACTACGTCTCGTGGACGCGCTTCTATTGGTTAGGCGGCTCGCCGATTTACTTCTCGCGCTCGACCGGCGGAGCCACTCCCTATTCCGCGCCCTTGAGAATTTCGTCGTCCGACGGCTGCCAATTCTCCTGCCCGTGCACCGGCCCGAACGGCGAAGTCTATGTCGTCTGGTTTGATTATTACACCGGGATGATTCAACTCGATCGCTCGTTTGACGGCGGCGTGACTTTCGGCGCGGATCTCAACGTCGCTTCGTTTAACGACGTGTGGGGAATTCCCAATCCGTGCGGAACCTTTCGCACGCCGAGCTATCCGGTCATCACCTGCGATCTTTCAGCCGGCCCGCGCCGCGGTTGGCTCTATCTTTCCTGGGCAAGCGACAACGGCAGCGATCCCGATGTCTGGCTTTCCACTTCTTCCGACGGCGGAACCACGTGGACCGCGCCCGTGATTGTTCACAGCACAACCGACAGTTGGCAATGGTGGCAGTGGATCGCCGTCAATCCTGTATCAGGTGATCTCGGAGTCGCATGGCTTGATCGCCGCGATGACGCGAACGATTGTCTCTACCGTCCTTACGCGACTATATCTCAGGACGGAGGCGTGACGTTCGCACCCGAGTTTCCGATTTCCACCGTGATGTGCGATCCGACCATTACAAATTTTCTGGGGGATTACAACGGCGCGGCTTTTCGTCACAACAACAGCTTCTACTACGGCTGGGTGGACACGCGCAATGACGTCGGCGATGCCTATTCAACATGGTTCCGACTTGCTCCTCCCGCGCCGCAAAATCTCGTCGTCATCCGCGACGGAAACGGCGCGCGCCTGCACTGGAACTCCGTCGAAGCCGCAACCTATGAAGTCTATCGCTCCGATCTTCCCGGCGGCCCCTTCGTGACTTTGGTCGCCGCAACACCCGACACCTTCTTGACCGACCCAACCGCCGTCACTGCTACAGATGAGAGATATTATCAGGTCGTGGCAGTGGAAGATTAGACGATTCCTTCTCCCCGCATTGCGAGCATGGGTCGTGAATTCCAACTCGCCATGTGAAACCGATTCTGCTTGAGTCACCTGCCAAGTTCATGTACATGTCAACGAAGCTGTCTCTACGTGAAAGATCCATTCTAACTGGGTTATACCTCGCGAAGTTTGATACTGAAGGGCTGAGTTTTCTCGGTTTCAGCAGTTTCACTGAGGCATTTAACGTCGTCGGACATGCGTTGGGAGTTCAGCCAGCCACGGTGAAGAACTATCGTGACGAATTCGACCCCGTCTTCCCCAATGACAGGAAGGGTTGGCATAAACGACCATTGCGCGAATACTGTAAAGTAGTTCTTGAGAATTTCAAAGAACTGCACCTTGAGGAATTCGCATCGCTTATTAAAGAAGTTGTCTATGAAGAGGGCGAAGTTGATTCACTGACGGAAGAGGCGATAAGCATTGAGGACGGCGGACAACAGACTTTCGCAAAACGCCTTCTGACTGGACAGGCTGCAGAACACTTCTTCAAGACTCGATACAAAGAGATTGATCTGTTTTCCGGATTCGAGATTGAGGATACTACAAGGCTTGGCTGTGGTTTTGATTTCAAGCTCGTTTCGCCCAAAACGTATTACGGCATTGAAGTCAAGGGCATTGCTGAAAGCTGCGGCAATGTTACCATGACAAGCAAGGAGCATTCCATTGCTTCGTTGTTGCGAGAGCGGTATTTCTTGTTCGTGGTGAAGAACTTCAAGGAAGAGCCGTTTTTCGAGATGTATCAGGATCCTCTTGACGGACGACTCGGTTTTGCTCGGATCGAACAACAAGTGATTCAGACATGCTGGACAACGCGGTTGTAGTCTTGGCTATTCTTGATATGGATAACGAACGTTTGACCGCGAGCGGGCTGCAGAACCGTTTGGGGCGTTCGATCAACTCTGATGATGCGACGATTCGTGCTGAGTATTCCATGTCGCTGTAACCGTTCTCAACCAACATGAACCCTCTCGATCTACCCGTAATATCCGACTCCGCACCCGCACCTGCAACCGTGCGCAAACCGGAGTGGCTGAAAATCAAAATCGGCCACACGAAAAAATTTCACGGCGTCAGGGAAATGCTCTCGGGACAAAAGCTCTTCACGGTCTGCGAAGAGGCCGCCTGTCCCAATATGGCCGAATGCTGGTCGCGCGGAACCGCAACCATTATGATCATGGGCGACACCTGCACGCGCTCCTGCGGTTTCTGCAATGTCAAAACCGGAAGGCCGCTGCCGCTTGATCCGGATGAACCGCGCCGTGTCGCCGATGCGCTAAAAGAGTTCGGCCTGAAATACATCGTCATCACGTCGGTGGATAGAGACGAACTTCCCGATTGCGGAGCCGGACATTTTGCCTCTACGATTCAACTTTGTAAGGAAATCTCTCCTGAGACCCGGCTTGAAGTGCTCGTTCCCGACTTCAAGGGAATCCCCGACTGCGTGAAAACCGTGTGCGATGCCGCGCCCGCCGTTTACGCGCACAACATGGAAACCGTATTCAGGCTTCACGCGCAAGTTCGCCCGCAAGCAAAATATTGGCGCAGTCTGCAAACTCTTGCAATGGCGAAAAAGCACGGCATGGTCGTGAAATCCGGCATCATGGTCGGACTCGGTGAAACTCCCTATGAAGTCAAGCAGGTGATGCGTGATCTTGCCGACATCGGTTGTGATCTCTTGACCATCGGCCAATACATGCAGCCCACGACGCGCCATCTGCCGATTGTCGAGTACATTCATCCGACGCAATTTGAAGAGTACAAACATCTCGGCAAGGAACTCGGCTTCCGTCACGTCGAATCCGGTCCCCTCGTCCGCTCAAGCTATCGCGCGGAAACCCAAGAGGCTCTGATGCGCGACCAAATTCTCAGCAACTAATTCATTCTAATAATCACACTCAACAAGGAACGCAAAGCATGATTACGTTGTCCGGTACTGCACACGAAAAAGTCAAGAACATCATGGAAAAAGAGCAGAAGGCCGATTGGAATCTGCGCATGGGAATTCGCGGCGGCGGTTGCAGCGGCATGAATTACGTGCTCGGATTCGATAACCAAACCAGTGAAGATGACCAAGTGTTTGAGCAAGACGGAGTAAAACTCGTCTGCGACATGAAGAGCTACCTCTATCTCAACGGAACCGAAATTGATTACGAAGACGGATTGAACGGCTCGGGATTTGTCTTCAAAAATCCCAATGCAAAACGCTCCTGCGGCTGCGGCCAATCCTTCTCAGCGTAGTGCAAGTCGCCGTTGTGGGCCTGTCCTCGCAAGGATCTCAGGCCCGCATCGCATAAACTAGCGGCGGCCTCCGGCCGTCTCAAGCCGTGCGGGTAAATATCCCCGCACGCATCGTCTAATGCAAAAACCCAATCGAATACAAATCCCCGTCACCCCGGAAAACCTCTGGTTTCTCGAACGCTACCTCAACGTGTTCGACTTTCTGGAACTTTTTCCGTCCGACGCAGTCTCCAATATAGACGGCTCCCCCGGAATTCCGATCAACTTCGTGACGGACAAGGGCTTCACCATCGAATCCGATATTGACCACACGAAGATGCAGTTGCGAAGCCGTTCAAAAATTCGAGGCTGGATGCGCTGGACCTCCGAGCATGAACTCCGCTCCGGTGATGTGATCACCATCGAGAAATCCGCAGAGCGGGAATACGCGCTTCGCCTCTCGCGTCCCTCCCGCTTCTGACTTTCTGTTTCTCAATTCATATTTCATATCTCATATTTCATATATTCCCCCTTGTCTCTCGTCCGCTTTCCCCTTGAAGACCTTCTCGGTGACGGAATCGTCCGCGAATCCGAGTATCGTCAGAAGTTGCTGGCCCACGACCTCGAACCCTATCGCAACCAGCCTGTCATGATCCCCTGGATTCACAAGCAGGAACTCCCGATTTGGGTTTACCTTATGGCCGCCGCGCACCTCTCCCCTGTCGTCTTGGTCCTCTCTTTTGGCGAGCCGTGCAGTCCTATCGTGCTAATCCAAAATGACCGCCATAACAGCACCGCGAGCGGCGTTTCTTGACTATCTGTGGGTTTTTTCATATATTTGTATTTTATGAAGTAGGCCATAACATGGCCGAGGTCAGCAAGCATCTGTAATCTTCGCCTAAACATGATTTTATCGGACTGATGGGCAGCGGTACTGAAAGCATCTGGCAACTACTCGCCGTGGCTTCGCCCTTTGCGAAGTTCGTTCTGTTCATTCTGGGCGTGATGTCCCTCCTGAGTTGGACCATTATCCTCGACAAGGTCGTGCTCTGGCGCCGCGTCCGTGAAGCAAACAAGGGATTCGCCGATTACAACTGGCTGAATTTCGAGCCGCGACACCTCTTCGCCGAAGCGCGCCGACACGGAAGAGCCTTCGCCGCCCACGCCTACCTGCAAGCGCATCGTGACCTGTTTGATCGCGGCGTGCCCGAAGATTTGAGCGGTGAACTCGTCGCGCGAGCCTATTCGCGCGAAGCAACAAACTACCTGCTCCGCGCCGAACGCTGGCTGCCGTTTCTCGCAACCTGCTCCGCTGCCGCGCCGTTCCTCGGACTGCTCGGAACCGTGTGGGGAATTATCTCCGCCTTCCAAAGAATCGGAATCTGGGGCAGCGCAAGTATCGCTGTCGTCGCACCCGGAATCGCGGAAGCCTTGGTCGCAACCGCACTCGGATTGTTCGTCGCAATTCCTGCGCTGATCGCCTACAACTTCTTCTCAAGCTGGCTGCGCAAAGAAGCCGAGCGCTGCGAAGCATTCGGTGATGACTTAGCCTACGCGCTCGATCGGCATCTCAAGAAATCCGGCGGCGTCAAGCCCGCCGCGAAACCCGCAGCCAATCCGCTGAATTAGGAAGACTAAGAAATGGCTGCCGGAGCCGCACCGCAAGACGATCCGCCGAAAGGCAAGAGAAGACGCGGAATCACGCGCATCACCTATCGTCCGCTCGCTGATATCAACATCACCGCGCTCGTGGACGTCACGCTCGTGCTCCTGATTATCTTCATGGTTGCCGCGCCGATGCTGAAAAGCTCCGTCGAAGTCTCCGTGCCGCAAGCCGCATCCGCCGAAGCCGCCAACGACGAAGGAATCACGATCACCGTCAAGAAGGACGGAACGATCATGATTGATCAGGCCAAGGTGGATGAATCCAGTTTCGACGTCGCCTTCGAACAAACCTACGGCAGTTCCAAACAGGCCGTCTTTCTGCAAGCCGATGCCGAAGTGCCCTATCAAAGAGTGCTGCATGTGATTGATGTGCTGCGTCAAGTCGGAGTCACCGACTTGGGTCTCGTCGCCGATCCCCTGCATTCACGCACCGGCCGCAGAGGCTAACGATGTTTCTCTGTCGCCGAGCGGGGATTAATCGTTCGTCTGATTATCCCCCCTGCTTGCGGGGGGGAACAAGGGGGGGTGTGGTGTCGCCATTGCATCTCAAGCACGGTTCCCCGCCGGAATCTGAAGGCTGAGTCATGCGCAAACCGTTCGTCGGCTCCATCATTCTGCATGTTCTCTTCTTCTCCGCGCTGCTCTGGGCAAGTATCGAGAAGGCGAATGAAAAACCGCCGCTGCCCGAAGTCACCAAGGTCAAGCTGATTCGCCCCAAAGCGCCGCAAGTTCCGGTTCAGAAAATCGAAGCAAAAGAGATCAAGGCTCCGGATACCGCGCCTCCATTAGAGCAGCCGAAAAAAGACAAGAAGAAGACCGAGCCAAAAAAAGAAGCGCTCACCGAGAAAAAACCGCGCTCGACCGAGAAAGCTCCCAAAGAGCTAAAAGGCGAAGTGGGCACTCTCAAAGTGCAGCAGTCGGGATTCGAGTACGATTTCTATCTCGCGCTCGTTCAGTCCAAGATCGAAAGAAATTTCCGCCCGCCTCCCGGTGTGCGCGGAACTCTTATGGCCACCGTCGGATTCGTCATTCTCGCCGACGGAAGCATCTCAACCATAACCCTCGTCACGGCTTCGGGAAATCTGCTGATTGATCAGGCCGCCGAACGCGCCGTCAGGTCCGCCGGAAAACTTCCGCCCTTGCCCGCGCAATATGAAGAAGGGCAACTCGGAATCAACTTTGAATTTGTCGTCAATCCGAATACCGGTTCTTAGTATCGCGCTCGCTCTCTGCGCGCTTTTTGTATCGCCCGCTCTTTCTCAAGTCACCCTGCGCACCGAAACCTCATCAGTCGGAAGACTCGATCTCGTCGTGCATGATTTCATCGCCGACGGAGATTCCGCCTTTCTCGCCGATTTGCCATCCCAATTGCGCGGCTTCGTCAAAGGAGATCTGGCCTACTCGGGTTACTTCAATCTGATTGAACCCTCCGATCTTCCGCCCGACACTTCGATTCAGGTCAAGCGCGTCGGCACAACCTTTGACACGCTGGTTACCTTCACCGGCGCCCAAGCCGCTCGCGTGAGAGGTTCCGTTTCACTGCGCTGGGAGCAGGCCACCGTCTCAATTTCGCTCTTTCAGCCGCCGTTGCGCGAACCCACGCACGTGCAGGACTTCTCCTTTCAACCGGATCACGCGCGCGATGCCGCGCATGACATCGCCGCGTGGATCACCCGAATGCTGACCGGAGAAGAGGGCTCTTTCACCTCGAAGATCGCATTCGTCGTACGCACGGCGCAGAACAAAGACCTTTGGATCATGGATTGGGACGGCGCGAATGCGCACAGTCTCACCCGCGATCAGACTTTGAACATGTCGCCCACGTGGACGCCCGACGGAAACGCGCTCTACTTCACGACTTTTCGCGAAGGCACCGCCGACGTCTATCGCTACGAAATCGCAAGCGGAAGAGCCCGCCCCTTCGTCGCCACGCCCAAAACCGACAGCGCACCCTCCGTTTCATTTGACGGACAGTGGGTGGCTTACGCATCGAGTGAAAACGGCAACTTTGAAATCTATCGCGCGCACGCCGACGGTTCAGGCAAGACGCAACTGACCTTTTCAAATCGCGACGACACCTCGCCCTCGTGGTCGCCCACCGGAAGAGAGTTGGTCTTCACCTCGGATCGCGGAGGAAGTCCGCAAATCTATCAGGTGGATTTCGACGGCGTGGACGTGCGCAGACTCTCCTTCAACGGAATCTATAATGAAACCGCGCGCTGGTCGCCGCGCGGAGATTTGATCGTCTTTTGCAGCCGCGAGAGTCAGGCATTTCCGAAGTTTCAAATCTTCACGATTCAACCCGGCGGACAGCGCGAACGCAGACTTACCGACGGCGGAAACAAATTCGATCCGTCATGGTCGCCCGACGGAATGAAAATCGTTTACACCTCTTCTGAACAGGGCAAGTCTTCAATCTGGACCTGCAATTGGGACGGAAGCAATCATCGCCAGCTTACCTTCGGCATCGAAGCCTCGCAACCGCAGTGGGGACCGATTCTGCCGCTGACCAGACCATAAATTTCTACTTATCATCCATAATGAACTCCCCTTCAGGAGAGAACATGAAATCCAAACACTTTGCTTACTTCACATTACTTGCCTTGCTTCTTGCTTCGCTCGCGCTGACGCCGGGCTGCAAGAAGAAGATGCCTAAAGAATCCGCGCCGCCTTCCAAGACCGAAGAAATCACTCCCGTCGAAGAGGGAACCGAAGGAACCGCCACCGATCGCGAAACCCGCGACGAAATGGAGCGCGACATGGCGCTTGTTCACGTGGTCTACTTCGATTTCGACCGCAGTGAAATCCGCGCCGGCGAACGCGAAAAGATTCGCAACAACGCCGACATTCTGCGCAAGTGGACGGATTGGACCGTCACACTCGAAGGACATTGCGACGAGCGCGGCACTAACGAGTATAACCTTGCTTTGGGCGAGCGTCGCGCGAAGGCCGCGCTCCGTGCCATGGAAGCGGAAGGAATCTCCGGCGCGCGCTTCGAAACCATCAGCTACGGTGAAGAGCGCCCTTCCGATCCGGGACATGAAGAGTCCAACTGGTCGCGCAATCGCCGCGTCGAGTTCCGCGTCAAGATGAACACACCGGAAAGCCGCAACTAAATCAGGAGCGTGTGATGCGCCTTCTGTTTCTGTCGCTCCTGAGTTCACTCTTCCTCTTCGGCTGCGCGACGAGAAAAGAAATCGTCGGCTTCCAAGAGGACTCGCGAAAAATTCGCGCGGACTTGGACAGCGTCAAAACCGATCAGGAGTGGATGAAACGCACTCTTGAGTCCGTCGAGAATTCTCTGCGCGAAATGCGCGCAAATTCCGAATACGGCTCTTCCGCGATGGAAGAGAGAGTGGAGACCCTCGCCACGCGTCTCGATGAAATCCTCACGCGCTTCGACCGCACCTTTGCCTCCGTCGAAGAGATGAGGCAATCCGGCGGTGTTGATGCGACGAGACCCACTGCCGTCGGAGTGGACGTCTATGACGCCGCGATGCAGGACTTGAGTCTCGGCAACTATGACTTGGCGGAAGTTGGTTTCCTTTCGTTTCTCGGACAGAATCCGAAATCGGAATTGGCCGATGATGCGCGATACGGTTTGGCCGAGAGTTTCTACGCGCGAAAGGACTACGATAATGCCTCCGCAGAGTACTCGCGTGTGATTGACATGGATCCGATGGGCTGGAAGGCTCCGGCTTCGATGCTCAAGCTCGGACTTTGCTACAAGTCCATCTCGCGACCGCAGGAAGCGCGCACGGTGTGGCAGCAGCTCGTCCGCGATTTCCCCAACAGTGAAGAGGCCAAAGTCGCGCAACAGAGACTCGCAGAAATGGGCCGCTGATGCGTCGTTTTTGTTCTGCCTTTGCGGCTTTGGAAGCCACAACGGCGAGTAGTTTTTCGCCCCGTCATGTTCGCACATGGCGGGGTTTCTCTATGAGGACGAAACCATGACTGAATCCACTTTAACAAACCGCCGACGCTTCGTCGTGATCGCAATGTTCGCGCTTCTGGCGGCATTTCTCTATGTGATTCACTCTCTGCTGCTTGGAGTGGTGGGCGCAGTGCTGTTGTGGAGCATGACGAGCGGGATCTATGAGAAATTCTTGAAATGGACACGCAATCGCAAGTCGTTGTCCTCCGCGCTCTCTGTTGTAACAGTGTTTGTGCTGGTAGTGGGGCCGGTGGCATCAGTTCTGACCATAATGGCAGGAGATGTCGTAGAGTTGGCGGGACAAGGGCAGGAGTTTTTTCACAGGTTGGAGCCGCGATTGGAGTCACTGCTCTCGCGGGTGACTGGATCGGACGGAATCGAATTGTTTGGCTACAGGATTGATGCGGAGACCGTGACCGACAAGCTCGAGTCCCTTGCCGAAGGCGCGACGACGTTTCTGCTTGACGTTGCGAAGAAGACGGCGAGCGGCATCGCCAATGCTGTGATGCTGATTTTCGTGATGCTTTACACTCTCTTTTTCTGTTATATAGACGGAGCGGAGTTTCTGTCATGGCTTAAAGGGCTCTTGCCGTTATCACGTGAGCAGTCGGAGACCCTTTTTCGTGATTTTTTCACCACGTCCCTCACCACTCTTAAGACGCTCGGCATTATCGGTGTCGTGCAGGGCGGGTTGGGCGGACTTGCTTTTTGGATTTGCGGGATTCCATCGCCGTTTTTCTGGACCGTGCTGCTCGTGCTTGCGACAATCATTCCGGTTGTCGGCGCGCAAATCATTCTGATGCCTGCCGCAGTTCTTCTGATTCTCTTTGGTCAGACGTGGCAGGGTATCGCGCTCTTCTTGTGGAGTTGGATTGTGATTGCCAACGTGGACAACCTTCTGCGTCCTTATCTGGTGCGCCGCGCAACGAATTTGCACGAGCTGCTTGTCTTCCTTTCCACCATCGGCGGTATCGCAGTCTTCGGATTCTGGGGATTTCTGATCGGCCCGGTCATCGCCTCGCTTCTGAAGGTACTTATAGAGTTCTACTCGGCGGAGCTGGGAAGCGATAAACGATGAGCGATGAATCCGAATCTGAGAAGGCGGCCTTGGGTCGCCTTTTTCTTGGCTCATGAAAACAGACAGTTCGAGAGTAAGTCCCTGAAAACTATGAAGCGTCGAAAAAAAAATGACCGAACGGAAGGGGTTGTTTTTGAAGAGGCGGCAGTCTGAATGCGTTGAGGCGAGGACGGGGCGGGGCGAAAAGCGGTGTTCTAATATACACACAAACTTGACGTTTGTCAAGTCTTTGTTGTTTATGTAAAACAGTGTTTTATGAAAATACGTTCATAATTGAGAGGCAAAAGCCTCTTTTTTTGTGTAAGGGATTGTAAACAGTTGTGTTGCGGGTATGGGATGCACAAGAGCGACGAGGAGCAAAAAGAAGACGGCCAGAGTGCTTGACAAGCACTGGCCGCCGGTAGCGATGAAGATCGGCAGCCACAGGGGCAGCCGCTACGACGGAGTATGTCGCTCGGGGACGATAGCGCCGCCGGAGATGATCAGCTTCACGGCTTCATCAACCGTGATGTCGAGCGGAATTACTTCACTCTCTCTTAATAGATAGAGAAAACCCGAAGTCGGATTCGGCGCGGTGGGAACAAAGACGTGAATGCGCTTGCCTTCGTTGGGAATCATCGTGCTTTCGCCGGTGACGAATCCCACGGACAGGCTCTCATGAGTGGGAAAGCGCACCGCGACCACACCTTTGAACTTTTTCTGATCACCGAAGAAGACCTGAATGAACTTGCGCACGCCGTCATAGATGTCGCGCACGACGGGGATGTGCGTCAACAGTTTGTCGAGCCACTCAAATATCTTCTTCCCCACCACACGGCGAACAATCACGCCGATCAAGGCAATCAGAATCACGGTCAGGATGAACGCAACCAAGTCAGAGAGAATCCCCACCAATTTCGGCATCTTCTCCAACTCGAAGATCGTCTCCGCCGCAAGCCGCACATAAGGCGACAATACTCCGCCCAGCAAGCGCACCGCCAGGATGATCACATAGATCGTCAGCCAGAGCGGAGCAACCACGAGCAAGCCAGTGAAGAATGCCTTACGGAAGCGGGAGGAGATACTCTTCTTGATCGGGACTTGTGGGGTCATAAGAAAACGGGCGGGTTGGGGACCTGCCCCTACAACGTGGCAATGAGAAAAACGGGCGGCCAGTGCTTGACAAGCACCGGGCCGCCCCACTATCTGCAGCCACAGGGGCAGCAGCTACGAGTTAAGGTTGAAGATTACGGTCGGGGACGGGAGAAATTTTCCAGACGTATTCATTGGGGCCGACCATTCCATAGCGGCGCGCGGCAAGCTCCCATGCCGCTTCATCCTTCCGCTCAATCGCTTCAAGATAGCTCTTCTGCTCGCGCTTCTTCGCTTCCTGCACCGAAAGCTGCTCCTGCTGCTTGTTGTAAAGCGCGCGCACGTCCTGCGCCTCGGCAACTCCTCCCTCGCCGAAAACAAACCACACGGCAAAGACGATCACTCCGCCTGAAATCAGACCGAGCTTCGTCCATCTCCAGAGTGCTTGAAAAGCACTCTTTTCTCCCACCGCACTATTTTTCATCTTGCTTCTCCCGTTGTTGGCGCTGATAGTGTTTTTCAAACACCGTGCTTGTCAAGCACGCCACAT
>JADLDM010000041.1 GCA_020846695.1 bacterium | reverse complement strand
CGTTGACGGCAAACCGTATGTCATTTCCGTGTGCGGATCGAGCTTTGACGATGTGCTCACGCAACAAGTCCGGTTTCATCGAGCCCGCGCCGATCATCCCCAAGCATCCGGTCCGCGACACCGCCGCGCAAAGTTTCCAGCCGGATACCCAGATCATCCCCCCCTGCACGATCGGATGACGAACTCCAAACAGAGCTTGTAGTGTGTTCGAGGGCCACTTGACTTCGCTTAGATTTTCAGACATGCCTGCCCTTACGATGCACGGAAGCCGCGCAGGAAGCATCCCGCACGGCCCGATTATGATCAACGGATGTCGCGCGCGTGCCCACCTCGACGCGCAATCGCTCAGTGATGTTTTGCCTGCGCGAGGAGATCCACGCGCGTAACCACAACTCCATCGAGTTCTCCACGATACTGCGCGTGAGTCGTCCGACCCTTGTCCTCCATTCCCAGGTCCTTCAACAGAAACTCGCGATCCATGTAATATTCGCCGCGACTGTAACCCCCGAACTCCACATAGCCCGTGTCCATGCGAATCGCATCTTCAGGGCATGCTTCCACACAAAGTCCGCAGAAGCAGCAGCGCAGAAGATCAATTTCGAACGCGACGGGATACTTCTCGATTCGACCGTCAAGTGATTCACCAGCCGTAATGTAAATGCACTTGTCCGGGCAGGCCGTCTCGCACATCATGCACGCCACGCAGCGCGGAGAACCGTCAGGCCGCTGCATCAGGCGATGTCGCGCGCGCCAACGCGGTGAAATCGGCCGACGCTCCTCGGGATACTGAATCGTAACAATGGGACGCTTCGTCTTCATTCCCACCGCGCGCCCTGCGAATCGTGCAAGATTGACAAAGAAATGCCGCGACGTGACAACCATCCCCTTCCACAACTCGGGATAGTAGGTCTTCTGCCAAGCGCTCAGTTCAACCGTTTTGAGTACTTTGACGGTAATCATGTCTCTTCGTTACTTTGCCAACCACAAAATCACAAGACCCGTAATCGCGATGTTCACCAACGCAATCGGCATCATCTCGCGCCATGATACGCGCATCAATTGATCATAACGGAAACGCGGATACGTCCAGCGAATCTGCATCTGAAGCCACATCAGCAAACAGAGCTTTGCGCCGAAAGTCGCCATGCGAATAATCACAACCGTCCACTCCCCAAGCGGTACGTACTGCCCCCACGGGAAGTGGAAGCCCGCTTGACCTGTCTTCTCAATTGCATCAAACAGATAGGGGAAGTGATAGCCGCCGAGAAAAACCGTGGTCAGCACACCGGCCAACACGACGATCTCCGCAAATTCGCCGAGAAAGAACATGCCCCAGCGCATGCCCGAATATTCCGCGTGGTATCCAATAATCTCGGATTCACCTTCGGGAAGATCGAACGGCGCGCGTTTGGTTTCCGCCATCGCGGCGGGAAGGAATAGCAGGAAGGCAATCGGCTGTACGATAATGCCCCACTTCGGAATCCATCCGAAGAAATACTCATTCTGCATGTTCACCATGATGCCCGGCTCAAGCGTGCCGAACACCAGAATTGGCCCAATCAACGAAAGGCCGAGGATAATCTCATATGAGATCATCTGCGCCGAAGCGCGCATTCCACCCATCAGTGCATACTTGCTATTGGAGGACCAGCCTGCAAGCATGGCGCCGTAAACCGCAATACCGCCAAACGCAAGGACAAAGAGAAGGCCGATATCCAAATCGAGAATCTGAAGCTTCACGACCCGCCCCGCAATTTCGACCGGCGGACCAAAAGGAATCACAGCCATCGTAAGGAACACGGGGAGCATCGCAAACATCGGCGCCAGACTATGAAGCAGACGATTGCCCTTGGGCGGAACAAAGTCCTCCTTGAAGATCATTTTGAGCGCGTCGGCCAGAGAATTCACCAAACCCCATAGCCGTATGCCAAGTATCGAAGCGCGATTTGCGCCGATACGATCCGACATCAGCGCACTCTGCTTGCGCTCGACCCACGTCAAAATTCCCGCGCCATTCAAAATATTGACCAGCACGAAAACGATTGTGCCGAGAATGATTCCGATGTCTCCTAACATAATGGTCTCAGTATGCCGCGAGGGGACGCGAGGTCTGAATTCTGCGATGGGGCGGCTCGGGAACTCCGTTCAGCATCGCGCCCTTTGCTCCCAGCGAATCCCATGTAAGGGCGCTGAACGCTTCAACCGATCTGCCGATTGAATTGAAGAGATCAAAGCACGAACTTTCACTCAATTCCACTCCGAAGTTCGCGCCGAATTTCTTCCATATCTCCCACTCGAAAAGCGCGAATCCCTTCGGATCGAAAACATGATTTGTCTTCTGCACGCGCCCCTGAAAATTTGTGTAGCTTCCGTCGCGTTCCGCCCACATCGCAAGCGGCAGCACGTCATCGGCCAATTCCGCAAAACCGTTGTGATGTGTTCCGAGATAGAGAATGTATCCCGAATTCTTGCGCAGCTTCGTAAGCACGCGCTCACTCAACAGGGAACTCAAATCATGACGCACTACGATTACGACGTCAAATTCGCCCTCAACCGCCGCATTGAGAAGATCATCTCCTCCTTGACCTTCTCCGCCCCACGGTTTGATACCGAGTTCCAGAGCTCCGCGGCGATTCGGAGTCAGATCCGCGCGCATTAATATCTCGTCTTCTTTACCCTTCATTTCAAAGGAGAACGTACAGTCAAGATTCTGAACTTTGAGCGTCTCCACGAAGAGCTTACGCAGCGCGAACAAATCCTCATGGGATGAAGCAGCGGAAGCCAGCACGGCAATCGAACTTGCACCGTGTTTTTCTATTGCGGCCTCGATCTTTGCCGTCGCGCGCGCAATCACTTCGTCAACCGTCGGCGTGTGACCGTTGCCCTGAGCATTGGTCTTCGGCACAGTCAAACGATCAGGTGAATCCACAAGCGAATAGCCGTGGCGGCCCTGATCGCACATCCACCACTCATTGACCTGCTCATTGTAGCGGGGCTTCAAGCGCTGTATTCTGCGCACCGGATCCTTGTAGCGGCGATCCGTTTCCCAGTCCACGAAGATATTGCAGCCGCGCGAACAGCCTGTGCATATTGAAGCCGTGCGCTTCATGTACCAAACGCGGCGGCGAAAGCGAAAGTCTTTGTCTGTAAGCGCGCCCACCGGACATAGATCCACGACGCAGCCGGAGTAATCGTTGTCGAGTTTTCTACCCGGCGCATTCAGCAATTCCGCATCGCGCCCGTGCCCGAAAATTCCCAATTCATCCGTGCCCGTAATCTCGCGGCAGAATCTCACGCAACGCGAGCACAGCACGCAGCGTTCGCTGTCCAACACCACGTGCGGGCCGACTTCGACAACCTTGTGCTTGTGCTTCTTCTCCTCCAAGGGCATCCGGCTGTCGTGCAGCCCGTGTTCCATGTAGTAGTTCTGAAGATCGCACTCGCCCGCGTCGTCGCAAATCGGGCAATCCAACGGATGATGCTGCAAATAGAACTCAAGTATCGAGCGACGCAGCTTCTGAACCGTCTCGCTCTTCGTCGTCACCTTCATGCCGTCCGCGGCCTTCGTGTTGCACGCAATCGCGATGCTCTTGCGCCCGCCGATTTCCACCTCAACCTGGCACATGCGGCATGAACCTACCACCGTGAGACCCGCATGGTAGCAGTAGTGCGGAATCTCAACATTGAGCAGCCGAGCGGCTTCAATCAAATTGAGATTCGCGGGAACTTCGACAGGTTTGCCGTCAATTTCAAGCCAAGGCACGGGCGGAGTTTTCTATTGCGAAAGTATGGGACGAACGTAAAGGAAAAGCAATAACAGATTGAAAATCAAACCAAGAACAGAAATCCAAACAAGCTTACGAGTCAGAACAGACTCTAATTTATTCACCACCACTTCTGTCCGCAAGACTATGAAACCCAGCGAACAGATAGCGACAATTTGCGCGACACGGCTCAGAACTTCCGCGTAATGCTGCGGGTCGGATGTGCCATGCAAGACTTCAGCAATTCGCATTGCCGCGCCAACAAGCGCTTCGTGAGGCAGCAACGCAATAACTGCCGAAACAATCAGCGAACTCCATAGCGCAGTTTTCCATCCCCGCAGAACAGGAAGCCGCGCAAAGTCGGCATTCGTGAACCCGAGCAGCAGCCCCGGCACGAACGGAATGAATAGCCGCGCATGCATGCATTCGCCGGATTCCCGAAACCAATAGACCGACGCAAAGAACAGCCCGAAAACCGCAATCACAGCGCTCAAGAATGCCGTGTGCACATTCACCAATTGCGCGAATCGCTTAGGCAGCGAGCGAAACATCACGCCCGCAAACAGAAGCCCCATCAGAAAGAAAAGACCATACACCCAGCCCGGCAACCAGACTGCTTGCGCTCCAAGCACACCAACTGAAGTGAAGAGCGAGTGATAGATCGTCTTGACAAACGTGCTCACCCACGAAAACAGCCACGGAATCGCTCCGCTCTGGATCCACTCCAATCTATCGGGATGAGCGCGATGTGGATGAAGCTCCAATGATCGCGCAATCACCGCAATCGAAATCGCAAGCGGAATCGCAAAGAGCGCAACGGACGAAAACATCTTTCCACTCTTCTTCGTCCGAATGAACTCGAACAGAAGCAGCGGCGCCCAAAGAAAGAGCACAGAGAGTTTCGTCAAGAGCCCCAAACCAAAGAACAATGAGCAGAGCAATAGCGGTGTCAGAGCATTCGTCTCGCGCCACTTCTGATAAGCAAGCAGCGCCGCAGCCGTCCAGACTCCCGCCATCACGTCGTTCCCCAGAGTTCCCGAGGCAAACACAAAAGCAGGTGTAACCAAAAGGATAGTGAGCGGCAGCAAGCCGTTTGCGCCAACCAACTTCAGACAAAGAACAACAAGAATGATTCCGAGGACAACGCTGAATAGCCGCGCAAAATAAAAACCCTGCATCGCGCTCGTTCCGCTTGCCTCGCTCGTGGAACGCGCGTCGTACTCATTCTTCTCAGCGTCAACCGCCGATCGCTCGAATTCCGGATTCTTCACCCAGACAATCCGACCGGACGCAACTCCCGCTCTGATCAATCCCGCCACTGCTCCGTGATAAAGCGGCGGCTGAAAGGCTTCGGGAATCGAGTCACTCTCGATGAACTCCGCGCCCGGCAGTTGGCCCGTTTCCGCCAAGTAACCCGCATACTTGAGATGCGCAGGCTCATCGGGAGCTTCACCCGGAGGAATCCACAGACTGTAACTCAGCGCACAAAGAGCAAAGGCCGCGATGACAACAATGCCGCGACTCACGGCATTCAACTCAACTTAATTCCTGCACAGCGCCTCAAACTCATGACGGAACTTCACCAGGTAGCTCTTCGTCGGCCACGCCACCGCTTGACCCAAAGCGCAAATGGTCTTTCCGTCTATGTTGTCGGCAAGCTGCCACATGTCGTCAATATCTCTCTTCCGCGCCGTGCCCTCAAGGAATTTCTTCGAGAGACGCAACAACCAATCCGTTCCTTCGCGGCAAGGCGTGCACTGCCCGCAACTTTCGTGCGCGTAGAATCTCACCATCCAGTGCATCAACTGCGGTATCGAAACGGTTTCATCAATCACCATCACCGCCGCGCTCCCCAGCATCGAACCGCGAGCGGCAACCGATTCAAAATCCAACGGCAAGTTCTCACACTCATCAGCAGTCAGAATATGCGACGAACTCCCGCCCGGAATTACAGCCTTCAACTTCTTCCCATTCGGAATGCCGCCACCGTGCTTGTGAATCAAATCCGTGAGCAATGTCCCCATCGGAAGCTCGTACACTCCCGGCTTGTTCACGTGACCTGAAAGCGAAAATAGCCCCGTTCCGCCGTTCTTCGGCGAACCCATCGCCGCGAATTTCTCAGGCCCGATATCGAGAATCCGCGGCACGAATGCAAGCGTCTCAACGTTGTTCACAATCGTCGGCGCACCCCACAATCCAATCGCCGCAGGATAAAACGGCGGCTTCAAACGCGGCCAACCCTTCTTCCCTTCCAGCGACTCGATCAAACCTGTCTCTTCACCACAAATATACGCGCCCGCGCCGTTCTGCAGATGAACGGTGCACGACCAGTCGCTTCCCAGAATCTTCTGCCCGATGAAGCCCTTGGCCTGCGCCTGCTTGATCGCCTCGGCCATCACCTTCGCCGGATAGTAATACTCACCGCGAATGTAAATGTAAATCCGCTCAGCCTGAACCGCATAGGCGCAGATCAGCGCGCCTTCCAGCATCAAGTGCGGATCGCGCTCGATAATCAGTCTGTCCTTGCAGGTTCCCGGCTCAGACTCATCGCCGTTCACGCACACATAACGCGGAAACTTGTCCTTCGGAACGAATCCCCATTTCGTCCCTGCTGAAAAACCTGCGCCGCCGTGCCCGCGAAGCCCCGAAGCCTTGACGAGTTCCGTCACCTCTTCAGGCTTCAGTTTCATCGCACGCTTCAGCATATCATACGCGCCGTGCTTCATCGCAACGTCCAGCGTCGCCATATTCGGCACGTCAAAATTCTTCGACAGAAGCCTGACCGATCCGTTGCCGATCATGCTACGGCCTCCCCGGCAACATTGCCCAACAGCGGAGTCGGATGATCCGGCGCAACCGGATTGCCCGAGCGAAATCCCTCGATGATCTTGTCAATCTTCTCAACCGAGAGAACAAAATATTGATCCTCATTCACGAGCATCATCGGCGCCCACGAACAGCCGCCCAAACACTCGACCACACGAAGCGTAAACAGTCCGTCTTTTGTTGTTTCGCCGACGTGTATCCCAAGCTTTTTCTCCATGTGATGCAGAATATTCTCGCCGCCTCTTAGACAACAGGAGATATTCTGGCAAAACTGAATCAAGTACTTCCCCACCGGCTCGGCGCGCATCATCGAATAAAACGTGATGATTTCGCGCACTTTCACCGGAGACACACCAACCGTTTCGGCAACCCATGCTTCGGCTTCCGGGCGAATCCATCCCATCTCGCGCTGCACTTCAAACAACAGCGGGAGGAGAGCGGACTGCCGCTTCTCAGCAGGATAGCGGAAGAAAATCTCCTCGGCCTTCTTCTTCAGGGTTTCAGGAATCGTAACTTGCGTCATCTATCCAATTCCCCGCCGATCATGTTCACCGAACCGAAGGTCGGAACAATATCCGCAATCATATAGTTGTTGATTATCTCAGGAAGTCCCGCGACCGGATTCATACACGGCGGACGACAACGCACGCGCCACGCGCGGTCGTTGCGGCCGTCCTTGGAATGCTCGTCGGGATGACTCACGATGTAGAAACCCAATTCGCCGTTCGCGCCTTCCACAGGGAAATAAACTTCGCCCTGCGGAACGCGAATCCCGTGTCCGTACATGATGAGCTTGAAGTGATTCATCAAGCCCTCAATATTCTCGTAGGTATCCTTCTTCGCGGGAAGCATCACGCGTTTGTTGTCGCAATTGATCGGCCCGCCCGGCATCTTGGCCACGCACTGCTCGATAATCCGGCAGCTTTGCTCCATCTCTTCCATGCGCACGAGATAGCGGTCGAGGTTATCGCCGTTCGTTCCGACCGGCACTTCCCAATCCAGTTCGTTATAAACCAGATACGGAAAATCCTTGCGCACGTCGTAACCCACTCCGCAGCTTCTTAAGCACGGCCCCGTCCAACCCCATTCAATCGCGCGCTCACCGGACATGGCACCCACGCCCTTCATGCGCTCAACGAAAATTCTGTTCTTCGTAAGGAGCACATGACACTCGCGCAGAATCTCGCGAATCTCCTTTACCACCCACAAGCATTGATCCAGAAATCCCTCGGGAAGATCGTGCGGCATTCCCCCCACTCGCGAAGCCATCGTCGTCACACGCCCGCCGCAATAGTTCTCGATCAACTCCCAGCAATACTCGCGGCCCTTAATCATATAGAGGAACGGAGTGAATCCGCCCAATTCCATTGCCGAGGCGCCGACACAGGTCAAGTGATCGCCGATACGCGAAATCTCCGACATTAGCGTGCGAATATATTGCCCGCGCGGTGGAAGCGTCACACCCAACAGCTTCTCAACCGCCATGCAGTAGCCGATATTATTGATCGCCGCCGAAACATAGTTCAGACGATCCGTGTAGATAATCGCCTGATTCCACGTTGCCTCTTCGCAGCTCTTCTCAAAAGCACGGTGCAGGTAGCCGATGTCCACTTCGGACTCGATGACCAGTTCACCCTCGAGCTTCGCCTTGATGTGAATAATGCCGTGCATCGCAGGATGCGACGGCCCGATATTCAGCATCATCTCCTGATGCTGAAATTCCGGCTCGTCCGGCGGAAGTGCGGCTGTGATTTCGGATGTGCTAACCGTGCTCATATCAGTTCTGCGGCCCCAATAGTGGCTGCCGCTTCGTCTTCGGATAGTCCTTGCGCAAAGGATGCCCCTCGAATCCTTCGTAGAGCATGATGCGCTTCAGATTCGGATGCCCGTCAAACTTGATTCCGAACAGATCCCAAACCTCGCGCTCGTACCAATCCGCAATCGGATATATATCTGAAAGCGTCGGCAGATGCGCGCTCGTTTCCTCAAGCTGAGTCTTAATCCGAATCCGTGTATTTGTCTGAAGATTCAGATAGTGATACACTACCTCAAAACGCGGGCGGCGCGGCAAATAATCCACCGCCGTCAAATCCACCAGCATCTTGTAGCCGAACTGATCGCGCAGAATCTTCGCCACCTCAACCACCTGCTTGCTCTCAACAATCAGAGTGCGGTCGCCAAAATTCTCGTGCCAGTCCAGCACCGCTTCCGGGTGAACCTTTTCAATCGCGATATGTTCGGGGAATTTAGGCATCAAATTTTCTCGCCGTTGTGGGTCTCCAGACCCGCAACGACGGCTATCTCCATTCGTGCTTCTGATTCTGAATCAACTCCTGCAACTTCAGAAGACCATCCAGCACCGCCTCAGGTCTCGGAGGACAACCGGCAATATAGATGTCCACGGGAATGATCGTGTCAATCCCCTGCACAGTCGCGTAGTTGTCGTAAGGCCCGCCGCAGCTTGCGCACGCGCCAAAGCTAACCACCCACTTCGGTTCCGCCATCTGATCGTAAATCGTCTTCAAAACCGGCGCAATCTTGTGGCTAATTGTCCCCACCACCCAGAGCACGTCGGCCTGACGAGGTGAAAACCTCGGAAGCGCCGCGCCGAAACGATCCAAATCGTAATGCGAGGCCGCCGTTGCCATATACTCCATGCCGCAGCACGCCGTCACAAACGGATACTGAAACAGTGAGTACTTGCGCGCCCAGCCCAAAAGTTTGTCAAAACGAGTGGTGACCACGCTTCCCGATAGCGAGCGCGTCATATCCAAGTGATGTCCGTTCGCATGATTGCTCATTTCCACTCCAGCACGCGCTTCTTTACCGCATAGTATAGCCCAACCGCGAGAACTGCCAAGAAGAGCGTCATCGAAATCAGACCAATGCCCCCCAAATCGCGGAAACTAACCGCCCACGGATACAAAAAGGCCACCTCGATGTCAAACACGACAAACAAGATGGCCACAAGATAATACTTGATCGGATAGGGACGCGAGGCATCCGTCTTCGAAACCCAGCCCGTCTCAAAGGCTGCATCCTTCGTTGGATTGCTCTTCTTCGGCCCGACCAGCACGGACAGACCAAAAAACAGTCCAATCGTCGCGGCTACCGCAACGAAGTAGAGCAGAAAGGTTATGAGATTGTTGGAGTAAATCGCGTCCGTCATGGGGACGTGGTAGGTTGCGGCTTGCTCCTATTTTCACGAGGCGGATAACCCACCCACACCCGTCCGCGCCCGGAGCAGGACGCTCAAGCAGATATTTTACAATTTAATAGACAGGAGTATCGGCACTCGCTCCATGTCCATTGTTGTGTTCTAAACTACCGAAAACTTTTGATTTTGTCAAGAAAAACCCGCAATTGCTGACCCGCAAGCGAGAGAGGGCCGCCATCCCTTACTTCAGCCCGGCTTGCAACGACCAGAGGAGGCATCCGAGGAACCGCAAGAGGCAACGAGAGGCAGAAATATGACTAATAAGGGAGAATTTTGTCCAGAGTGGTCTCGTCACGCACACTTGGCAAGACGTACATGTGAATAATCACAGCAAAGTTGCCAAAAATCAACCGTATAATACTGCCGACCCTCAAAGTATACTTAACCGTCCTACAACACTCACTATAGTCGCAACTCTATATCAATTTTGGAGATACAATCGTGCAATGTGGATTCTCTCATGGTAATTCGGATAGCGTCTCCCTAAATTAAAGCGTCTGAGTTAGGACACTTGTCCGCTCGTTCTCATAGCGCTTTCTCTGCGGTCAAACCTCCTCCCACCGAAAAAAAAACCCGGCAGAGATCGCCAGGCTTGACCGCAACACAACTGAAAACCGCTTACCGTTGCTACCTTCCGGTCCTGGCGGGGTTGGGCGGCGACCGTGTGCACGGGGCCCGGCGGCATCTGCCGAGAAAAAATTGGGATAGCTTTTGCTATCGGTGGAGCAGAGCGGGATCGAACCGCCGACCCCCACGTTGCGAACGTGGTGCTCTCCCAGCTGAGCTACTGCCCCGAAAGTCCGCAAATATAGCGAGGACGGAGGCCAATGTCAAGCCTCCGCTGACCTAAGAATGGCTGACTCCAAAACTGAAGTTCAATTATAAACAATAATGTATCGCAAGGATATGATGATTATGCCGACTTTGAAGAAAGGATTTGAAATGAAAAGAGTTCTTCTCCTTGCCATCCTGACCCTCGGATTGGCTACCTTTGCTTGGGCTGTTGACCCGTCGAGTGAACTACTGGACGAGCCGCCGACAGGAGCCGCGATTCTGGATGACGACTGTGGCGATTGCAGTATTGACTACTTCGGCCTACGCTACGCCGGAACAGGTGGCGAAGGTGGCCGCGGAAATACCTATTGGATTGGCGGCGGTTTCAGCAGCAACTACGGTCAAATGTGCTTCCACAGCACCTGCGAAGACCTGGGCGATCCCCTCTATGCTTGGTGCACCGACCTCTATCACTCAGTCCAGACCCATGACTACGGTGTGAACATCGTCCCGCAGGTTGTCACCGACGATAGCTGCCGAAAGCTCCAGCTTACAGCCATGGCCTATCTTGGTGCATGGTACTACCCTAATACGACG
>JADLDM010000040.1 GCA_020846695.1 bacterium | reverse complement strand
CGACGAGTAGTAAACACCCGCAAAGATGGCGTTACCGGCAAATGCAAAGATCACCGCATTTGTGTGCAGCGGACGCAGCCTGCCGAACGTCAGCCATGACGTTCCGAAATTCATCTGCCACCACGCAAGCTGGCTCGCAACGATCACGCCCACAAGCATGCCCACCGCGCCCCACAAAAGAGTCGCGATCACAAACTTGCGAACGATCCCGTAATCGTACCGAAAGGTCTCCATCGCCATGGATTTACTTCCCGTTTTCCTTTATCTTCTTGTCATCATCAATCAATATCCGATGCGCCGGCGTCTCCAAATCGTCAAACTGCCCCTTACGCACCGCCCAAATATAGAACCCCGCAAACACGAGAACGAACACGATGGCCAGCGCCATCAAGAGAAAGAGAATATTCATACGCGCGGCCCCCGCACCGCAAGCGTTAACACGGTCAGTGAGGAGATCGGCATCAATACCGCCGCAAGCAGAGGAGACACCAAACCCGCCATCGCCAATGCCGCGCCCGTGAGATTATAGAGAACCGCAATCACGACGTTCAGTCGAATCGTTTTCATCGTCCGCCGTGACAAACTAAGCAATTCCGATAGCGCCGCAGGTCCTCTGCGCGAAACAAATACATCCGCCGCGCCGCGCGCAACTTCCGAAGCATCCGCCGCGGAAACTCCCAACGTCGCAGCAGAAAGAGCCGCTGAGTCATTCACTCCGTCCCCGAATACGATTGTCTTGGTCCCTCGCGCTTCAAGCTCTCTTACACGCGCCAACTTCTCCTCGGGACTTGCTCCTCCACGTGCAGCGGAAACCCCAACAAATTCCGCAACACGCGAAACCTCTTCCGCTCTGTCCCCGCTCAAAATCTCCAACTCAATTCCCATCGCGTGCAACTCGCCAACCGCCTGCTTCGCTTCGGGACTCACGCGGTCCTCAATCATCGTCACAGCGACAACTTGCCCCGCGCGCGCGCAATACACGTTGCCTTGAATGGTTTGCGCCCACTCCGGAATCAAAATCTCGCAATCGCGCATGAATTCCTTTGATCCCGCGCACAAAATTTGTCCCGCAAGCGTGCCTTCAATTCCCTTCGCATGAACGCGCACATCTTCGACACTCATGTCGCCGCGAGCCCAACTGCGAAACGCCGTCGCAACCGGATGAACCGAAAACGTTTCCAGCGCCGCGAGTTCTTTCAGCAGAGTCTCCTGCTCCGCAGCATTCAAGCCCGGAGCAAATTGCAGAGAGCCGATCTCCATCGCTCCGGATGTAATCGTTCCCGTCTTATCAAGCACCGCGTGACGCACTTTCGCCGCGCGTTCAATCGCTTCCGCGCTCTTCAAATACACGCCCCGCTTCGCCGCGCGCCCCATCGCAATGGCGAATGCAACCGGAGTCGCAAGACCCAAAGAACAAGGACAAGTAACTACCAACAGCGCCGCCACATTCCACAGCCAGCGCGACGGATCAAGGTTCCACCAAAGGATTCCCGTAATCGTAGCCAAGGTCAGCACCGTCCCCACGAAGTATCCGGCAATCTTGTCGTGCAGTCTTACCATCGGCGCCCGTTCGCTTCCCGCTCTGCGAATCATCTCTGCAATCTGCGAGAGCCGTGTCAACGCTCCCGTCGCAGTGATCTTCACGCGCAGCGGCATCTGTACAACTATCGAGCCGCTGTAAACGTTTGAGCCATCCCCTTTGTACACCGGAGCGGATTCGCCCGTCAGATGCGCTTCGGTAACCCATCCTCCGTTCTGCACAGCGACTCCGTCCACCGCAATGATCTCCCCGGGCAACACCAAGAGCACGTCGTCAGGCTCCGCAAGCTCAAGCCGAATCTCTTCGGTCTTCCCATCCTCTTCTTTGCGCACGGTTTTCGGCGCTGCATCCAGCAGACTCTCCGCCGCTTCGGCCGCGCGCGATGTCGCGCGATTCAGGATCATTCTTCCCGCAAGCAAGAGGAAGATCAGCATCGCAACGCTGTCGTAGTAAACCTCTTGCCGTTGAAGCAGTGTGCCATAGACGCTGATCGAAAACGCCGCCAAAATCCCCAAGCTGATCGGCAAATCCATGTGCAGCATCTTCATCCGCAGTCCCGCCCACGCCCCTTTGAAAAACGGCTGCGCTGAATAAAAAACTGCCGGAAGCGAAAGCCCCAGACTCAACCAACGAAATAGATTCGCCTGCTCCGGATCAATCCCCGAATACTCGCCCGCATAAAGCGCTGCTGCAAGCAGCATGATGTTCCCCGCCACGGCGCCTGCAATCCCCATCCGCATCAAAAGCGCGCGTGATTCCTTCTTCTGAATCCGCGCCGCCGAATTCTCAATCAACGGATGCGGTGTGTAGCCAAATCTATCTAACGCGCGCGCCAGTTTCGAAAGCGGCGTCGTTCGCGGATCAAACACGATGTCCAGAAGCGATCTCCCCTGATCAAGCTGCGCGAAGGCCGCTCCTTCACGCTCCAGCAAGACCTTTTCAACCAACCACGTGCACGCCGCGCAATGCACCCCCTCCAAGTACAATCGAATCTCCAACCTTCCTTCCGCTTTCGGAATCGCATAGCGCGTCAGAAACTCGCTGTCGTCCATGTAGCGGAAGTCCTTCCCTGAAATCCGCGAAGCCTTCTGTGGAGCGGACGCGAATTCCTCGCGTAAGCGGTAATAGTCATCAAGATTCTCCGAATGCAGAATCTCATAGACCGCATCGCAGCCCGAACAGCAGAACGAATGCCCCTCCGCCCGAATCAGCGGTTTCGGCACCGGCAGTCCGCAGTGCGCACAACTCATCTTCAGTTTCGCGCGCGCAGGTGTCTCTGAACTGCCACTTCCGGTCAAGATCGTCCCCCATTTAAGATATTCTTATCCGAATACCTCTCAGTGATTCTGTCACACATCCTGACCGCGAACACTCTGCCATAAAATCGGATAAAATAAGTCAAATTCTAAATTATTGTTTTCCCAAAACTCATATCACCGATTTCGGACAGAACATACTTCAGCTTCTCCCTCATCTCGGGGGGCCAGAGTCAAAGCTACGTTACAATTTCCTCAAGCCAAATGCAAGACCAAGAGGTTAATAATCCTCAATTTGGTTGGATCGCAGTCGCTTCACACCGTTTATGAAATCTCGACAATTCTCGAAAGGAAGGAGGGAACAAGAGGAAGAAAGAGGAATGACATCGCTAACCCCGCAACTGCCGAACCGGGATTCAACGCGACCTTCACTTCGCACCTCCCTTCCTACTCGCAGCGAGGGGGAAGGGCCGGGGATGGGGGTTCTGCGCTTCTCCCGCCGAGCCGGGTTTGCGCTTGAGCACTGATTCAACTGCGCCAATCTACCGCGCACAACCCGGCCGAAATCTGACAGCCGAGACCGTCGTAGGGCGACTTAAGGCCGTCCTCGTAAGGGGCTCTCACATCCGCTTGAGAACCGAGCGCACGCGCCACTGGAGCGTAAGCCCTAACAGCAAGTAGCTTCCTGCTAAGATCCACGGCGCGACATGAAGATCGAACCTGTCCACGAGGATGAGATTGCAACTCACATTGACCGCGATCACCGCGAGAATTGCCACAGCCGCAAGCCTCGGTCTGCCGATTCCGACCAACACGTTGCCTCCGGTGCTGAAGAGCGGTTCAAGCAGTGCGGCGGGCAGCAGTGCGACCACGTAGGGAATCGAATCCATGTACTTCGCACCGAGCAGCGTCGGAATCAATGGATCCGCATAGAACCACAGCGCGACACAGGCCGGCAGGAGCAGAAGAACAATTCCCGTAAGCGCGATTTTCATCTTCGAAAGTAGCTTCTGATACTCGCGTTGTGCCGCAAGCCGGGCAGCCATCGGATAAAGCAGAAAGGTCATCGCCTGCGACGCCAACGCGAACAATCGCAGGAAGGTCTTCGCCGCAATATAAGGCGCTATCGCCACGGGATTCTGCACGACCGAAAGCACCAACAGATCGCCCTGCTGAAAATAGACGTCGCCAATCGCTAAGACTCCCGTCCATTTCCCGTAGCCCATCACACCGCGATAGTCGGCATTCTGAAAAGCGGGCTTAACCACTTGCGGATAGAACCACATGCCCGCAATCGAAGAGAGCACGATCGCCGCCGTGTTCACCAGCAGTGCGGTTTCAGCGGTACTCAAGCTATGCGCGCTTGCAAGCACGGCGAAACCGATCAGACTCCCCAAGAAGTAGCAAACCTCGATCGCGAACACCCGCTTCATCTTCTCTTCGGCCTGTCCCAGGGCAATCGCCAGATCGCGCGGCACCAGAATCAGCAGTGCGACGCAGGTCAGCCCGGTCTGCACCGAAGAGAGGCCCAGCCACGGCAGCAGCAGGATTCCCACAATAATCCCGATTCCCGTCGTCCCCAGGGACAAACCTAACACTGCCCCCAAAACCTGTTCACGTCGGCCGGAGGCCCACCTCTGGACCAGGGTCATCGCCCAAAGTCCGCGCGTGCACATGGCAGCTACGTTCAAGAAGGCCCAGGCGATGCCGTACTGCCCATATTCCTCGACCGGCAGCGCACGAATCAGGATGAAGATCACTCCTAATCCGTAGAATGCCGGCAAGGACTTGATGGCCAAGGCCCATCCAGCCTTCGCCATTCCCCGCGCACCGCCTATCTTCTCGACTACTCTGCGCACCCGTCCTCTTCAGCTTTGTCAATTCCGTATCCATGAAAATACATCAATTTTCGCCCAAACTCAAAGGCCACCTATCTCTCCATCTCCGTTGTAGGGGCGGGTCCCCGACCCGCCCACCTTCTCCCTCGTCGCCGAGCGGGGATTAAGCGCGACCAAATAGCAGAAGAAAATCGAAAAACGTAATGAGTCGCGCGGTTCCCCGCAGGAATCTGGCGCACTTCTCTTATTTCCAGATTGGGACTTCCGGGGAGGGCTGGGTAGGGGGTCGAAAACAGCTGGGAAGGACCGGGGTTAGGTGTTCAATTTCTTTGTCCGCCCACTGTCGCCTATCCCCTTCAGTGGGTCAGAAGAATTTATTTGAAGCTGTTCTTGAAGCTTAGTTGACTATCTAATCTACTAATCATAGATTGATTCGACTTTTTGAACCGGATCCGACTCTCCAGCCGATCCGAACGAACTTGAATCTGCGGACATGAAAGGAATGTCGAATGAAGCTTGCCCTGATGTTATTGCTTGTGTGTAGCGCCGCCTTTGCGGTCTGTCCCCCGACTGCCGTTCCCTATTATGACGGATTCGGATCCCAAACCTTAGGTTCATGCTGGCAATGGTACAATGAGGATCCCACACATTGGAGTCTCGCTGCGCGTCCCGGCTGGATGAGACTAATCGCAAAAGCTGGCTTTGCCTCAACCGGGCAAAACTACATGACGCTTCCACGTCCCGCCGGCGACTTCACCATGGGCGCAAGGGTTCAAATTACTCCTACCGTGAGCTTGCAGCAAGCGGGCATATGCATCTGGCTCGACTATGACAACTTCCTGTTCTTCACTCGAGACTACGTTCCAAGCTTCTACAATCATATTACGGCTCTCTATGGAGTATCAGGAGGCAGCTACTTCAATCAGGATTTTGAACCTTGCACCTCAAACGACGTCCTCTTGAAGATGTCACTTTCCGGCTCCACCGTCACCGCCTCATTTTCCGTGGACGGATTGAACTGGCTTCCGGGAGGCGCTGCCACTTTGCCGTGGCTTTCGAATCCGGCTTGCCGAATTGGGCTTACCTCCGGCGCTCCCGCCGGATATGAAATCAATGCTGATTTCGATTACTTCAGAATTGACGGCGATTGGGTATTGCCCGTCGAGCTTCTGTCCTTTGACGCGCGCGCGGAAGATCAGAACGTTCTGCTCTCTTGGCTGACGGGAGCGGAGACGAACTTGAGCCACTTCGAGATCACTCGCGACGGTGTGGTCATGGCCAATGTTTCGGCTACCAATAGCGCAACCGGCAGCAGCTACCAATGGCGCGACGAGAATCTCACGAACGGACGCGAGTATTCTTACACTCTCACTTCGGTGGACTTTGATGGCTCCCGTGAGCAGATCGGCCAACTTCACGCGACACCACGTGCAGACGAAGTTCCGAGCGAGTTCGCTCTCCTGCAAAATTATCCTAATCCCTTTAACGCTTCGACCACTATCGAGTTCATTCTACCCGAAGCATCAGTTGTCTCGCTCACACTGCACAATCTTCTCGGCGAACAGGTTGCCGTGCTTTCCGACGGTGCGATGTCTGTCGGCCTGCATCGCATCAATTTCGATGCGACCGGGCTTTCCTCCGGCATCTACTTCTATCGCCTATCCGCAGGTGGTTTCACTGCCCATCGTAAACTCGTCCTGATCAAATAGACTTTAAGTGAGGGTTTGTCATCCCGCAGGGATCTACTCACTGGCCGACACTCCCGAACGTAATCAGCCTTCCCAATAGACCCTTGCAGGGTGACAGAAGTGGCAAGCGCGACCCTCAAGGCCGCGCTTCTGCTTTCCTGTCCCCCTTCCCCTCGATGCATCAGAAAGGGGCCGGGGAGGGGGTTCTTCTTCCGGTTCCTATTTCCCATTTCCCATTTCCTGTTTCCGGTTCACAACCCTCTCCCACTCATAATTCATCGCTCATCGTTCATCGCTCGTTTCCGTGACCTTGTCACAGAAATACCCCGCCTTCCTACTTGGAGGATAGTAGAGAAAAGCGTATATTTAGGTGTCTTTGTTACACTTTTCACAATGTGAACGATTCGGAGTCTTGAATATGTCATTAGCTGACGAAGCCCTCGAATATCATAGCCGGGGACGCAAGGGCAAGATAGAAGTCATCCCCACCAAGTCCGTCTCCACGCAATACGACCTCTCGCTGGCCTACTCGCCCGGTGTTGCGGCCCCTTGCCTGGAAATCCAAGCCGATCCCTCCAAAGCCTCAATCTACACCGCGCGTCAAAATCTGGTCGCCGTCGTCTCAAACGGAACCGCAGTACTGGGCCTCGGCAATATCGGTGCGCTGGCAGGTAAGCCCGTCATGGAAGGCAAAGGCGTGCTCTTCAAAAAGTTCGCCGACGTGGATGTCTTCGACATCGAAGTCAACTCCGAGAACCCCGACGAAGTCATTAAGGTCTGCCAACTACTTGAACCAACCTTCGGCGCAATCAACCTCGAAGACATCTCGGCGCCCAACTGCTTCTATATCGAAGAGACGCTTAAGAAGACGATGAATATTCCCGTCTTCCATGACGATCAACACGGCACGGCCATCATCTCCGGTGCAGGTCTCCTGAACGCGCTCCGCCTGGTGAAGAAAAAAATCGAAACTGTGCGCGTGGTGGTAAACGGCGCCGGCGCTTCAGCGATTGCCTGCGCGAAGATGTACGTCTCGCTCGGTGTGAAGATTGAGAATATCCTGATGTGTGACACCAAAGGCGTGCTCTACATCGGGCGCGAAGACCTTGATCCCGCGCATAAGAAATACAATCCTTACAAGGCCGGATTCGCCCGCAATACCGCCGACCGCACGCTCGCCGATGCCATGAAAGATGCCGACGTTTTCTGCGGTTGCTCCGTCGGCGGAGTCGTCTCAAAGGAGATGGTAAAAAGCATGGCCAATCATCCGATTGTCTTCGCTCTCGCCAATCCCGATCCCGAAATCAGCTACCCCGATGCCCGCGAAGCTCGCCCTGATGCCATCGTCTCGACCGGAAGAAGCGACTTCCCCAATCAGATCAACAATGTGCTGGGATTCCCCGCTATCTTCCGCGGCGCGCTTGACACTCATGCCACGCAGATCAATGAAGAGATGAAGATGGCCGCGTCGCACGCCCTCGCCTCGCTTGCTCACGAAGACGTGCCCGACTACGTCAGCGCGGCTTACGGGCTCGACTTCATCAGCTTCGGCACCGACTACATTATTCCCAAGCCGATGGATCATCGCGTGCTCTTGCGCGTCGCCGTCGCCGTCGCCAAGGCTGCTTGTGATTCAGGAGTCGCCAAAGCTCCCATCACGGATTTCGAAGCCTACCACAATCAGCTTGAAAGATTACTGGGAAGCGGTCGCCACGTCACGCGCATGTTTATAGATCAGGCGCGCGTCGCCCCCCGTCGCATTGTCTTCCCTGAAGGCGAACATCCGAAAGTCATCCGCGCGGCTTCGCTCATCGTCAAGGAAAAAGTCGGTCAACCCGTCTTGATCGGACGCGAAGAAGCCATGCGCAAGCAGGCCGCCGAACTCGGCGTGTCGCTTGAAGGCGTCGTCACGATTGATCCGCAGACCTTGCCGCAAAAAGAAATTGATCGTCTCGCTGCGCAACTCTTCAATCATCGTCAGCGCAAGGGCGTGACCATGAAGAGCGCGCTGTCCCTGGTGCGCAATCCCAACTACCTCGCCGCCATGATGCTGCGCGAAAATTCCGCACAGGCATTGGTCGGCGGAGTCTCTCATCACTATTCCGACATGGTGCGCGCCGCTCTTCAACTTCTGCCCAAAAAACCCGGCGTTAATCTCGTCTCCACGCTGATGTGTCTGGTGATGAAGAACAGAAATTTCTATCTCGCCGACGTCGGAGTCAACGTAGAAGATAACACCTCGGAAGATCTCGCCGAAGTCGCCATTCTTGCCGCCGACACTGTGCGGAAGAACTTCATGGAAGTCCCGCGCGTCGCCATGTTGAGCTTCTCCAATTTCGGCAGCGTTCAGCATCCGCTCTCCAATAAAGTTGCTCGCGCCGTTCAACTCGTTCGCGAGCGTCGCCCCGACATCATCATTGACGGTGAGATGCGCGCTAACACCGCACTCTCCGAGAAACTGCTCAAGACAACCTTCTCCTTCTGCGCATTGGACGGCAAACCTGCAAACACGCTGATCTTCCCCAACATGACCAGCGGCAACATTGCCTTCAAACTCTTGAGTGAACTCGGCGGCGCCACGGCAATCGGCCCGATCCTCATGGGCATGGCCAAATCCGTGCACATCCTTGAGCGCGATTGCTCCGTCGGCGACATCGTCCAAATGGCCGCCTACGCCTCCGTGGACGCCCGCGAATAACTTCTCTCTCATCTCCCCTTTCTCCTCGTTGCGAGGGGAAAGGGGTCGGGGGATAGGGGTTCTCTTCTGCCAAACTTCTTGTAGCGGCTGCCCCTGTGGCTGCCGACTCTGACGTAGGGGCGGGCCTGCGTGCCCGCCCGCACAGTCACCACGCCTCCGTGGACGCCCGCGAATAGCTTCTCTCTCATCTCCCCTTTCTCCTCGTTGCGAGGGGAAAGGGGTCGGGGGATGCGGTCTCCGACTTCATGCGCGTTTGAGTCTCTCAAATCGCATTCACATAAAAAGGGCTGTCCAACCGGGCAGCCCTTTGCTTGTCGAATTTGAGCCCTCTTCTAAGTCAACGCGAGCTTCAAAGCCGCAATCATCAGCACAACAGCAAGCAGCCTTCTCAACATCACCCCTCCCACACGATTCGCGCCCCAGTATGAGCCAATTACTCCTCCGAGAAATGCCGCAACAATCAACCCGGTTGCATCGGCAAGCACGAGCTTCCCATCTGCAAGTCGTCCCGCAATTCCAGAGAGCGAGTTCAACAGAATAAACAGCGCCGACATCGCCGCGACCTGTTTGACGCTTGCCCATTTCAAAAGGATTGCGAGCGGGCTCAAGAAAATTCCTCCGCCCACTCCGACCAACCCTGAAAGAAACCCAATCCCCGTACCGCTCGCCGCTAAAACGAAGAGGCCGGGCCTGTGCCTCAGTTCACTTTCACTCGCCTTCCACGAAATCGCAAGTCTCACCGCCGCAATCAAAAGCGCAGCCGCAAGCACAACGCGATAGACTTCACTGGAGACATGCATCCATCCTCCCGCGAACGAAGCCGGAACAGAGAACAGCAAGAGAATCCAGATGTACGATGGCGGTTTGTGTCCCGCGCGATAAAACTGCATGAATGCAACGGTTGAGACCAACACATTGAGCACGAGCGCCGTTCCTGCAAGCTCCTTAACAGGTAGCGAGAACAGCGCGAGCACGGCAAGGTATCCCGATGCGCCGCCGTGCCCCACTGAAGCATACAGCATAGCCACCGCAAACACCATCGCCAAGAGTCCTATCGAATCCAATTCCATTTTCTTCTCTTCTTCCGGTTCCTATTTCCTTTTTCCAGTTCATCAGTCATCGTTCATCCCTGTTTCGGCGACGGGTGCCGCCGCACAATCTGCCTGATCAACGAGAAACCATGAGGCGCAATCAGCCCCTTGTCAAGGGGTGGCTACCTCCCCACATCATGGGAAACGAGTGCAGGAGTCCGGGAAACAGCGCGTCGAGCGACTCTTCGACTCCTCTGCTTGAACCGGGCAGCGCGAGTATCAGGGAATTGCCGCGCGATCCTGCCACTCCTCTTGAGAGCATCGCAAACGGAGTTCTCTCCTTTCCGTGCGCGCGCATCGCTTCCGAAATTCCCGGCACATACTTCTCGATAACGCTCTTCAGTCCTTCCGGCGTCGAATCGCGCGGCCCAAGACCCGTTCCTCCCGTCGGTACAATCAACTCAATCTTCTCTTCGTCGCAAAGCGCTTTCACTCGCGATGCAATTTGCTCCGGTTCATCGGGTAGAATCTCATAGACCTTCACGTCGAGACCCTCAAGCTTCAATCGCTCGACGATAATCTGACCTGACTTATCGCTCTTCTTACCCTGTGAAACCGAATCGGAAAACACCAGCACCGCCGCACGAAGTTTGACCTTGAGCTTATCCTTGAAATCGGATTTTCCGCCGCGCTTTTCTAACAGGCGAATGGTCTTGATCTCCATCGTCTCATCAAGCATCTTCAGCATATCATAGAGAGTCAGCGCCGCGATCGCTGCACCCGTCATCGCTTCCATCTCGACACCGGTGCGATAGAGCGACTTCGCCGAAACGCGAACCGTGATCTCGTTTTGTCCGAGGTCGTATTCAACTGCCGCGTGTTCAATCGGAATCGGATGGCAAAACGGAATGATCGAAGCAGTGTTCTTCACGCCTTGAATCGCCGCGACTCTTGCCACTTCCAGCGCGTCACCCTTGGGAACAGTCCTCTCTCGCACTCGCTTCAGCGTCTCTTCTTGCATGACCAACACGGCTTCCGCCACCGCAGTCCGCAGCGTCCTCGATTTTCTGGATACATCTAACACGTGTCCACCCTCAGGGTTGATTCATCAAATCGTGCTTGTCAAGCACCATTATACTAAAACCCTCTCTGTTCTTCAACTTCTCTTTTCCCCTTCCCCCCCCGATGCGAGGGAAAGGGGCGGGGAATGCAGTTACATCAGCGCCGAGCCGGGTTGCGCTCTATAACTTATTCAACTGTGGCTCTCTACCGCGCATAACCCGGCCGAAACCTCCCTCTGTCGCCGAGCCGGGATTATGCCCATCTCATTTTCCCCCCTGCTCTGCGGGGGGGACAAAGGGGGGGTGAGATTCACAATAGCCTCTCAACTCATTGCAAGTGAATCCTCACCTCCCTATCTTCTCGAGTGGATTTCACAATAAGCCATGAGGACACCAGATGAAGATGATGCTTGCCTTGCTGCTCTTAGCCTGCTCGACTCTGTGGGCGGGACCCCCCTATTCCGTCGTCTCCGGCGATCCGGCAACTTCGGTCGTTTTCGAGAGTGATGCACCTTTGGAAAAGGTCGTGGGTCGCACGACGATTGCGACCGGCACGATTGAGCTTCCCGAATCCGGTCAGCAGGGCAGGGCGGAGGTTCATGTGGACATGGCCTCAATCACCACGGGTCTGAGTCTGCGGGACAAACACATGCGCGAGAATCATCTGCACACGGACAAGTTCCCCGAGGCCGTGTTCACCTCAACCGAGTTCGCTCTCACCGCGACGCCCGTTGCAGGCTCAAAAGTCCTGGCTGCGGTCAAAGGCAATTTCACACTCCACGGCGTGACGCGCGAGCTTTCGCCCGAGGTGTACGTCACACTATCCGACGACAACTCTCTCATTGTTGAAGCAGCCTTCACGGTTACGCTTGCAGACTACGAAATCCCCCGTCCGGAGTTTCTCGTCATGAAGCTCTCCGAACTCCAGCAAATCAAGGTCAAACTCAAAGCCACCCCAACTCCGTAATCTATTTCTTCCCTCCTTCTCCTCATCGCGTGGGGAAGGGGCCGCGGGATGGGGTCTCTTCGCCGAGCCGGGTTCGCGATCGATGGTGATTCAACTGTACCCATCTTCCACGCACAACCCGGCCGAAATCTCACCTCCGCCTTCTGTCATCCTCTGTAAGGACCTACTCCTGCCACCGATTCACTCAAGCGTGTCGTCATCCTGACGAAGTGAAGGACCCCTCCGGCTTCTGCCCTCTCCGATTTTCTTTTCTCCCTTTCTTTCTGTAAATTGTCATCAGAATTACCCTGTAGTGCCGCACTGCGTGCGCTCTGGAATAACAAGACGACGCCCAAGTCCCCATGCCCACGCGAACCCTCACCACACTCTTCTTCTGTGCCGTGTTCGCCTTTTTGTTTTTGGGGGTGGGCGATTCACAGGCTTTTGTTGAACTGTGGAGAAGAGAGGGTGCGGGACCACACTCGTTCTTCGGAGGTGGCATTCAATCGCTGGGTGACCAGAACAATGACGGTTACGACGACTGGATGGTATCGTCGAGTGGCACCGGAATTCCAGGTCAGATTGACGAGCCACGATACGACTTGTTCTTTGGCGGTGATCCACCCAGCCAAGTCCCATACATGACATTCAAAGGAAGGCTCGAGCCTTACCGCGAGTTACGGGGATTTCAGGTACCCGGCGACTTGAACGATGACGGTTTTGTTGATTGGTGGGTGCAGTATATAGACTTCCAAGATACCATGTACAAAGTAGAGTTCCACTTCGGTGGCCCAGAAGCTGACACGGCGGCGGATGGGAGGTATCAATTTCGCGTTGATGAGGGAACTAATTGGATGTTGCCATTGGGTGATTGGAATGGGGATGGACATGCGGACTGGTTCATGTACGAGGGAGGGGGGCCGCCCCCTTTCCCGATTGACAGAGCTACCATCTTTCTTGGTTCAGCTAATATCGACACTACTGCTGACTACGTGCTTCAGGGAACAGGTGGGGGGACAGCGATACCCTCCCTCATGGGAGACTATAATGGCGACGGATACGACGACTTCATCGCCGGTAATTGGAACCTCTATCTAGGTTCTCAAGTCCCTGACCTAATTGCGGACGCGGTCTTGTCCGGGCCGATATCAACAACAGAGCCTGTTGATGTCAATGCAGACGGGGCATCAGACATTTTCCGTCCGAGATTGGCTGGTTTTGATGTCTATATGGGTGGACCCGGGTTATCCAATGTTCCGACGTTCACGTTGAGTTTCGCGGGCTGTGACGCAAATGCTGGACCGCAGTGGATCAATAATGCTGGTGATTTCAACGATGACGGTTACAACGACATAGTTGCTTGTAATCCGGATTGCATGACCTTTGGTGTTGCCAAGGTTTACTTGGGTGGTGCGTGGCTGAACCCGGATCCGATCTTCACGATAGACATCCTTAATCTTGACGTGGAGCAGATTTGGACTGCGCTCGGAGTCGGTGACATCAATAACGACGGAGTGGATGATCTTGCAATCGGCGCGACGGGAGCCTTTTGGAGCGGCCAACGAGGTGAGGTCGTAATTGTTTCTGGTGACACGTCATATCATGTCGGAATTGGTCGCACCGAGCCTTCACTTCTACGCGAGTTGCAAGTTTCAGTGTATCCAAACCCCTTCAACTCATCCACCACTCTTTCCTTCGATCTTCCTTCTCCAACTTCGCTCACCGTCACAGTTTTCGATATCACCGGTCGCGAAGTAATGAACATTGATCTCGGCCTTCTTCCCGCAGGCTCTCATTCGCACAACATAGATGCAACGCAGTTACCCTCCGGCATATACTTCGCCCGCATATCTTCTCCCCCTCGCTTCAGCGGGGGGGATCAAGGGGGGGTCATCAAACTCGCCCTCATCCGCTGATCCCATCGTCATTGTAGGGACACGATATATCGTGTCAGTCTCCTCTCAGTAGCGGCTGCCCCCTGCCCGTCCCTGTAGGGATGGCTGCCGATGTCCCAATGTGTCGCCGAGCCGGGTTTGCGCTCAACCGTTGATACTACTGCACCCCTCTTCCGCGCGTAACCCGGCCGAAATCCGATCCGGAGAGTAGACGGCCGGAGGCCGCCCCTATTAACCGAATCTAACCATCAAAAAAACAATAAGAGAGGTCATCCCGCCCCTTTTTTCTTCATCTATTTTCACAAATCACTGTTTTATAAAAACACCCTACTATTGACTTCCGACCCTTTCATGCGTATATTCTGATGTTCCGCTTCATCCCCCATCCCCCATCCCCCATCCCCTAACTTAGCCTCCCCGCCCGCCCCTCAAACGCCATAGCAATCAGAAATCCGCCCTCGCAAAAACAGCCCCTTCCGTTTGGTCAAAAATTAGTAAGCCCGATCGTAAACCTCTCTTTCAATTTCCATCCCCCATCCCGCATCCCTTTCATCGTTCGCCCATTCCCCCCAAACAACAGCAAGCCCGCAAGCGGGTGCCTGCGGGCTTCAAGGGCTGGGGAACAGGGACTCGAACCCCGATTAACAGATCCAGAGACTGTTGTCCTGCCAATTAGACGATTCCCCAATCGCAAAGGAAGCCACAATATAGGACTTGAACTCCCGAAATGCAACCCCTCGCAACTCAGAGTCTGGCCAGCTTTTTGCTCAACCTATTACAGCGCGAATATATAACTATCTGTAATCTTGTAAGCTAAAGCAGGTGCCCGAGCCATGGAAGCGTCGCACAACGCCTACGATGTCCCCAATCCTCTACTTCGACTGGTCTCCCAACCCGCCCTTGATGCCGTTTTCGGCGCTGCCGCACTGGTCACTGCCGACCTGAAGCTCGCCGTTGTCAGCCGACCCTGGGATGAATTCATGACACGGTCGGGCCGAAGCGACCTCTCCCGAAATGCCCTCACCGGAAGCTCCATCCTGCTCTTCTTCCGCAATGACGAACAGCGCAGAGTCTTCGAGACGCTGCTCCATTCGATGCATTCCGACGAACTCTCGCGCCATAGCCAAGTCGTGGATTTGGGCTCGCGCGAAAAACCGTTCTACGTGCAGCTTCACGTGCAAGGACTCTGGCAAGAGGGCGTGTTCATCGGCTACTTCGTCCACTGCGTGGACATCACCCGCGAACACACCAACCGCCTCGCGCTGATTGACCGCGACAAGGAACTCCACACCCTGCGCGATACGGTCGAAAGGTCCGAGCAGGAATTCTCCAAACTGAACGACGATTTGCGCAAGTCCGCGGAAGAAGCGGCGCAGCGCGAAGCGCAGTTGAGAAAGTTCACGGAGAAGTCCGTGCGATTGGAGAAAAGTCTGAAAGAAGCGCTCGAACGCGCGGAGAAATCCGCCGAGAAAAACTCGCGCATGCAGCATGAACTGGAGAAGCTGCGCAAGCAGCAAACTGATTCGCGAAACCACGAAGAAGCGCTGACCCGTCTGAATCAACAGACCGCCGCGCTGTCCACCGAGAGAGATTCCGCATCGGCGCGATCCGAACAGCTTGAAAGCGAACTTCAGCTCTTGCGCGAACAACTCAATGCAGGGAACGGCTACGTCGAGAAGAGTGCGCAGGAGATTGCGGAGCTTCAGGCGACTTGCGAACTCTATGAGAACAAATTGCAGGTGCTGTCGGCCGAACTTGAATCCGTGAAGTACGCACTTGCCGATAAGGAAGCTGAACTGACACAGACGCGCGAGCAGGCGCAAGCCACGGCCGTAGAACCGGCGCCGACTCTCAATTGGGCTCCGCAAAAACCTTCGCAAGTGCGCGTGCTGTCGCGCGAACTTGCCGAAGAATTCAACAACCTGCTGACCGGAGTTTTGGGACACGCGTCGCTTGCCGCCGCTGACCATGACGGCGTGATGTCGAGCGATATTCTGGCCATCGAAAAAACCGCGCGTGAGGCTGCGCAGTTGGTCAAGAAGCTCTCTGTCCTGGGGCAGAGCCGTCACGTCGGAGAACTCAATCTGGGCAATGTGCTCAAGCAGCACATCTCAAAATTGAAGGATGACTTCTACGGCGTGCAGCCTTCGATTGATCTCACCGACGAGTGCAAGGTCCTCGCGGACTCGCAGGCTTTGCGCGCGATTCTCGATGCGGTCTCCGGCTTTGCCCGCGACCAAGTCAATGAAGGCGGCAGTGTGCTCTACAATCTGAGCGGTGACGCGGGCACGGCAACGATGTCGCTCTGCTATGAAGGCGAGGCTTTGCTGCCTCCCGGATGGTACGATGGGATGCCGCCGGCCGTCGGGCAGGCCGGTTGGGACCTGATCTTCGCGCGAGAAGTCGCGCGCGGATTAGGCGGCGAACTCGAACTCTATTCGGAAAACGGCACCTCCGAATGCCGTCTGACTCTTCCGCTGGCGGGCGCAACTGTAACCGCCGCCTAAACTCACTCCACCGCCCCCTCGAAAGTCCATCTTTTGCGAGGTGGACTTTTTCGTTGTAGTATTGCGCCGGAATTCGTAGATTTGCTGTCACGAATTTCCATCCATGTCTCCCACCGCCCTTCACACCTTCTTAGCTTCGGATTCCACAGCACGCAAGACGCTGGCGTTCGGGACGCCGCTTGCCCAATGGTTTGTCGCGAGTCCTACCGATCTCCGTCAAGCGCTTGCGCGAGTGGAGCAGGCCCAGCGCGACGGCTACTTCGTCAGCGGCTTCCTGAGCTATGAAGCGGCTCGTGCCTTCGATCCGGTTCATCAAAGTAACGAGCCCGGCACGCTTCCACTCGCCTGGTTTGCGGCTTATCGCGCTCCGGAATCGCCGATGGAAGGAAGGCAGGAATTCTCGCTGTCGCGGCCCAAGATCGCAATCGAGCGCGAGGACTATCTGAAGCAGGTGCGGCTCGCTCAAGCGCACATCGCGAAGGGCGACATCTATCAGGTGAATTTTACTGCGCGCGCGAAAAGCGACTTCAGCGGTGATGCGTGGAGCGCATTCTGCTCGCTATCACGCGCGGTGCCTGTGCCGTACTCAGCTTACCTCGATCTCGGGTCGCATCAGTTGCTCTCGCTTTCGCCGGAACTCTTCCTGGAGAGGCGCGGCAACACGCTACTCTCACGGCCAATGAAAGGAACTGCGCCGCGCAAACCTGCTTGGGCGGACGATGAAGCCGCGCGCGCGGCGCTTTCGCATAGCGAGAAGGATCGCGCGGAAAACATCATGATCGTTGATCTCGTGCGCAACGACATCGGTCGAGTGTGTAAGACGGGATCGGTGCACGTTTCCGAGTTGTGCAAAGTTGAAAGACACCCCACGGTGCATCAGATGACGAGTCTGGTCGCGGGTGAATTGCGCGAGGGTGTTACGCTGTGGGAGATATTCGCGGCGACGTTTCCACCGGGAAGCGTGACGGGCGCGCCGAAGATTCGCGCGATGGAGATCATCGTAGACTTGGAGACTTCGCCGCGCGGAATCTACTGCGGTTCAATTTGCCTCTTCATGCCGGGAGGAGATTTCGTGTGCAACGTGGCGATTCGTACGCTTGAACTCTGCGGCAACACAACTACTCTCGGAATCGGTTCAGGAATTGTGTCGGACAGCAACCCGGAACGCGAGTGGGATGAAGTTCTCCTGAAGAGCAGATTCGCTGAGGAGCGGCCCAAGGAGTTTGCGCTCTACGAGAGTTTTCGCTATGTGCCCGGCGTGCCGTTTCAGAGTCTGCGCAGTCACTTGAGGAGGCTTAAACACTCGTGCGACTACTTCTCGCGTCCCTTTCCGATTCAGAGCATCAAGCGCGCACTGCGCGAGGTGAAAAACTCGCTGGGCGATCAACCTAATCGTATCCGACTGGACATAGAAGAGGAGAAAGCGATATGCAGACTGATTCCCGAGGAGCTTGCGTGGCCTGAAGATGGTGTGATCGTGATGCTCGCGAACACGCGAGTCAGTCCCGAGGATGCGCGTCTTTATCACAAGACCACTCTGCGTCCCGAGAAGTATGTGCTGCGCGAGAAGGCAAAATTGCTCGGCGCACAAGAGTGCATCTTCGTGAATACGCGCGGCGAGTTCACTGAGGGCACGATTGCAAACTACTCGTTCAAAGTTGATGACAAGTGGATCACGCCGAGTCTTGCGTGCGGGCTTCTGCCCGGTGTTTGGAGGAGCGCGAAGATTGAGTCGGGAGGAGTTCACGAGGGAATTGTGCGACTCGATGAATTGAGCAGAGTTCAGGAAATTCATATCGGCAACTCGGTGCGAGGCGAACAGCGCGTCATCGAGATAATCTCTGAAGACGGACAAGTATTGTATCGTTACAAACCATGAATGCGGTATTCTTAGGTATCCTCGGATATATCGGCATTTCCCTTGTCATCGGGCTTCTCGTGTCGAGAAGAATCCGCAATGAGAGCGACTATCTGATAGCAGGCAGAAGTTTGGGACCTGTGCTTGCCACGTTCTCGATTTTCGCGACGTGGTTCGGCGCAGAGACTTGCGTTGGTGCGTCTGCTGCGGCATATGATTTCGGCTTAGCGGGAGGAAATGCTGATCCGTTCGGCTACACGCTCTGTCTACTCTTGATGGGATTGATCTTCGCGGGGCCGATGTGGAAGCGAAAACTGACGACGCTTGCCGATCTCTATCGCAAGAGGTTTTCACCAACCGTTGAAAAAGTTGCAGCCCTGGTGATTGCGCCGAGTTCAATTATCTGGGCCGCAGCGCAAATTCGCGCCTTCGGGCACGTGCTTTCGGTTTCGTCGCAATGGCAGCTTGATACTTGCATTTGGCTTGCGGCCGCGATTGTGACGATCTACACGGTGAGCGGAGGATTATGGGCCGACGCCTACACCGACGTGATTCAGGGCATCGCGCTGATTATTGGAATGATCGCGCTGGCGATAATTCTCGCAATGAATCCGGAAACTCCAAGCTGGGATCACATTCGATTGAATCTCTTCCACGGCGTCGCGGGAAAGCAGGAGCAGAGCTGGCTCGCGATTCTCGATAGTTGGGCGATACCGGTCTTCGGTTCAATCGTTGCGCAGGAATTGGTATCGCGTGTGATTGCGGCGCGTTCGCTGCAAGTTGCGCGGCGCTCGACGTTCATGGCGACGTTCATGTATCTATGCATCGGGTTGATTCCGGTGTATATCGGACTGATCGGAATTTCGATGCTGCCTCCCATGCTTGATTCGGAACAGGTGATGCCGCAGCTTGCGTTGAAGTATTTACCGACGGGACTCTATGTGCTGTATGCAGGAGCAATTGCCTCGGCGATTCTTTCCACGGTAGACAGCGCGCTGCTTGCGGCGTCGGCCCTACTCGAACACAATGTGATTGCCTCATCAAGACCTGCGATGTCGGAAAAGGCGAAATTGCTGACGGCGCGCGGAGGAGTGTTGATACTTGGCGTTGTTGCGACTGTGCTCGCACTCTACGGTACGACGACGTATGAAATGGTCGAGGCCGCATCAAGTTTGGGAAGCGCGGGAATTTTTGTGATCACGGTTTTCGGGATGTTCACGAAGATGGGAGGTTCGCGCGCGGCGATAGCGGCGCTGATGGTCGGACTCGGCATTTCGATTTGGGGAAACTACGTGCACGAGTTCGACGGATCGTATGTAATGGCAATCGGATCGGCGGCGGTGGCGTATGTTGCAGTAGGGATGACGGAGAGAAGAGTGGAACCACATCCCCTAACCTCTTAGGAACCACCCCATCCCCTAACCCCTTCCCCGTAAACGGAGAAGGGGAACCAGATGAGATTGAGGCAGCCGGAGGGCTGCCTCGTGTGTATGATGCTATATGGTTTCGGTCGGGTTGCGCGCGGAAGTTGGGTGCAGCTTGCTTAAATCCTTAGCAGCTCGGCTCGTGGAAGTTGAGGAGGGTGCGCGATTCATGCGAAGGAGCACAGAATTTGGAGACAGGAGACGTGGGGGCGAGGCAGGAGAAGTTAACGGTGTCGTCAACAAGCGCCTCTTTGAAGTGAATAGGCAAAATTGAACACAAATATTATTAAATAGTTAGAGAATAGAAATAGTTTCAGAACATGTTGACTTGACGTTTTCGTTAAACTATATTGTCAACATGGGCATCACGGAAACAACTACAACAGACCCCGGCATCAAGGAGCGCATCCTCGCCTCTGCCATCGCTATCTTCTCCTCGCAGGGGCGCGGCGCACGCATGGAGCACATCGCTCAGCACGCCGGCGTCAACAAGGCACTCGTCTATTATCACTTCCAAAATCGCGAAACCCTCTACAAGGCCGCCTTCAAGAAGCAATTCAGAATTCTACTTGGTGAAGTAGAAGCGCAATTGCGTGGCAATGAGTTCCCTCAAGAAAGCTGTGTGGCCTCGCTGAAAATATTGGTGCGCTCCCATTTTAGAGCGGTATCACGCCACAAAGACTGCGTGCGCTTTTTCGCAGGCGCCGCCGCCGATGATCCCGAGTTGGTTCGCACCATTGTCAGCGAGATGACGAAAGAGGGAAGACCGCCACTCTTGAAAACTGTTCTCGATCTGATTGAGTCAGGAATCAAAAATGGCGAGCTGCGAAAAGTGAATCCCAAGCAGTTCATGATTAGCATGGTCTCGCTCAATCTCTTTTTCTTCGTCGCGCGGCCCATCGCCGAAACATTTCTCGATTTGCAGATAGAAGATGAGGAACTTTTTCTGGAAGAGCGCTTGACCAGCATTCTCGACCTGCTGCTGTATGGAACAGTGGAAAGGAGATCACTATGAAATTTCTCGCGCCGGTCGTCCTTCTGTTGACCGGTTTTGGAGTCGCCTTTGCGCAGAGCGGCGATTCACTCTCACTTAAAGAGTGCATTCGTCGCGGGCTGGAAGCGAGCGAAAGTCTCAATTCAAAAAGATTCTCCGCGCTCGCGGCACACAGCGATGCAAGAGCTTTCTCCGCGCAGCGCAAACCGTCGCTGTCGGTGAGAGGGAGCTACAATTACACGAGTGAAACGCAGGAAATCGGTGGACTCTTTCCGACGATTCCCGGCTTCACGGCTCCTTCGATCAAGTTCGGCGACGGCAACGTCTATGACATGAACGCAACCGCGACGATTCCGATCTACGCCGGCGGCGCAATCATCTCTCGCGAGCGCGCTTCGTATTTCGATGAGCGAGCGCAGCGCTTCGACGTCAAAGGCGACAGCTTGACTCTCCTCTATAACATCCGGCGCGCTTACTTCCTTGCATCAGGGGCAAGTGCAAACCTCGATGCGGTAGAAACACGCCGCGCAAGACTAAGCAGACATCTCGAAGAGCTGACTTCATCTCAGAAAATCGGAGTTGCAACGGAAGATGCGCGGCTTGCGGATGAAGCAAGTTTGAGATCCGCCGATGCCGCAGTCCTGCAAGCAGAGGCCTCCGCACGAAACACTCGTCTGCAATTGGGCAAATTGCTGGGCGAGCAAGCCGTCGAGTACTTCCCGAGCGACAACCTCGAGTATTCCCTTGCAGAAGTATCTGATGCCGAAGATGTTCAGCTTGCAACACGACCTGAAATCGAAATGCTCGACGCGCGCATTTCGCAGAGAAAGAAATTGGAGCGCGCAAGCAAGGCCGGACTGCTTCCCTCGCTTGCGGCCAACGCAGTCTATCACTACGCGAAACCGGGCGTGGACATGATCGAAAACGAGTGGATGGATTATTACACCATCGGCGTCACGGCTTCGTGGACGCTCTGGGATTTCAATGAAGCACGCTCGAAAGCAAAATCGCAGAACTATTCGGCGCAATCTTTGACGGCAACTCGCAACGACGCGCTGACAACTCTGACAACGCGCGTACGCACCACCGAGAACTCATGGCGCGCCGCAAGGCCGGCAGAAGAGAATTTCAAGAAGAGACTTGAATTGGAGACGCGGCGCTCCGAATTGATCAAGAACAAACTTGCAGCGGGTCTCGCCAGCGAGTCGCAATGGCTTGATGCGCAGGATGATCTGACTGCCGCCGAACTTGAGTGGATTTCATCCGTTGTCGCGCTTCGCCTGTCCGAGGCCGATTATCTATACGCGATTGGGAGATGACCATGAAATATAAATATGCAATCCTGATACTTGCGGCGCTTCTCGCGATTTCCTGTGGTGCGAAAGAAGACGGGCCCAACCCCTCGGGGACGCTTGAAGCGACCGAAGTGGAAATCGCATCCGAACTCGCCGCGCGCATAGTTGAAGTGCGCAAGGATCTTGGCGACGACGTGAAGCGTGGCGACACGCTAATCGTGTTGGACACGCGCTTGATCGCATTACAGCGGGCGCAGGCGGAGGCCGCGCGTGCATCGCTTCACGCGCAGAGAAACATCACCTCCGATGCGGTCAGGCAAGCGAGTGAATCGCTTGATTTGAGCGAGTCCACTCTCAATAGAAACGAATCCCTGTTCGAACAAGGGAGCGTCACTCAGCAGCAGTTGGACGAACTTAGAACCAAGCGCGACGTGACGCGCGCACAACTCTCGTCTGCGCAGCATCAAGTTGAAGCGCTCGACGCGGAGGAAAACAAACTCGAAGCGACACTCAGCGTCTTCGATCGCCAGCTTGAAATGGGCGCGATTGTTTCACCCTTCGATGGAACGGTCATATTGAGAAATGCGCAGCCCGGTGAGATGGCGCTGCCCGGTTCGACATTGATGAAGATTGCCCGCATTCAGAACATGGAATTACGTGTCTATCTAAGTTCGACGGACCTCGCGCAAGTAAAGCTGGGTGAATCGTATCCGGTTTTGATTGACGCACTTGGTGAAGAAGAGCATCAGGGCAGAGTGATCTGGATTAGTTCGGAGGCGGAATTCACTCCGAAGAACACGCAGACGCGCGAATCGCGCGTGCAGCTTGTCTATGCGGTGAAGCTCAGTCTTGACAACGTTACTCGCCGTTTGGCCATTGGCATGCCCGCAGAAGTTGTGCTTGCAAGCAAGTAGAGTGAAGAGCGCATTAGAAATACGCGATTTGAGGAAATGCTACGGCGATGTCGTTGCGGTAGACGGGCTCTCGCTCGACGCGGGCTTTGGAGAAATTGTCGGACTGATTGGCGCGGACGGCGCGGGCAAATCCACGGCCATGCGCGTGACCTGCGCTCTGATAGAACAGGACTCCGGCGACGTGCGTGTCTTAGGACTTGATCCTCGCTCGCAGGCAAGACAAGTGAAGGAGCACATCGGCTACATGCCGCAGCGCTTCAGTCTTTATCCCGATCTCTCCGTGAGTGAGAATCTGCGTTTTTTTGCGGAACTCTACGGAGTGAGCGGCAGGGAGTTTCGCGAGCGCGAGGAGCGTCTGATGGAGTTCAGCAGACTTGGAGAATTTCGCGCTCGCCGCGCAGGCAAGCTTTCCGGAGGAATGAAACAAAAGCTGGCGCTCTCCTGCACGCTGATTCACACGCCGGAACTACTCGTGCTTGACGAACCGACAACAGGAGTGGATCCCGTAAGCCGTCAGGAATTCTGGACAATCTTGCGCGAGTTAGCGACTGAAGGCAAGGCGCTCTTGGTGAGCACTCCCTACATGGATGAAGCGGAGCTTTGCACCAGGATCATTGTGATGCACAGGGGGCGCGTGCTCTATTCCGGCTCGCCGCGCGAGTTGCCAAGCCTTTATCCGTGGCAAATGCTCGAGGTCATCGGGCTGAGCGAAAAGTGTGCGCGGGAGAAACTCGGCGGCATGTCAAGTTGTGAGATTGAGCGCGTCGGCGATCGGCTTCATGTGATTTTCGAGCAAGCAAATGACGAGAGCAAGTTGCGCGCGCTGCTCTCCGAGGATGGTGTGAAGGTAAGCAAGCTCCTTCCGACAATCGAGGAAACGATGATCTATCTTGTATCTCGCGAGGAAAGCGGTGAGCAAACGGCCGTCTGAGGAATTGCCGCCACCTGAAGGCGTGGCAGTACGCACAAGCGGGCTGACGAGAAAATTCGGCAACTTCGTGGCTGTGGACTCACTCGATTTGGAAGTGAAGACGGGCGACATCTTCGGATTTCTCGGAGCGAACGGAGCTGGAAAGACGACGGCTATCAGAATGCTCTGCGGATTGCTCGCGCCAAGTTCGGGCAGCGCATGGGTGGCGGGACTCTCCGTCAACAGGCAGCCTGAAGCGATCAAGCGCCGCATCGGCTACAAGAGCCAGAAGTTCAGTCTGTATGAAGATCTGAAGTTGGCGGAGAACATGGAATTCTACGGCGGCGTCTACGGGCTTCCTGCGGCGGAAAGTAGAGTGCGACGCGAGCACTTGTTCGCGCGTCTTGGGCTTTCAAGTTTCGCCGACGCGCTTCCTTCCGCGTTGCCGTTAGGGTTCAAGCAGCGACTTGCGCTGGGTTGCAGTGTTGTGCATCGTCCCGACGTGCTCTTTCTCGACGAGCCGACCGGCGGAGTGGACCCGGTTGCGCGCCGCGCGTTTTGGAATTTGATTTATGATTACTCCGCAGAAGGCATGACGATCTTCGTGACGACGCACTATATGGATGAGGCGGAGTATTGCAATCACATTTCGAT
>JADLDM010000039.1 GCA_020846695.1 bacterium | reverse complement strand
TTGACCTGTACTGTCGGGCACAATCACCACTTCCTCCTGCGTCACAGGAAGAGAGGAGACGCTGCCGTCGGGATTGACATAGGTGCGGTTCTCAAACTCGGACTGCGAGAAATTCAGCCCAAGCGAAATCGAGGGCAGGAATCTGCCCACCGCCGCAAGATTGCCGATGCTGTTGAGCTTGGTCAGATACTCAGAATTCTTCACGTCCGGATTATGGCGCAAACCCAAGCGCACCAATGAATCCAAACTGATCGGTTCAGAACTCTGGATCAGCGGCATCCCGGTACCGCCGAACGCAATCCCTGCAAACCCCACCAAGATTAGCGCCGTCAAGGCGCGTTTCAGAAACACTCTTTAAGACTCCAGCAATTTATCTTTGATCTCAAGTAAGTACGCCAACACTGCATCATGCTCATTGGGAACGCGGCCATCCAGAATCGCGTCCTCAAGGGCAGTCTTAATCTTTCCGACTGAGGGACCCGGTGATAGGTTGCAAATCCGCATAATCTCCTCGCCCCTCACCGGACTCTGAAAGGCACGTAACTTGTCCCCTTCGATCACCTCAGCGATCCTCGCCTGCAACTCCTCAAACTGAGTGAGGTACTTCTTGACTTTCTTAGGGTTAGCAGAGGTAATATCGGCCCGGCAGAGGGTCATGAGCTCGTCCAGATCCTCGCCCGCATCCACAATCAGCCGCCTTACCGCAGAGTCCGTCACCCCGTCATGGGTCAGGTTAATGGGCCTCATGTGCAGTGCGGTCAGCTTAGACAGTTTGGCGGTCGTCTTTTCGGGCAGCCTGAGCCGTCTGCCAATTCCATTGAGCATCCGCGAACCGACATCCTCGTGCCCGTGAAAGGTCCAACCGTCTTCATTTGAGAAGCGCTTGGTGCGAGGCTTGGCGATATCGTGAACCAACGCGGCGAAGCGAAGCACGGGATCGGGAGTCAACTGCGCGACTTTGTCCACCACCAAGAGCGTATGATCGAAGACGTCCTTGTGATGATGCTTGCCGACCTGATCCACTCCCTTGAGCGCGCTGATCTCTTTGAAGACTGCGTCCATCACGCCCGTCTCATACATCAATCTCAAACCAATCGAAGGCTGCGGCGCGGAGAGCAGTTTCAGAAACTCGTCGGTAATCCGCTCCTGACTCACAATCTTCAAACGCGGAGCCATTACCTTCATGGCATCCAACGTCTTCGGCTCAATCGAGAAATCAAGCTGTGCCGCGAAGCGAACGGCGCGCATGATACGCAGAGGATCTTCGGAAAAAGTAATCCCCGGTTCGAGCGGAGTCTTCAGGATTTTGCGCTGAAGATCACCGATCCCGTCAAACATATCGGTCAATTCGCCGTAGCGTTCCCCGTTCAAACTTGCCGCGAGAGCGTTGACTGTGAAATCTCTTCGCGAAAGATCATCCGTCAGCGCACCTTCCCAGACTTTGGGCTTGCGCGATTGCTCTTCATAGCTCTCCGCGCGGGCCGTGACGAAATCGAGATGGGATCCCCGGTAAGGAACCATCGCCGTGCCGAATTTTTCAAACAGCACAGGCTCGCGAACCTTGAACTCTTCTGCAACCACGCGCGCAAATTGCAGCGCGTCGCCAATGACGGTGAAATCAATGTCCTTGACTTTCTTGCCCAGCAGTTTGTCGCGCACGTAACCGCCGACCGCGTAGATTTCGATACCCTCGCGATCCGCAATTTCTCCCAAGTGCGCTAACACGGAGGAATCGTGGCGAGTGAGAACTCTATTGCTCACTGCTTTGCCTCCGCGCGGAAAACTCGCTCTTCAAGCGTGCGTAAAGTTTCCGTTCTCCGCTCACGAGCATATGTGGTCAAAGGGACACGCAAGCCCTCGTGAGCATAAGCAACGGCTTGCTCCGTGCGGCCAAGATGATCACAACAGTCCATCAAGGTGCGGTAGAGTCCGACGATTTCATAGCCGTTCTGATTAGGCAAACTCAGAAATTGCCGCAATAGTTCCTGCGCCGTGCCGAATGCCGCACCCCAGCGTCCCGTCTTCTTTTCAAGCGAGAGCTTCGGGAGGAGAACCGTGCGTGCCGAGGGAAATCTCGCGAGACCTTGCTCTATCATGTCATTTGCTTCAGCGTAACGCGCTTCATCAATCAGAATCCAGACCATCGCGGACATGGCGGCATAACGCGAAAAGGAAGATTGCTCAACAGCAATTGTCAAGTCCGACCAGCCCTGTTTCTTGGAAGGAACAAAGGGCAGCCAACTGAACATGCCCATAGACTGCGCGGCTGCATAGCGATAGGCTCCTCGGCCCATGAACGCATCATAGAAATTCGGATCCAGCTCGATGCACCTGTCGAAATGATCACGCGACGACATCAGGCGGCGAATCCCGCGAATCTTTTCGCCTGTGCGATTCATGGTCAAACCCGATACTGACAGCGCGGCGCCGACATAATACTCGCGTTGGGATCGAGCGCTATCCGGATTCCGCCGCTCCCACGCTTCACATGCATCCAAGCAGTGCGCCACATGCTCTTCCAAGCGTGCCGCACCTGTGGTATCCTCGGCATCACAGAGATAAGCATAGATCACACTTGCGTAGCCGTACTCGACGGCAGGATGGCCGGGAAAATCGCGAGCCAATTGATCACAGATTGAGCGTCCGGCTTCGAAATTCTGACCCACGAGGGTGTCGAAAAGAGCGGCATAATTGGCGAGCGGAGACTGTGACACTGTGGAGCCGACGGACTGAGCGCACGCGGTGCCCACCGCCCAAAGGAGGAGGAGGGCCAAAATGTGAGAAATTCGAGAGTCGCGCGGCGCAGCTGTATTCACAGAGAATTCAATAGGTTTGGAGTTTGAAAGTTAGCAGGTTTCGCGCAAGATGCAAGTCCGGGCTGCGAAATCAAGTGCTATTGCCCACACTAAACTGTGGCTTTGCCGCCCGAAATTTACTATATTTCATTGAGTTCGTGGATTTGAATGAAGTGATGAATAAGTTTCGAGGCCATACGTAATCCCTTGGTAGCTGTTTACCCCCGTATCATAGCCGCGCTCCTGCTGCTCTGGTGTTGTGCCCACGGCGCCACTGCCGAACCCGCCTCTCAGTTTGAGACGCGGATTTTGAAGCTTGTTTCGAGTTCTGATCCCGGCGCCTTGGCTGAGGCTCTTGTGAAGTCGGATAGCTCACTTGCATTTGTCCATCGGGCAGTCGTCGAAGCGGCGCAAAGTGCCGCGCGCGAAGGCTATGCGAATGTGCGGCCTCTGCTTGACTCGCTTGCGAAGTCCGGGCGTCTCTCCAATCCCCGGTTATTCTGGTCCAGCGGCATGATCGCCGTAACGTGCGATGAAGTTGCGCTGAGACTTCTATTGCACCACCCAGGCATTTCCGAACTCCTTCCCAACTCCCTGCTTGCTCTTCCTCCCGAAGCCGAACCTCTGGTCGAGCGCGGCCCCAATTCTCTCGATGCGATTTCCGATGCGCTGAATGAAATCCGCGCGCCGCTGGCCTGGCAACTGGGCCTGACGGGCGTGGGAGTCCTGGTCTCGCATTTCGACACGGGAGTAAACTCGGAGCATCCTGCGCTGGCCGGAAAATACCGAGGCAACACCGGTCATCCTCACAGCGAATGTTGGTTTGATCTGGTTGAGCCGATTACCTCGACACCCGGCGACAATGACGGACATGGCACACTTACGATGGGATTGCAGGTCGGTTCCGCGCCGAGCGACACGGTCGGAGTTGCGTGGAATGCGGAGTTCATCGCTGCGGCGATTTCAGGGGGAGGCGTCACGGTGCTCAATGCTTTGGAGGCGTTCGACTGGGTGATAGATCCCGACGGGAATCCACAGACCTTTGACGACGTGCCGCGCGTGCTATCGCAATCATGGGGCTTCTCGGGCGGTATGGATATTTGCAGTCAAACGTTGGTACCCGCTATTCAGACGGCTGAAGCCGCAGGGATCGCCGTCGTTTGGGCGGCAGGGAATGACGGCCCGTATGCAGGAACAATCTTGAATCCGGCGAATCTCGCAGACACGCCGACGACCGGATTCTGTGTCGGAGGGTGGAACGGAACGACCGACGCGGTATGGGGGAGTTCATCGCGCGGGCCGACGCAGTGCACCGCCGATTTGACTCTGAGAATCAAGCCCGAAGTCTCCTCGCCTGCTTACAGTGTGCGCTCAACCTACTTGGGAACGACGTATGCCAGTTCGAGCGGGACATCGTTCGCCGCGCCGCTTGCCGCAGGAACCTTGGCTCTGATGGTTGAGGCCAATCCTACGCTACCGCCGGATTCGCTCCTGGAACTCCTGATGTTCACCGCAGTGGACGTGGATTCGCCGGGGCTTGACAATAGTTGCGGATACGGATTGATTGACGTGCCGATGGCGTGTTATGCCGCACTGACGGGGCTGGGCTGGGTGCGAGGAACGGTGACCGATCCGTGGGGGCTCCCGATTGAATCGGAGATTCAGTTGATTGATCATCCGCATCACACGCATTCGGACGTGAACGGATCCTTCCTGATGTCGCTTCCGGCCTACTTTCCGTTTTCGCTGCGCACGCTTGCGGCGGGCTATGATTTGGATGAGCGCACAGTCATGGTTTTTCCCGGAGACACGGTGGTGGTCGAGATTATTTTGGGTCCTACCCCGCACGGCTATTTGACGGGGACGGTGATTGACTGCCGTGATAATCCTGCGCAGGGCGCGATGGTTGAGCTTCTCAATACGCAGGAGCCCGTGCAACTCACCGACGGGAACGGGCGATTCTTGTTCACGCTTGATCCCGGGTTTTACACCGTGGCCTGTTCGAGCGCGGTGTGCGATGCCGCGCTTGCGCCGAACGTAGAAGTAGTTGCGGGCGGGATCACGGATATTGAGGTGGTGCTTCCTGTCAATCCGAGTTTCATCTGCTCGCCTTCCGACGGCTTTGGTTACAAGCTGTGCGATTCAAATGATCCGGACGGCCCCAGCTTCGGGTTCACTTCAATCTCGCCGTCCTTGGGTGAAGACGGGGTGATTCACAATCTCTCGGATGACGGCTACACGGCGCTCGCGCTGCCGTTCCCAGTAACGTACTACGGACAAACCTATAATCGCGCCTATCTGAGCGGCAACGGCATCGTCAGTTTCGTCAAGCAGGTTCAGCAGTATAATAACAGTCAGCTTCCCGCAGACACCCAATCCGCGCTGTATCCTTTCTGGGACGACTTGTCGGATGACCAGGGCGGACAGATACTTTCTGATTATGACCGTGTGGCCGGCACATTCACTTTGGAGTGGCATGACGTGCCGCGGCATGTAACGGTTCTGCCGCCTTTGGATAGTGTGAATGCTCAGGTCGTGTTCTATGATGAAGCGATGTATCCGACCACGACCGGGAGCAATTTGATTGAGTTTCGTTACGGCGAATCGCAGGTGACCAACAGCGCAACGATTGGAATTGATCGCGAGTGGGGCACGCACTACGTGCGCTACGGCTATAACGGTGTTTGGGAATCCCACGCCGTGCCCGTGCAGCCGAATCTCGCGATTCGCGTGTCCGATGGCGACCCGATCACGGCGAATCCCTCCTTTGCCCTTTCTCCGGCAGGGCTTGCTCTCAGCCTGGGAAGCGATACACTGCTCGATACCTCGATTGTGATTCACAACTTCGGAGACTGTGCGCTGAGTTATGAAATACAGGCGAGCGCACCGGCTCTGCTGCTTGATGCTGAGGCTTATTCGGATGCGCTGCCCGGCGCGCCGGAGCCTGGGAAGGGAGAAATTGAACGCGGGGAGAGCTACACAATCAGTCCGTTGGACGATACGGCGCCGGATGCGAACGGCTATTCATGGGGCGACTCACGCAATTCGGGCGGACCGACGTATTCCTTCACGGACATATCGAGTATCGGAACAAATATGGGGATCACGGCGGACGACACCACGTCACATCCGCATGAATTGCCGTGGGCTTTCCCCTTCTATGGAAGATACTTTGATCGGATCAGCGTTTGTACGAACGGATTCCTAAGTTTCTGGTCGCAGTCCTTCAGTTGGATTGATGAGCCGCTGACCACGCAGCGCGACCCCTATTACATGATTGCGCCATTTTGGATGGATCTGAATCCGACCACGGCAACGGCGCGTGTGTATAAGTATTTTGAAACTGCGAACAACCGGTTTATAATCCAGTGGCACAGGATTCCGCGCTGGCAAGGATCGCCGTCGAACACCTACACGTTTCAAGCGGCGCTCTATCCGAACGGCACGATTGAACTGGTCTATCAAAACATGATGGACGTTGTAAATCAGGCGACGACGGGACTAAAGGGCAGAAACGCCGCGCAGTATATCCAGTTCTCTTACAATAGCAATTTCCTGGCAAGCAACATGCTCTTAAGGATCACGCATCCTGATACCAATGCTGTTTCAGTTACGGTATTGCACGATCCGGCCGGGATTATTGCGCCGCTCGACTCACAAGTGGTAGGGCTGCGAATCTTTGCGCGCGCGGGATTAAATCAGATGAGCGCGTTGCCTTTCACACTCGCAACGTCCGATCCGCTGACTCCGAGTTTCACGCTGCCGGTCGTGGTTTCCAGCGGAGTTCCGTTCGAGCCGGAGGCGGTCTTGCAGCCTTATAACGGTGGATTGAGGCTGGTGTGGAATGCTCACCCGCATGGAAGATACCGCATCGAGTCCGCAGTTGCGGCCGACAGTTTGTTTGTTCCTCTGGTTGCTTCGACGACGGATACGTCTTACGTATTTGCGCTGCCGCCGGAGACTCAGAGGTTTTATCACGTCATTCTCGCTCCGTAATTCTCGTGCCTATTCACTCGGCCATGCCGAAATCCTATCCGTTCCTATTGAGGTGTCGCATGTTTCGTTGTCTTGCATCTATGATTTCTCTTGTGCTTGCGGCCCAGCTCTTTGCAGGCCCACTTGACACTCCGCATCATTCGCTAATTCGAGTATTCGGCAAGGACGCCGTGCATCAGAAGCTGCTGCTCCATGATCACAGTCTTGACCTCCTGCCTCTCGATTCCTTGCCGGGCGTGCCGGTTGCGGCGCTGCCGGAGGATTTTGACTATCTTGCTTCCAACGGATACACGTGGGAGGTCGTGCATCAGGACTTGGAGGATTTTTACGCGCGGAGAGCTGCGGAAGGCGGATCGCTGGATTTGATGGGAGGCTTCAAGACGTTCGCGGAAATCACGGCGGAAATGGACGCGATTCACGCTTCTCATCCTTCAATTACGACGGCGCGTTTCTCCGTCGGCACTTCAATCAACGGGAATACGATCTGGTGCATGAAGATTTCCGACAACCCCGAAGTTGATGAAGATGAAATCGAGTTGATGTACAATTCGCTGATCCATGCGCGCGAACCCGGCGCGATGGAGGTGCTGTTCTACTTCTTCAATTATCTGACGGACAACTACGGATCGAATGCGGAATGCACGGACCTCGTAAACAATCGCGAGTTCTATTTCATTCCGTGCATCAATCCTGACGGCTATCTTTACAATGAGTCCACGAACCCCTCTGGCGGCGGCATGTGGCGGAAGAATCGCCGGCTGAATACGGGGGGAAGCTACGGAGTGGATTTGAACCGCAACTGGGGGTTCAATTGGGGATACGACAACAGCGGTTCGTCGCCGACTCCGTCGGACGAGACGTATCGCGGCACGGCGGGATTTTCCGAACCGGAAACCAATTCGATGCGGCTGTTCATCGAGTCGAGAGACTTCGTCGTCGCGATGAACTATCATACCTACTCTAATTTGGTGCTCTGCCCATGGGGCACCTCCACCTATCAGGGCGGATACACTCCGGAACACGCGACCTTTCAAGTGATGCTGGATTCGATGCAGTATCTGATTCAACAGGTGAATGGCGCGACCTATGCGATCGGGCCGCCGTGGTCCCTGCTTTATGACGTGAACGGCGACTGCAATGACTGGTGCTATGGCGAGCAGACCACGAAAGATCGCATCTTCCCGTTTACAACCGAGGTGGGGAGTTCCTCCGACGGCTTCTGGCCTTCGCCTGCGCGCATCACGCCGCTGTGCGCGGAGAATCTGCCATCGAACCTGTTCGTCGCGCGTTATGCGATCAACCTGGTGCCGGTGGATTATCAGGTGAAGCGAGTATACGTTTCGCAATCGGAGCAAACGGGCGATGGAGATGGAATAGTTGAGCCGGGTGAGACGATGAACTTGGCTGTGATCTTGAAGAATACGGGTGCATTGAGCCTCACTTCGATTAGCGGCACGCTGTCCACGAGCGACGCGGACGTGACGATAACATCCAACAGCAGTTCGTGGGGAACGCTTGCATCGGGTGACTCGGTGGTCGGAGTACCGTCCTTCGCAGCAAGTGTTTCTGCCGGAGCAAGCGCTCCGCGCGCGGTGAATTTTAGTCTGCACGTTACCACGACGGAGGGGCTTGACACGACGATTGCAGTCACTGGCGTGCTCGGCAATCCGGGATTTGCCGACAACATGGAGGCGGGAACCGGCGGATGGACGACGAGCGGCATCGGGAGTTTGTGGCATCTCTCTACGCGCAGGTCGGCATCGGCTACGCATTCATGGTATTCGGGTAATGAGGGAACGGGACTTTATGACGACAACATGAATGCGTCCTTAATTTCGCAGCCGATTGTTATTGGAGCCAATGCGAATCTTGCATTCAAACATTGGCACAGCCTGGAAACAGGATATGACTATGGTTTTGTGGACGTCTCGGACGGCGGAGCATGGGTGACTGTCGCAGGTCCGTATACCGGCGCAAACGGAGTTTTTGAAGATGAAAGCGTGTCGCTTGCGCAATTTGCTCCGGGCAGCACAATTCAGGTACGCTTCCGCCAAACGAGCGACGGCGGAGTCACGGACGAAGGTTGGTACATTGACGATATTCAGATTGGGCCTCCGCCGAATGCTGCAGCCGCGCCGAGCTTTGTCAGTTTGAATGTGGATACGAATGGAACGGCGGATGCCGAAGTGATCCTCTCGAACAGCGGCGGCGCGGATTTGATCTATTCTCTGATGTTCACCAACGGCAGCGCAGTGGTGGACACGGGCGGACCGGATGCGGAAGGCTACCGGTGGCAGGATTCTAATGCGCTGTGCGGACCTGCTTATTCCTGGCTGCCGATATCTGCGTTGGGAACTCCGATCACATTCCTGACCAATGAGGGAGATGCAGTGAAGGGCCCCTATGCTCTGCCGTTCAGCTTCCCGTTCTACGGCGTCGAGTATTCGCAGGTCTACGTCAGCGCGAACGGTTGGATTAGCTTCACCGACAACACGAATACGGCCTATATTAACGCAACGTTGCCGAGCGCGACTGCGGCGGCGACCGCGATTTTTGCATGGTGGGATGATCTGAAGCCTCAACTCGCCGGAACCAATGTGCGCTACTGGCATAATGGAGCGGATTCGGCGGCTGTGCACTTTGAGAACGTGCGCGCGGGAACATCGCCGCAGGGAGTTTACAACTTCCAAATTCTGCTCACCGACAACGGCGACGTGAGAAT
>JADLDM010000038.1 GCA_020846695.1 bacterium | reverse complement strand
CATGTGGCGTTCGAGGGTATATCTCCGGGACCGATGTTCGTGACCGTGTAGGTCAATGTGTAGGACTGTCCGCCCGTGACTTGAGACGGGACGGAAACATTGGTCACAACGAGATTAGGGCCTTGCGACAAGGTGATATGAATTGGCTGCAACCGTCTGAACGCATTGTTCCAATCAGCGGCCCATTCAAGCACCTCATTTCCTGTGTCCGTGTACACAAACAAGTAGTATTCGCCTGTCGGCAATCCGTTCGGCAATGTGAAAGTTCCCTGCACTGAGTAATTTGATCCGGAGGGAAGCAAACTGTACAGGTGCGTTGCGCCACCAAAAAGAATGTCCTGCTCGAAGCTGAAGACCGTGTCTGCGGAAAGGTAAAGATTGTCACCCCAGCGATTGACAAATGTCGAACCGAGACCTTGATTCTCTATTGTCCACGAGACATCGAACGATTCGCCGGTGAATCCACTGTCCGCACATCCGAGACTCGTCGGAACAAGATCAGCGGTCGGCGATAGAATGATTTCGATTGGAATATGCTTGAGGTTGTTCTGCTCGTAAACATATTCATAGACATGACCTTGTGCGTCTGTGGAAACCAACAAATAGTAGTTCCCCCAGACGCCGTTCGGGATGTCCACTTGCGCGTTCAGCGTGTAGCTGCTGTCTGCATCAAGTGAGCCGCTCCTCATCGCAGCTCCGATCACCCGCTCGCCGTAGTCCGCAACGGTATCCAGCGATAGAATCACATAGTCAACCCAGGATGACGCATTGGTTTCTCCTGTTCCGTGATTCTGAACCGTCCACGAGACGTTAAACTGCGTTCCTGAATACGCGATAGACGCCGCACCAATCGAACTAACTCTCAGATCTGCAGGCGGCGTGAGCGTGACTTGCATGGCGGCAGCACAGCGTCCCACGTTATTGGAGTCGCTTGCCTCGACGAGTTGCTCTTCGCGGTCACACTTCACAAAGATGTAATAGGGGCCGGCAATTCCTTGCGGCAGCGTGATGGTTGCGTTGTTCGAGTAGCTTTCGCTCGGCGCAAGAAACATCGGATTCTGATAGGCGCCATACATTGTAGTCGCCTGCTCAACAAAATCCGGCAGCGCTGAAAGGTACACGCGATCATACCAAAGCGGCGCATTGGTGCTGCCCAATCCGGTGTTCGTCGTTATCCAGCTAATCTGCACTGTCTGTCCGGAAAATGCAGTCGGTGGAACTGTCACGGATGCAACCTGCAAGTCGGGCAGGCTGTAGATTGTGAAGTCCCATTCCGGACTTTCCATTCTGCCAAAGTAGTTCTTGGCAACAACTTGCCATTTGTAGCGCTCGCCATAGTAGAGTGGAGCAGGAATCTGATAGCTGGTGGTCGTCAAATTGAGAACCATCGGAGTTGCCGGTCTGACGGAGTCCGCATCCCAGAAATAGAGATCGTAGCTGTCCGTCTGAGTCGCGGGCGACCATGACAAAAGCGGCTGCCTCACAACATTGATTTCACCATCCGGAGGAAACGGATTACTCGGCAATCCGGGTAGGAGTTCCGGAGGAGCAGGAAGCAGCGTGAATTCGGCATCAGACTCATCAGTCACACCTGCAACTGTCGGAGCGGAGACGCGAATTCGCGCTACCGTCGTGGGAGGATAACCTGCACGCCACTTGTAGGTACCGATTGATGGCTGACCCGTGGCAAGTTGTTCCCAGTCACCGGCAGGATAATCGCGGTTGAGGGACACGACAGTCGCTGCGGCAAGATTCTCGCTTGTCCACGAGACCGTCAGCGAGTCGCCGATCTGAGTTTGCTCAAGTCCATTCGGCGTTACTACGGTAATGGAGGCTATTGGAATGATGAAATCCGCATCCGACATATCCGTCGCAACCGGATCAAGCGTGCTTGTTACTCGGAGGCGCAGATGTTCGGACGGATAGTCTGGTACATTCCAAGCAAAGGAGGAATCCTGCGTGCGCACCGTGTCAATTACAATCCAATTACTATTGGGATAGTCCGGATTGAATTCCAAAGCCACATGGCCTCCGAGGAATTCGGGCGCCCACTGGATGAGGCGCTGCTCATCAACTCGCCAAATTTCGCCGCCGTTCGGTGACGCAACGGCAACTTGTCCTTGGCGAATGACGAAGTCTGTGTCTGTCGTATCTGTCGCCGAGAAGTAACTCGTCGTAAGCCGGATTCTTACATTGTTCGCAGGACCGGTGACCACCCACGGGAAGTGCCCGGTATTCGCGAGGTTCTCCCCGAGCAAAGCCCAGTTTGGCGAGGGGAAATTTCGGTTGATCTCAAGTTTGATTGTACCTGCAGGTATGTCCGTTGTCCACTGAATGTCGGCGGTATCGCCTACCCACAGCCCCTCTCCTCCATTGGGATTGAGAATTGTTGCTTCGAAGAACTCTGGCGCGGTCACGTTGAAGTCTCCGTGACGCGTTACGGACCAGACTCCCCTTGAATCTTGAACACGCGAGTAAGCCGTGTGCGTTCCCTGCGAGAGCGACCCGACTCCGTACGTGTTGTTCAAATCTTCGATCAGCTCTTCAAACAAGCCATCATCACTGCTTAGAGCTAATCCGTTTCCCAAGCCGGGATCAGAATCGAAATACACTTCGCCGCCCGCGAGATGGTGGTCCGATGCCGCTCCACCTGCATTGATGAACACTCTCTGCGCCACGGGCTGCGACCACACACCCTGCGAGTTTTGCATTCTGAGCCATACTCGATTCATCCCCGTCGGCTGCGTGCTGGCGTCGAGGACAGCCGACAGTTCTAACGAACTCGCGGAGCTTGCGACCGGGATCGAGATTGCAGGTTCTATCGCAAAGTCAGGAACGTTTTGATTGAAGAGATATTCCGCTG
>JADLDM010000037.1 GCA_020846695.1 bacterium | reverse complement strand
GGCCGTACCGACGCAGAGGAGGTGATCCTGGATGCGGGCGAGTTCGGCGATGATGGTGCCGTCAATTCGCGCGCGTTTCAGTTGATTCTCGGAAATCCAGAGCGCCATGTCGTGACCGGTGAGTCTCTGTCGTGGTTCGAGGGTCAAGCTGTCGGCGGGACTGGATGCTTCGGCGTGGCCGTGCACTTCAACTCGATCGAGGACGTCTTTTTGAAAGTAGAGTCGCATCGTGTCGCCTCGAATGCTATCAGAGCCTTGCAGCGCGAGCGGTTCACCTAACAACTCGGCGTACATGCTGTCGGGGAAGAATATCAGGGTCTGTCCAAGGGCTGTCAGGCTGTCGCGTCCGATACTCACCTTGCCTCGTGCCTCGGCGCGCTTGAGTTCGTCGTCGTAGAAAACGGTGTCACCGATCACTTCAGTGTTCTTTCGGCCCGTGCTGTCGAGTCGCGTGAGCACGGGATCGCGTGTGACCCACGCGAACTTGCGCGCGTGATCGAAGTAGCCCAGACTTCCCTTGAGCGTCACGTTGCGCGGATCGTATTTGATGCGCACGCGATCAAATAGATACCCGCTTTGCAGCCGCTCGCTGTAAACGGCTCGGTCGCAATAGACTACGATCGTGTCCTGATAGATGCGCACGTCGCCGCGCGCCTCGATCTCTTCCGAAAAGTCGTTATATAGAACTTCGTTCGCGTAAAGCAGGCGGCTTCCGTCCATGACCTGCACGTTCTTGCGAAAGATCAATCTGCCCTGATCTTGAAAGTAGAGCGCGTTGTCACAGAAGATCGTCAGGCTGTCCTTCGCGATCTCCACGTTACCGTCCAGCTTCTGCACCTTCTGACCGTCTTCTTCTCCGTAGCTCAACGAGTTCGCGCGGCGCAATTCAACGGCGTTGCGCTCGGATTGCGCAAAGAGCAGAGCGGGCAGGAGAAGAATCAGCAGTTGCTTCATTCTGCAAGACTATCGGATTGAGTCGAGTCGGGCTGCGCGTGCGAAGGCCGATCTCTGAACGTGCGGCCCTCAGGCTGTTCAATCGTCCAGTTTTTCAAATTGCGGTCTGCGACAAATCCCGTGCCGTAGATTGTGTCGGTGGGGGTGGAGATTTTCACCGGCCCGTCCGCGCGAATCATCTTAATTGAGTGATCATAACGAAGAATTTCGGTTTCGAGGCGCTCACCGCTGTCGGAAACCGCGATGACGTGTCCGAACGCGTTCAGATTGCGCGTCGCTTCCGACGCCGTTCCCGAATCCGCCCAGATGCGCGTGCGCTTGCGGCCCGCTTCATCAAAGAAGTCGGCCACGATGCCGCTGTCAAGAATGATCAAGTTCTGTTTCTCGTATTGAAGCACGCGACCCGCGTCAATCACGGTGGCGAGACGGTCTTCCGTGAAAAATGAAATCCGCGCGCCGAACAGCTCCTGCTCGGGATACTCCGTCACCGCCTCGGTTGCAGGCAGCGGAGTCTGAGTCGAACACGAGTAAAGAATTGCAGCGAGTGCGAGCGCAAATGCGAGCTTCACGGTTTGCCGATACCGGATTTCAAGAGATCGTGCATGTGAACGATGCCGACCAGAATGTTCTGCGCATCAGTCACGGGCAGCACGAGGACGTTGTGCCGCTCCATCAGATTGATCGCGCCGGTCACGAGTTGATCGGGAGTGGTATGCTTGGGATTCCTCGTGGCGACGTCGCCGATTCGCGCGGTATCGAGGTTAATGTCCTTCTCCCATGCGCGACGCAAATCGCCGTCGGTAAAAATACCCAGGAGATGGTTATCTGTATCCGTGACGCAGACCGCGCCGAGCCGCTTGTTCGTCATGACCACGATAGCCTGTTTGAGACCTTCTTCTGCGGCAATCACCGGAACGTTGTCGCCTTCGTGCATCACGTCTGCAATTCTGAGCGCGAGCCTACGTCCTAACGCTCCTCCCGGATGAAGAAACGCGAAATCTTCAGTCTTAAATCCCTTTGCAGTGAGTAGCGCAACGGCGAGCGCATCGCCCAATGCGAGAGCGGCGGTCGTGGACGCGGTCGGCGCGAGATTCATCGGGCAACCCTCTTCCTGAACAGAAGCATCGAGCACGATGTCGCACTTCGAGGCGAGCACGCAAGTTGTGTCGCCGAGCATCCCGATGATCGGCACTCCGAGAAATTTCAGATAGGGCATTAGCCGCCAAATCTCTTCGCTCTCGCCGCTCTTCGAGATGAGCAATGCAACGTCGTCTCGCGTAATAATTCCGAGATCGCCGTGCGCGGCCTCGGCGGGATGCAGAAAGGTCGAAGGAGTTCCCGTGGACGATAATGTTGCGGAGATTTTTCGCGCAATGTGACCGCTCTTGCCGACGCCGGAGACCACGACGTGGCCGCGCAGACCGCTGATCAATTTGACCGTCTGCTCAAAAGCTCCGTCAATACGTTTCGCAAGCGCGCGGACGGAATCTGCTTCGATTTCGAGGAGCCGCTTCGCTGCGGCGAGACTCTCGGAAAGCTGTGAATTACTCATGTCCATTCTGAAAGATGCGTTCGATCAGAGCCTCCCACTGTCCCGTTGCCAAGAGCCAGCAGTCGAGGAACTCGCGCACGGCGCCGCGACCACCCGAAGCGGAGAGCACGAGGTCCACGGAGTGGAGGACAGCAGAATGTGAATCGCTGGGTGCGGCGCAGAAGCCGACGAAGTCCATCACCGGCAGGTCAATCACGTCGTCGCCGATGAAGGCCACTTCATCAGGAAGCAGGCCGCGCCGGGTGATAACTTCCTGCGCGACGGGCAGCTTATTCAAATGACCGAGGTGAATCTCGGCAATCTTGAGTGATTTGCAGCGAGCTTCGGTCGCGGGAGACCTTCTGCCTGAGATGACGCCTGTCACCAGCCCGAAGTGTCCGATTTCGGCGAGCAGATAGCCGTCTCGAGTGGAGAAGGGCTTCGATTCGCCGTTCGAATCAGAGAAGAGGATGGAGCCGTCGGTCAGCACGCCGTCCACATCCATAAGCAGCAGCTTGACCCGTGAAAGGCGCTGGGCAAGTTCTGGCGGAAGGGGCAAGCTGAAGCGCTTGGCCTGTTGTGTTTTGGACAGTGGCTTCAAGAAAACCTGAAGTTAGGGTATAAATTTTGCTAAGGCACTGTTAAGATACGATATATCATGGGG
>JADLDM010000036.1 GCA_020846695.1 bacterium | reverse complement strand
ATCGCGCCAAGGCTCATCAGACTTCCGACAATCCCCGCTTGCAGCATCAGATTGAATGCGAACAACATCGAGAGCGGAATCGAGAGCGCCACAATCAGACTCGCGCGCAGATTCCCCAGAAAAAGAAAAAGCACGGCAATCACAAGCGCCGCGCCGAAAATCAAATTGTGCTTCACCGTTTCGAGAATCTGATCCACCAGATGCGTGCGGTCATAAACCACGTGCGCGTCAATTCCTTCGGGCAGAGTCTGCTTTGCCACTTCGAGCTGATCGGAAAGCGCTTGCGCCACGCGATGCGAATTCTCGCCTGAAAGCATGAAGCCCAAGCCGAGTACCGCCTCACCCCGTCCGTTATAGGTCGTCGCCGCAGCCCGCAGTGCATGACCGATCACAACTTCGCCCACGTCGCGCACCAATATCGGATAACCGTTGCGCGTGGCAACAACGATCTGTTCGATATCTTCTCGCTTGGCAAGTGAGCCGACTCCCTGCACCACAAATCTCTCCGCCGCGCGATTCGTGACGCCGCCGCCGACGTTCTGAGTGCCGTGTTCCAAAGCCTCTATCACGTCGCGCAACGTGAGGTTCAGAGCAGCGAGCCGCTCCGGATCAACATAGACCTGAAACTGTTTCTCGAATCCACCCCACGAATTGACCTCCACCACACCCGGCACCGTTTGAAGCTGCGGCTTGATCAACCAATCCTGAACTTCGCGCGCGTACGTGTTGGGACGCGACGAATCTTGATCCACAACAATGTAGTGAAATATCTCGCCCAACCCCGTTGAGACTGGCCCTAATTCCGGTCGCGCAAGTTCGCTCGGAATCTCAACGGACGTCAACCGCTCCGCGACCTGCTGCCGCGCAAGATAGATGTCCGTGCCCTCAGCAAAAACGCACGTCACCTGCGACAATCCGAACTTGGAAATCGAGCGAATCTCTTCAAGATGCGCAAGCCCGGCAAGCTCGCGCTCGATCGGCGCCGTGACTTGAGCTTCCACGTCTTCCGCAGCGTAACCTTCAGGTTCCGCGTTAATCTGCACAAGCACGGGTGTCGTGTCCGGCATCGCATCAAACGGAAGATGCCAAAGCGAAAGCACGCCGGTCAAAATCAGCAAGCCGGAGAGTGAAATCACCAGCCACCGCTGGTGGATCATCCAATCAATCAGTCTTTGGAGCATCTGTTATGCTCCTTGACCGCAGCAGCCCGCGCCCAAACTTCCCTTCATCAACTCCGTCTTCAGAAGATAACTTCCCGACGTAATGATCTTCTCGCCTGCATTGAGACCTTTCACGGCGTAGCTGTTTCCGCTCGTGAACTCAATATCCACCTTGCGCGGCTTGATGCGATCCGGAGTCTCCGCGACAAACACTACGTTGCAGCAGCCTTCCCATTGCACGGATTCGCTCGGAATAACCAATTCATCGGAGCTGCTCACCTCAAACTTCACGCGCACAAACTCATGCGCGCGCAGCGACTCGCCGTTCTGATTTACCGCGACTCTCACTCTCCCCATGCGCGTCAATTCATCCACTGAGTTCGCCACCCACACCACTTCACCGGAGCAGCGATTCCATCCTTCACCGTCGCTGGAAAGCAATGCGGCCTGTCCGACGCGAAGCCTCGAGAGGTCGCGCTCACGCACCTGAGCTTCCACCCAAAGTCTTCCCGTTTCCGCAACCAGTCCGATGGTTTCGCCCGGCTCGATGATCGCTCCGAGTTCTGATCTCTGCTCAACCAATGTGCCGGAAACGCGCGCGCGAATCGGAATCGTAACGTCCATCTCTGCGCAGCACGTGAGTTCGTCAATCTCTTCTTGCGAAAGCCCCGCCGCTCGAAGTGAACTCTCCGCTCTTCTCATATCCGCCTGCGCTCGCGAAAATTCAGCTTCCGATTTCTGCACGTCCAGCGCGCTCGTCAATCCCGAAGCCGAAAGCGTATTCTGTCGGGTCTGCTCAGTCTGCGCGAGTGTGAAAATCGCCGCCGCGTGCGCATACTCCGCTTTCAAAGAAGCCGCCTCAAACGATTCGCAAAAAGCCAGTACTTCACCGCGCGAAACAAATTCTCCCGGCTGCGCAACCCATCTGACAATCGTCCCGCCGAGCAAGCTCGTCACCGCATAAGCCGCCGTTGCGTCGAACTCCACCTCCGCGCTCGCTTCAATGAATTCCGATACCGGCGCTTCACTCACCGTAAGAAATTTCAATCCCGCACGCTCAGCCGTTTGAATGCTTGCAAGCTGAATCACCGCGTCATTGCTTGCGCAGTGATCCTTGTTCGCGCGAAACAGCGACGTGCGCGGTTTGCCTTCATCAATCTTTGCGTCATGATCCTCATGCTCCGCGTGATCATGCCCGTCGTGCTCGCCGTGTTCTTCGTGGTCGCTGTGTTCGCTGTGATCATGCAAAGCGGGTCGTTCGCCCGGCTTCGCAATCTCAGGATGGCACAGGTAACACTGTGATTCGGGAATGTGGTGTTCCGCGCACCAGTCATTGCGCTGCTTGAATCCTTCAATCAAATCAGGATGACAGCGCGTGCAAAGACTGTCGGCGATACTATGGTATTCGCACGGCGCGCCGCCGTAGTTCGACTGTGCGAAAGCGCTCGTCGCACAGACAAAAATAAGGATGAGAAAATATCTCGTGTTCATATTGACCTTCCGCTTGTTGAAATCTTCCGCATAAAAAAACGTCGCTGTGAGTCAGCGACGTAGGTCGGAAGCTGTCTCACCTGCCAAAATCAGTTGGAGTCCGTCACAATGGGACGGAGTTCACCACTGAAATCTTAGCAGGCGGCTATGGGAGGTCGAATCGGGAGTTCTACAATTCCCTCGGTAAGAGTTGTGTGTTTATGAACCGGAGAACTTCCAACACAGATGAGAGTCGCGGTGAGAATCGGCTCATGAATCGGTTCGCAGATCAAGCCGCACGTGCAATCACAGTCTTCACCCGACACGCAGCAGCAAATCGGCCCCTCTTCCTCTTCGCAGCAGCGGTCGAACGCGCACGAAAGCGGCCCGAGCGCGACAACTGCGGCGCTCAGGAACCACAAACATGTGACGGCCAGGATGATACTGCGTTGTTTCATACCGATCTTACGCCTGACAAAGGCATGGTGTTCCCGACCGGGTCAATAGAATACAAATCCCCAAGCGAAGTTCTCAGGGATTTGTTGCTAAACTCAAGTTGTGACGGACTTAGTCGTCACGACGCGGTCTGCGCTCGCGGAATCCGCCGCCGCCGCCACCGCGTCCGCCTTCGGGACGGGGCTCGGCTTCGTTCACGCGCAACGTGCGTCCGCCGAAGTCCTTGCCGTTCATTCCGGCAATCGCGGCTTCGACAGCGCCGTCTTCCATCTCGACAAAACCAAATCCGCGCGGTCTTCCGGTCTCACGATCCATGATCATGGCAACCGAAACCACTTCACCATACTGCGAGAACGCTTCCCGCACTGTGTCTTCCGTTGCACTAAACGGAAGATTTCCGACGTACAGCCTCTTGGCCATTTCCCAAACTCCCACGCCCCAATCTTTTCGATTTGCAGAACACAAAGACCATCATGTGGTCACGAACCCGGAATCAAGCTGCACACCAGCAATCGAAACGAAGGGGGCGATCTTAGCGTTGCGACGAGGCCAAAGCTGCTCCGAAGCTCCGTCCGGTCAATTCATCGAAATTGACGGTTTTGACGGACTATGCAAATATAAGGCGAATCGCGTGCCAAGTCAAGAGCCTGACACGCTAAATTGAGTTTTTTCTGTAACATCGGGCGCGTGCAAGCCCCTATCCCTTCGCTGGATTCTCTAAGGGAATTTGTAAGCTATTGAAAATGCTTGCATTCAAATTTCTGCCTCATGCCTCCGTTTTCTCTCCGATACGCCCTGATCTGGATAACTTAGCAAACACACGTAAAACATCCCCAATATGTGCAAGTTACACATAATTAACATCCTGTAATATGACACAAAATGTCATATTACTATAATGCTTAGTATGATAAAAGTCTTGCATTGCAGCAAATCGTGAACTATCTTAGAGAAAATATGGAAAAGAGGGAAATATGAGAGCAAATTCCGTCCGCACCGTTCTGATCTTCATGCTGGCCATCCTGTCGTTTGCGCTGATAGGTTGCAGCGACGACGATGACTCGGCAACTTCGGCCCCGGTCTCGCTTCGCGAGCGCTTCGATTTGCAGCCTTTGGGCCCAATTCCTTATCCGCCCAATAACCCTCCGATGCAAGAACGGATTTCGCTGGGCAGATTTCTCTTCTATGATCCGATACTTGGCGGCGAGAAAGATGTGGCCTGCGCAACCTGCCATCATCCCGATTTCGCATTTGGAGATCGCAGGCAATTGCCCGTCGGAACGGGAGGAACCGGGGGCTTAGGTCCCGATAGAATTCTCGGCAACTCGTCCGTAAGCGGAGAGCCTGTAGGGTTCACTCCGCGCAACTCTCCCACGGTCTTCAACACGGCCTATGCAGCCGACGCTAACGGCATTGCCACACACAACGGATTCATGTTCTGGGATGGCCGCATGAACAGTCTTGAAATGCAGGCCACCGGGCCGATCGGATCGCGAGTGGAAATGCGCGGCGACGCCTATCCCGGTACCGACGAAGAAGCCGGAGCTTCGGCCCTCGACTCGGTTGTGAACCGCTTGCGCGCGATAGATGAATACGTCCAACGTTTTCGTCAGGCATTTCCGGAAGAAGCGGCCGAGTGGGACGCCGGAACTCGTGAACATGTAATTGATTCGAGTTCTTACGGGCGCGCGATGGCAAGCTATGAACGCGAACTTGTAACGCGCAATTCACCCTATGATCGTTACGTCGCCGGAGATGAAGACGCAATGACGACGTCACAGCTTCGCGGACTCGAACTCTTTCACACGAAAGCAAGATGCGCGGAGTGCCACACGGGAGCCATGTTCTCAAACTATGAATTTGAAGTGGTCGCCGCTCCGCAGGAAGGACCGGGCAAGGCCGTGATCGCCGGTGACGATTGCGGACGCGAAGAGTTCACACTGAGTTCTGCCGATCGCTTTGCGTTCCGCGTGCCCACATTACGCAATGTGGAATTGACTCCGCCCTATATGCATGACGGCGTTTTTGAGACGCTCGAACAGGTCGTGAATTTTTTCAACGACGGTTGCAATCCTCGCCATCCTGGCGTATCCGATGATTTGCTCGCCGAGGAAGTTCGCGAGCCATTGGGCCTCACTGCGACCGAGATGCAGGATCTTGTCGAGTTTCTGAAATCGCTGACCGATCCGGGCACGGATTTACCGGAGATGCTCTTGACGGTTCCCGATCACGTTCCCAGTGGATTACCTCCGGTCTTCGGCCTGGGCGCTGGCGCACTTCCTCAGTAATTAATATTTCGAACTGTCAACGGGCCGGGCGTTTGCTCGGCCCTTTTCATGACCGCTCATCCTCACAAAGACTGGAAAATCTCCGTCAGACTGCGTATCTTGCATCTGAGCGAATGCGCGCTCATTCTCAGAACCTATCTCGAAATAGCGGCAAGTGTCGCCGAGCAGGGATTAAGCGCGACGAACTTGCCCGAACCTGCCGAGAATTATGCCATGTCGCGCGGTTCCCTGCCGGAATCTGATGCTCTTCTCTTATTTTAAGATAGGCTCTTATGACCTGCCACCACCGACAAAGCCATTATCAAACCCAAGCCTAACATGCCCAAATACGTCATCGCAATCCTCGCTCTTGCCCTGAATTTTCAGGCCGCCGAACTGCTGGCACAATCTTACACGTCCTATTTCACGGGCACACCGTTCAACAGCAATACTCAGCCGTCAGGCGGAGTTTGCATGATGGGCGGGGCAACGGAGCATGACGAGGCAATGCGATGGTTTCTGAACCGTGCGAACGGCGGCGACATTCTCGTGTTGCGTGCCAGCGGCTCCGACGGCTACAACAACTACCTCTATTCTGAACTCGGAGTGACCGTCAACTCCGTGGAGACGATCGTCTTCAACAACGCAACAGCGGCGAATGAGCCGTATATTCACGCGCGGATAAACGCAGTCGAAGGTATTTGGTTTGCCGGAGGCGATCAATGGGATTACGTATCGTACTGGCGGGGGACGCCGATTGACAGTTTGGTGAATGTGGCCCTCCACGACAGGCACATCGTGATTGGAGGGACCAGTGCGGGCATGGCGATTCTCGGCGGTTTCTATTTCACGTCGCAGAATGGTACCGTCACATCGGAAGAGGCCCTTGCTGATCCTTACAATCCTTTAATCACGGTGGACTCGACGCACTTTTTGGAAGTGAACTATCTGGATCACGTTGTGACAGACACGCACTACGACGATCGCGGTCGCAGAGGTCGTCATGTCGCATTCATGGCTCGGGTTCTGACAGACTACGGGGCGAACCCCAAGGGGATTGCCTGCAACGAATATACGGCAGTCTGCATAGACGAAAATGGTCTTGCTCGTGTTTACGGAGACTATCCGAACTATCCTGAGGCGACCTATTTTTTGCAGACCAATTGCGAGTTGGAGGAATTTCATCCCGAGGTATGCAGCGCGGGGCAACCCCTCGAGTGGAACTTGGCAGGAGCGGCAATCCGTGTGTGCAAGGTGTGGGGAACAAACAATGGTGTGAACACCTTCAACCTGCTTGACTGGGAAACGGATAACGGCGGAATTTGGGAGAACTGGTCAGTCAGCAATGGAGCTCTCGTATCGGCGGCCGGTGTTCAAATTGATTGTGATGCGGGATCGTCAGTCGAGCCAAGTGTGGACCAGGCCGTAGAGTTTCGGTTATTGGAGGCCTATCCAAATCCGTTTAATTCCTCCACCACAATTCAATTTGATCTCGCACGCGAAGCAAGTGTGACTCTGAAGGTCTTCGACGTGCAAGGCAGATTGGTGAGCACATTGATTGATGATCAAACTCTCTCCGCAGGCGTACACACCCAGTTGTTTGATGCTTCCTCATTTTCGAGTGGCGTCTATTTCTATCGCCTCGAAACCGCAACTCATCTGCAAACGATGAAGATGGTTCTGATGAGATAACCTGCCGTCTCGTCGATTTCGTGGCCGCTACCCTTGCTTGCCCCCCAAAACAAACCGCCCCGCGGTCTCTCGCAGGGCGGTACACTCTTTCCCCCTCGCTTTCAATCCGCGAGCTCCCGGTCGCGGAGGAAGGGGTCAATTCGCCGTTGTCGGTCTCAGGATCGGCAACTTCTGAACTGCAAATTGAATCCCAAATTTAGATCTCTTCTCTCACCTCACCAACAAAACTTTCCGCACTCCCTGATAATCCCGCGCAGACATCCGACACCAATACACTCCGCTCGGTAAACCTGCAGCATCAAATTCCAGCGAGTGCCGCCCCGAAGTCTGCACTCCCTCCACCAAAGTTGTAACTTTCTGCCCGACAAGATTGAAAACCGCCAGCGTTATCGGCCCTTCCTGAGCCAGATCATATACCAGCGTCGTCGCCGGATTGAACGGATTCGGGTACGCCGAATACAAAGCGCTTGATGACGCAATCGGTGTGATGTTTCTTGATGAATGCAGCGCCTCCGAGCAGTCGTAGATGCCAAGATTAGTGTAATCCGCCACGTAAGCAAGATTGCCTGAAGCCGCAACGCCATAGGCGACACCAGGGGTGTCGTAAAATCCCAACTCGATCGGTGCAGAGGGAGTCGTAATATCCACCACGCGCAGGCCATATTCTCCGTCCGTCAAGTACGCATAATCCCCCGACATCGCAACACCAAGAGTCAAACCCTGTCCCGGCGCGTCATAGAAGCCCACCACTACCGGCGCAGCCGGATTCGAGATATCCACGATCCGCAGACCACTTGTATAATCCGCTATGTAAGCATGATGCCCCGACACAGCTACACCCAACGCGTATCCCGGCGTGTCGCAAAACCCCGTCGAGACGGGAATCGCAGGATTTGTGATGTCCACAACGCGAAGACCGCTTGCCCCGTCCGCTACATACGCGTAACTCCCTGCCACTGCAACACCCAGCGCATTGCCCGGTGTGTCATAGAATCCCACCTCGAGCGGCGCCGAGGGAGTCGCGATATCCACAACGTGAAGACCACTTCCAAAGTCCGCGACAAACGCATGATTCCCCGATACCGCTACAGAATAAGCACTTCCCGGCGTGTCGTAAAAGCCCACCTCGACAGGAGCAGATGGCTCCAAGATGTTCACCACGCGCAGCCCACTTCCTACATCTGCCACGTATGCATATGCTCCCTCAACAGCAACATCGTATGCAGAACCCGGAGTGTTGTACGAACCCAGACAAACTGGCGCTGAGGAAGTCGCGATATCTATCACGCGCAGGCCACCTTCATGATCCGCCAAGTATGCATTAGTTCCCGAGACTGCCACATCATAAGCCGTGGCCGGCGAGTGAAAAGAGCCTGCCTCAACCGGTGTTGTGGGAGTCGTGATGTCCACGATGAAAAGACCCCCGTCGTCAGCTACGAACGCAAGGTTCTCCGACACCACAACACTACCGGCGTCACCCTGTGTTGCGTAGAAACCCTCCAAGACCGGTGCTGCGAAATTTGAGATATTCACAATGCGCAAGCCATGTGAGGCGTCCGCGACATACGCATAGTTGCCTGTTACCGAAACATCAAGAGCATTGCCCGGTGTGTCATGGAACCCCACCTCAACAGGTGCTGCCGGAGTCGCAATGTTCACGATCCGAAGGCCGCTTGAATCGTCCGCCACGTAGGCATAATTTCCGGATATCGAAACTCCCAGTGCAGAACCAGGCGTGTCATAAGATCCCGCAAAGAGCGGTACAGAGGGAGTTGTGATGTCCACGACCCAAAGGCCGCTTGCTTCGTCTGCCACGTAGGCATGATTCCCCGATACCGCCACAGAATAGGCAATTCCCGGCATTTCGCGATAGCCCACCTCAACGGGAGCAGAGGGAGTCGAAATATCCAGAACTCGCAGACCACTCCAATCGCACGCAACATAAGCATAGTTCCCGGCCACTGCGACGCCCCTTGCACTCGCTGGCGTGTCGTAGAAACCCTCGGGGTTGGGCGCGGCAGGACTCGCAACGTTCACAACACGAAGCCCCTCGTCGTCTGCTACGTATGCATGGTTCCCCAACACGGAAACTCCATAGGCATAACCCGGAGTATCGTAGTATCCGATTTCCGAAGGATTCGCCGGATCAGCAATATTAATAATTCTCAACCCTGAAAAGCCCGTGGCCGCATACACAAGCGAATCGCGTACGTACAAGTCGTGAGCGTAATCCCAATAGCCTGAGATCGCGCCCAGTTTGCGGACATTCAAGCTGTCCTGCGACCACGCACTGGCCCCAGTTATCAGCAGTGTCCCAATCAACAGAATTGCAGGTTTCGTCATCGCTCCTCCAGGAATCTTCACTAATATAATTTAATGTCACCAATCCGCACTATCAAGCGCTCGGCGCAATTTACTGACTTCCATTCCTGCGACCGGAGGCCTCCGGCCATCTGTCCCCATACTCTCATATTTCATAATTTCATACCCTTAGGACACACCGCCTCTCTTTTATTAATCTATTTTCACAAATCCATGTTTTATAAAAACGTCTTTCGCTTGACTTTAGACTTTTACATGCGTATATTATGCCACGACAATGAGTCGCCGTTGTGGGTCTCCAGACCCGCAATGCGCTTCGTCATCCCCCATCCCTTCACTTAGCCTCCCCGCCTGACACTCCGTTGCTATAGCAATCGAAAACTCCCCCTCACAAAAACAACACCTTTCGTTTTGTCAATTATTAGCAAAGGCAGAGCTAAGCTCCGGAGTCAGCTGATTCAAGAGACCATGCACAGAAAGCATTGATAATGCGCATTGTCTGCATCTTAACAGTGCAGAACATGTAATTAATATAGCTTCAGCGTATAAAAATCAATATCTTACGATGATAGCACAACTCTTGCATAACTAACCCCTGAGTCTCTTGGTGGGGATTCAACCGGGGTCAGCCAAGCAGGAGGACCCATGCAGAAGTTCGTAATCACTCTTTGCCTTCTCGCGTTTGCGGCCGCAGCCCTTGCCGCACCCGCAACTACTCCGATTCGCGCGGTCAAACCCGTCAGCGGATCGGAGACCCCCGTTTTTTTAGGCTCCATCGCCGATCCCGCCACCTACCCGCGCACACCCAGCAGCCTCGATGTCGGCACGCAGTATCAATGCGGCACGACGTGGTATGACTACCAGCACAACGGCTCCTCCGGTAAAATGGTCTCCGTGGATGAGATGGGATTCGTGCACATCACGTGGACCAACGGACTCGATTCGCTGCAGCAGAATCGCCACGTCTTCTACAATGTCTGGGATCCCACGACCGAGACCTTCCTGATGGGCGAGAACGGTGTGCAGGCCAATTCGTCCACCCGCGGTGGCTACACCTGCGGAACGGTTCTCGCCAACGGCTTCTACTTCCCGACCTACCATCAGGAACTCACAGGCGGCGAAGCTCACACCGCTGTCGCGATTGACTTCCTGCCGCAAACCGGCGCCTTCACAGGTTTCGAGCCGTGCTATCTCTATCAGGGCGCCACTCCGATGGAGATCATCTGGCCGAAAATTGCCAAGGATATCAACGGTGTGCTGCACGTTGTCTCCTGTGAGAACCCGATCGGCGGCGCCGCCGGCGATCCGCAGAGAATCTACTACTCGCGCGGACATCCCGTTTTCACCGATGGCTTCGGTCTGGAAATCACCTTCGATGAGTTCGACGATGCCGTTTGCTTCGATCAACTCGATACCGTCATGGTCATCTCCCCCGACGTCGCCTGCTCGCGCAGTACCGACCGAGTTGTTATCGCCTGGGCCGACAGCCGCGACGATCTGACCAGCGACACCGCTACTCAGCGCAACAATGACCTGGTCTACATTGTCTCCGAAGACGGCGGCTTGAACTGGGGCGAGCGCGTAAACGTCACGAATTTTATCGAACCGGATTGGGAGTGCGCTTCGCAGGACACTCCGGTCTGCGACATGGATACCTTCCGCATCTACACCGACCTTTCCGTGATTCTCGACGAAGATGACGACGCGCACATTGCCTTCACCACCACCTGTTACTACTCACTGGAAGGCACCGTCTCGCGCTATGCATCACAAATCTGGCATTGGGGAGAAGATGACGGTTTTGTCACGCCGATTTGCGCGCTTAGCCCAGCCTGGATTGACACCAACTGGGCCGATGACTTCGGCGATTGGCAATACGGAATGCAGAGACCGAATCTCGCGATTGATACGGAAACCGGCGCGCTCTATTGCGCCTTCGTCTGGGCCGATTCCGCGAACTGGTCCGAGGGCGGCATCCCCATGCAGGACATCTGGATTTCCAAGTCGGAGTACAACGGCAATGCATGGACCATGCCGCTTAACGTGACGAACACCAACACGGGTCAATTCGTTCCTCCAGGCGAAAGCGCGCATGAACGCGACGCGACACTTGCTGAGACGATTACCGACTGGAACGGCGAGCGCTGGCTGCACATGAGTTTTGTCTTTGATCGCGATGCTGGCGGAGCGGTCGGCGATAATCCGACGGGAACTCCAACCCTGAATCCTGTCTTCTATCACCGTATCAACATTGACGAGATTCCGAGTTGGCCGCTTTGGAATCCGCTGTGGCCCTTCTTCCATGTGGATTCAACAGATGCGCCGCTCGCACTCGATGATGTGCCGGGCGAATTGCCGTCAAGCTTCACTCTCTATCAGAACTATCCGAATCCGTTCAACCCCTCGACGAACATCCAATTCGATCTGGTGCGCGCCGGAAATGTGACGCTCTCCGTGTTCAATCTGTTGGGCCAGGAGGTCGCGACGCTTCTCAACAATGAGCTTCGCAGCGCGGGCACGCACGTCATGAATTTCGATGCAAGCAATCTCTCGTCCGGTGTGTATCTCTACACTCTCAAGGCCGAAGGAATCACGCAGACTCGCAAGATGATCCTGATGAAATAGCCAAGAGCCGGAAGCAGCCGGCATCGTGTGAGCCGTGCCGCACACACGAACATCAGACAGGCGAGGCCCAGGGCGGTCCTCGCCTGTTTGCTCTCTACCTCTTCACTTGGGCAGCCTCCGGCGGGTTCTCAAATCCGTTAGGGCCTAAGTAAAGTAAAAATAACCCTGCTTACTAAGATGAAAAGGAGCCTCACATACCCCTCAAGCCTTTCATTTTTAGGGATTTGTTGCTACATTTCATAACTTCGGGTGTTCCGTGCTGACGCCATCCGCTGTTGAGTCGCATTTCCGGTTCCAATTTCCCATTTCCGGTTCACTCCTTGATGAATACTTCTCATCTCCGCGGTTCTATTGTTCCGATACCCACACCTTTTCGTGACGGCAAGGTGGATGAACGCGCGCTTGCAAATCTAATCGCCTGGCAGATTGAAAACGGCGCGCACGGAATTTCGGTGACGGGAACTACCGGCGAACCCAGTTCGTTGTCAGCTCAGGAGCGGATGCGCGTGCACGAAGTTGCGATTGAGGCGATTCAAGGACGCGTGCCTTTTGTGCCGGGAACGGGGAGCAATAACTTTGAAGAAGCGATTCTCTTCTCGAAGAATGCGGAGAAGCTCGGCGCGGATGCACTCTTGCTGATTGCGCCATATTACAATCGTCCCTCGCAGGAGGGCTTGTTCAGATTCTTCACGGGTGTCGCATCTCAAGTTGGCGTGCCCGTAATTCTCTACAACATTCCGGGACGCACGGCGGTGAATATCGAGCCGGAAACGGTTGCGCGCGTGGTGGAGAAGTGTCCCAATGTGGTGGGTGTGAAAGAGTCGAACAAGGATTTCGAGCACATCAATCGCCTGCTGCACCGCATGGGCCGTGATTTTCTGGTCTATTCGGGAATTGAATTGCTCTGCTTTCCGATTCTTGCAATCGGCGGCGCGGGCTACATCAGCGCGACTGCGAATCTTCTTCCGCGCGAAACCGCGCGAATCTATGAGTTGGTCAAAGCAGGGAAGTGGGAGGAGGCCCGCGAACTGCACTACCACATGCTGCCTTTGAACGATGCGATCTTCTTCGAGATCAATCCGGTTCCGATCAAGACCGGACTCGCTTGGATGGGGAAGATTCAATTTGAAGTTCGCCTTCCACTTTGCGAGATGAGCGCTCAGAATTTTGAGCGCTTGCGCAAGGTGATGCAGAGCTACAATCTGATTTGATTATTCTTTTCGTAGCGGCTGCCCCTGTGGCTGCCGAAGTTTCGTATTTCGATTATGCGGAAGCAGGCGGGTGGGTGAAGTGTTTACCCCCTCCAGAACACGATCCCACCCGCCGCGCCGCTTTCTTCAATCAACATTCACAATCCTAAATCAACAATTTGAAACTTGCACGCTGGGCCTCGAACGGCCAACTCCACTCAGGTGTTTTTGAAGATCACCTGCTCAAGTCGAAGGACGGCACGGAGCACGATCCCGATTTTGTGATCTGGCTTCCGCCCAATGAACCTAAGAAAGTCATCGGCATCGCGCTGAACTTCGCGGATCACGCGAAGGAATTGAATCTCGCGAAACCCGAACTTCCCGCGATCTTTTTGAAGCCGCAAACCTCGCTGGTTGGTCATCTCTCGAATGTGTTGATGCCGCCGAAGAGCGACTACATGCACTACGAAGTGGAGCTGGTTGCGGTGATCGGGCGGACGTGCCGGAATGTGAAGGCGAAGGACGCGCTCGATTACGTGCAGGGTTATACGATCGGCAATGACGTGACGATTCGCGATCATATCGGGCCGTATTTTCGTCCGCCGCTGATTGGAAAAGGCTGGGATACTTTCGGTCCGGTTGGGCCGTGGATTGTGACTTCCGATGAATTCGGCTCGCCGCACAATGTAGAGTTGAAAACCTATGTCAACAACGAACTGCGTCAGCACGGCAACACGAACAATCTGATCTACTCACTTGAAGAGATGATCGAGTATTGCTCCATGATTATGACCTTGGAAGAGGGCGATCAGATTTGGACGGGCACGCCGGCAGGATTGTCGCACGTCTATCCCGGCGACGTGATGCGACTTGAGATAGAGGGCATCGGCGCCCTCGAAAACACAGTGGTGCAGGGGAAACAACCGTTGTCACCGATTCTGGGAAAGTGAGCGATGCTCGCGCCGGATAAATGGTTTGATCGCGAGTTTGATCTCGGACTTCAGGATCAGATGTTTCCGCTCGTGATGGCGCGGCTTCGAGGAACACCTGCGCGGCTTGAAGACATGCTGCGCGGGGTCTCGAATGTGCGGATGCTCTACCGCGAAGGGACGACTTGGTCGGTGCAGGAACACGTAGGTCATATTCTGGATTCCGAAGAACTCTGGCTTGGGCGTGTGGAAGATTTCGTGAATCGTCGTTCAGAGTTGCGGCCCGCCGACTTGCAGAACAACAAGACCTATCATGCCAATCATCACTTGCACGACATGAATCAGATATTGCGTGAGTTTCGCAGGGCGCGCATCTGGCTTGTGCAGGCGTTAGAGAATTGCGATCACGACCTTCTGAAGCATACGGCGCTTCATCCTCGCTTGAACAAACAGATGCGGCTGGTGGATCACGCCTTCTTCGTCGCGGAGCATGACGATCATCACCTCGCGGTCATTCATTCACTCTTGCACAGATAACTCATTTCGAAGAGCGGAGTTGTAGCCGCTGCCCCTGTGGCTGTGGAATGCTCCCTTCGGAGTAACTTAGAAACATGCACAACATTCTTCATTTCATCGGCAATGAATTCGTACCGTCGGAGAGCGGCGCGACGTTTGAGATACTGACTCCCATCTCAAACAGTGTGATTGGCAATTGCGCATCGGGTCAACCTGCGGACATTGATCGAGCGGCGCGTGCGGCGCGCGCGGCCTTTGATTCTGGTTCGTGGTCGAAGATGAAGGTCAAGGATCGTGCGAAGAAGATTCGCACAATCGGCGATCTGATTTTGAAGCACGCGGAGAAAATTGCCGAGTTGGAAATCGAAGATACGGGTATTCCGCGCGCTCAGATTACCAAGGGCGCGATTCCCCGCGCGGCGGATAATTTCTATTTCTTCGCGGATCAGCTTGAAAGTTTGCGCGGCGATGCCTACACCGTAAACGACGAGTGGTTGAACTATGTGATCTATCGTCCCGTCGGTGTCGCGGGTTTGATTACGCCGTGGAACACTCCCTTCATGTTGGAAACATGGAAAGTTGCACCCGCGCTTGCGTCTGGCTGCACTGTGGTGTTAAAGCCCGCGGAGTGGTCGCCGCTTTCCGCATCGCAGCTTTGCAAAATTATTCAGGAGGCCGATCTTCCTCCGGGCGTGTTCAATTGCGTGCACGGTTTCGGTGAATCCGCCGGCGCGCCGCTGGTCACGCATCCGATGGTGAATCTGATTTCCTTCACGGGTGAAACCACCACCGGGCAGACGATCATCAAGAACGGCGCGGATACCTTGAAAAGGTATTCTATGGAACTCGGCGGAAAGTCGCCGAATATTGTTTTCGCGGATGCGGATTTGGATCATGCGCTCGATGGCGCGTTGTGGCAGGTCTATTCGCTAAACGGCGAGCGCTGCACGGCAGGTTCGCGTTTGCTGGTTGAAGATTCGATTCACGATTCCTTTGTGAAGCGCTTGGCCGAACGCGTGAAGAAGATCAAGGTCGGCGATCCGAATGAGATGAGCACAGAAGTCGGCCCGCTGATTCATCCCGAACATTTTTCGCGCGTGAAGGGTTTCATGCATGTTGCGAAGCAAGATGGCGCGACGATTTTGGTGGGCGGTGATCGTCCGGCGGGATACGGAGTGGGCAACTATTTTCTGCCGACCTTGATCACCGACGTGACGAATGACATGCGCATCGCTCAGGAAGAAGTTTTCGGCCCGGTGCTGGTGGTGATTCCGTTCAAGGGTGAAGCGGAGGCGATTCGACTTGCTAACGACATCAAGTACGGACTCGCGGGTTATGTGTGGACGCGCGACGTGGAGCGCGCGCACAGAGTCGCGGCGTCGCTCGAATGCGGCATGGTCTGGGTGAATGCGCAAAATGTCCGCGATCTCAGATTGCCCTTCGGCGGCTCTAAGTGGTCGGGCATCGGTCGTGAAGGCGGCGAACTCTCCTTCAAAGAATTCTTCATGGAAGCCAAGTCCGTGCACGTGCCCTTGAAGGCGAACCACATTCCGAGGATGGGGGGATAGTGATGGTACCCGCGATTACAAGAGAAGAGGTCAGGCGTTGGGTTGAAATGCCGTCTCCCGAAGAAATATTCTGGCGACCGCTAACAGTGACTGGCCGAATAGTCGATGTTGACTGCGTCGTTGTCGGCGAAAAGCCGGCGACCCAGATTCTGAAGAAGGACATGACTATCGACGAGTATCTTGACCGAATAATGGATTCGGACCTCTTTGAAGCTTCGTTGCATGGCAAGCCAAGTAAGACTCGCGAGGGATTTGGAACGCTAGCCACTTGGCTGAACGCAGCAGGCTGGAACAGTTTTGCTCAACTTAACATCATGCCGCTGCCATTGAGGAAAGATCAGGCAATCGCGAAATACTGGTATTCAAAGGGTATGGAGCTATTTCAGGAGGTATTGAAACGAATCAGACCGACACTGGTCATCACGCATGGCAAAGTTTCGCTCGAAGCTGTCTCAGGATATCTGTTTCCAACGAGCCCATTACTTTGCGCAACATTTTCCGAGCAGTGTAGAATCTGCGATATGGGAACTATGAGCTCTTCACTGGGAAACCGAGTCAGCCTTCTCGTTTGCGAACACCTATGGAAATACAAAACGATGCAGCATCGCTTTGATTCACTGCGCGAGGCAATTTCGAATCATCGAAAACATCAATCAAACTAACCGTGCCCACCCCCGCATACCGATTCCGACGGCGGGTCGTAGGGGCGGGTCCCCGACCCGCCCGTTCCGGAATTAGGCTTGGGATTCCGACAATCGCGTAACATCATTATCCCGGGGGGGGGTCGGGGACCCGCCCCTACGAGATGAACGATTATCCTGAACGAAAATCAACGCGCTGGAAGGGGTTTGACTATGGCCAGCGCGGCGCGTACTTCGTGACAATGTGCGTTGAAGGACGTCGCGCCATTCTCTCCGAGGTATTCGAAAAACAAGTTAGGTTGTTGCCGGCCGGTAAGATTGTGTGTAAGGCATGGAAAGCGATGCCGGAGTATTATCCGGAGCTTCAAATAGACGAGTTTGTAGTGATGCCGGATCACGTTCATGGCATCCTCTGGCTTGACAATCGGGCAGGTCTGGGACCCGCCCCTACGACTCTTTCGTCGGCAGTTCGTAGATTCAAGAGCCTGACGGCGAACCGCATTAACAAGCTACAAGGGACAGAAGGGCGCGTCTTGTGGCAACGTTCATTTTTCGACCGCGTCATCCGAGATGATGAAGAGTTGCATCGCGTCCGTGATTACATTCGCCGCAATCCACGATTTTTTTCCTCGGATGACTGTGCGCCCTATCCATTTGAAGATGTCTCGATGATCCCCCGATCAAAGGAGAAAGAAAGATGAAACGCATCATCACTCTGCCTTGGTTGGTTTTGATATGTTTTGCAAGCGCGAATGCCGATAGAATTTTGCTTCGTCCGCCGGACGGCTATGGCGGCGTCATGATGAATGGCGAGCGCTACGTGACGGGCCAGATATTTCTCAAGAGCTATGCCGACACAACGGAGTTGAAGCGGTTCGGCTTCCGCGATTTCGAGCCGCTCGGCGCGAATGCGTGGCACAAGAAGGTGAAAGCAATTTGGCCCTTGATTATTGACTATGACGGATTGCCGGAATGCGTGCAGGGGCTCTCCTATGAAAAAGCGCGCAATACAGTCGAGCTTTACTCTTCGTTGAAAGAGGACGAGGAGGATAGGCGCAATTCATGCGGCATGCATATTGAAAACTACGGCGTGTGGTACAACGGGCCGGTCAAATACAATGCCGTGATCAGCGATTACAGTGGCGGTTACAGCGGCGGTTACAGCGGCTACCGTTCCAGAGGATGCAGTTCATCTCCCTACTGGGGTTCGGAGAATCGTTTCAATCCGAATGCGCATAGCTACAACACACTCAGTCCGACGCTGCTTCGCCCGACGATTATCGGCACAACACCCGCCAACAGCTTTATTCATCGCCGCGGCGGATGCTACTACGGAAGATAGATATTAACTCATAACTCACCGGAGTCGAATCTTATGCCCGCACGCAAAGGCGCGGACTTTCTAAAACACCTGCGCGATAATCCGCCGGAGATTTATCATCGCGGCGAACGTATTCAAGACTTCACCACGCATCCTGAATTTCGTGGACATGCGCATAGCCTTGCCGCGCTCTACGATTTGCAGTGGCAGCATCCGGAGTTTATGCTGGCGAAGGATGAGTCCGGCGACACGATTGCGCGCAGCTATTTCATTCCGAAGACCGCGGAAGACATTCGATTGATGTCGAAGTGCCTGCTGAAGAACGCGGAGTTTACCTGCGGGATGATGGGGCGCTCGCCGGATTATCTGAATCGCGCGATGGCTTCATACGCGGGCGGATGGAAGTATCTTGCGGAGCAGGACCCGCGCTTTGGTGAGAATGCCAAGACTTTGCACAAGCGGCTCTCGCACAACGATCTCTGCATGACGCACACGCTGATCAATCCGCAGGCAAATCGCGCGGTCAGCGTCGCGGCTCAGAAAGATCCGTATCTTGGCGCGCGTGTGAAGGAAGAGCGAGCGGACGGCTTGGTGATTCGCGGCGCGAGAATGCTTGCCACCGCGCCGGTCTCCGATGAAATTATGGTGTTTCCTTCGACGCTTCTTACGAGCAATCCGGAGGACGCGCCTTATGCTTTCGGCTTCTGCATTCCCTCGGCTACGAAAGGGTTGAAGTTTCTTTGCCGCGAGACCGTGAGCTACAATCCCAACGGCTACGATCATCCGCTCGGCGCGCGCTTTGAAGAGCAGGATGCGGTGGTGATTTTCGACGACGTGTTTGTGCCGTGGGAGAATGTGCTGCTCTATCGCAATGTAGATGTTTGCAACCGCGCGTACGCGGCAAGCGGCGCAGTGGTGCACATGTCGCATCAGGTCGTGTGCAAGAATATCGCGAAGAGCGAATTTCTCTTGGGTCTTGCGTCGCTGATGGTGGACTCAATTGGAATTGAGCAGTTCCAGCACGTACATGAGAAGTTGGCGGAACTTTGGGTCGCGCATGAAACGCAGAAGGCATTTCTCCGCGCGGCGGAGGCAGATTGTCACTTGGACGAATACGGCGTGATGCGTCCCGCATGGGATCCGCTCGATGCCGCGCGCAATCTTTTCCCGCGCACGTATCCGCGTCTCGTGCAGATCATTCAGCAGCTCGGCGCGTCGGGCTTGGTTGCGATGCCGACGCATGAAGACTTGAACGGCCCGTTAAAGGAAGAAATTAAGAAGTATTATCAGTCGGCGCGTATGGAGGCGCATGATAGAATTCCGCTCTTCCGACTCGCATGGGATGCGGCGGTTTCTGCGTTTGCGACGCGTCAGGCATTGTATGAGTATTTCTTCTTCGGCGATCCGGTGCGCATGGCCGGAGCCTTGGTGAAGAGCCATCCGCCGAAAGCCGCGATGGATAAGGTGCGCCACTTCCTTGAGAAGATGCGCGACGAACTGGACGGAGACACAGGAGAACTGGTACCATAGGTTGGAGTCAGACAGGTAGAATCTTTGCAAGGTGTGCTGCAATAACATAGCCATTAAGTGGGAGACCGCACTTCATGCTCATTCTTGACAAACCCAGAAGATACGACGGCAAGTCGATCATAGTGCCACTCTATCATCGAGGGCATATGTCCCTCTTCAGGGGAACAAAGGTGTGGCTTTGCCTCTTGCCAGGTCGAGAGGAGAGCCGACGCATCCCAGAGTTAGTTGTCTCTCCCATAGATTTCGATGTATGGGGCGATGTGTGGCACATAAATGTAGTTCTGCAAGAGAGAAAGGGAGTTGTCAATGATGTTCTATCCGCGATTAAGGAGCGAAGACTCAACATTGTAGCTTTGGAGTCAAGCTCGATGGAAGAACAGCGACTGCACTCCGTGGAGATGATTGTCGAAGGGAGAGACTATTCCTCGCATGAGGACAAGGACTCCATGACCAGAAGCACGCTCGCTGGAGCAGATCTTTCATCACTGCGCAGGCGCCTGTTGACTCTCTTCTTGCCCGGGCTTGACTTCGTTCATTCTGGTGAACCACGTCTGAAGATATATAGAAACAGAAATCTCTTCGAGGCAAGAAACGACTACTATCAGGCTCTAAGAATCTGGGATACACTGGGAGGATTCCGCCCAGTCTACAAGCCAGCAGAATTGAAGAAAGCAACCGATTTACACCCGACGAATGGCACGCAAACCGAGGACTTGATAGAAGTTCGGGGAGCAAGGTACGTACTAGCTGACTCGCTCACTCGTGTCATTCAACTTCCCACGGAAATCAAGGAGAGTTTGAACGAAGAACTCGGAAGGATTGAGAAACCTGAGGCGAAGAATAGACGGAAATATCTCCTTCTTTCTGAAACTGATGACAGATTCCTCCGCGCCTATTTCTTCTCAAGTGCCTCACCCATAATTGCGCCGATCTTCGATCACGAGGAGAAGATTGGCGCACTTGAGGCGATAACGAAGCAGCTTCGTCGTGGTGGCTTCAACATCTTGACGTCTCTGACTCGCGTATATGAATTCGGGAAGAAAGGGAGAACAGAATTTGTCTTAGAACCCCCTGACGATACTGTTGCGAATGTCGGGGATGTACATTCCCAGCTGAAATCAGCGTTGTCTACCACGAGACTAATAAGTGAATTCAAACTGGAAGTATCGGAGAGTGGGCGCAAAATAGAACTTGGAGGGGGTTTGAATGAGGAAGCCATTCAAGACCCAGATATGGCCAGTTTTCAGTCGAACCCAGGCGCAGTAAGGTTTAGATTACTTGGGGACGGAGAAACGGTCGCGAGCAGGCTGACAGAGCTACGCAAATACTATGAAGAGCTGATTCAGAAAGCATCAGTGCCGTCCAACGTTGGCTACATTATTGAGCAAATTGATTTTCTCCTCAAGCAGGTCTCGATTTCTGACGGCCGAGATCAAAGCGCTGAGTTCAGCATCTTCATATCCCATCCGTTTGAAGATGAAGCGGCGTACTCGCAAGCAGAGCTTCTTGCACGAGAGGTTGGGTTTAAGGTAGTGAAGGGCGGAAAGAGCCTCGCTGGTGGTAGGACAGTAAGGCAAGGTGTCATAGAGCAGATTAGACTGTGTACGCACTTCTTAGGCATGTGGACCGACAAATGCCCTAGAAAGGGCAAGAAACACGTTCCGTCGTCTTGGCTAACATGGGAGCTTGGAGTAGCAGAAGATAGGGAGAAACCATTTCGCCTCTTCGTCCACGAAGCAGTTGACGGCAAGACGTGGAGCTTCGTGGATGACATTGAGCATATCAAGTACGGACCTATGGACTTCAAAGAGAAATTGAGGGCGGCACTTGAGGCACTGTATGACGAACAGACTAATTTGCATGCGCGTTCATCGCGGTAGCGTGGGTTGGAATACGCCGAGTGTGATCAGGGAACACCATGACCAGCGGAGCTATCAAGTCCATGGTTGATGCACAACTCGAATCGCGCAAGTTTCTCGACACGCTCGGCCTGTTCGCAACGGGAGTTTGTGTCGTCACCACGCAAGGAGAAAGCGCACCGCACGGCATGACCGCCAATGCGATCACGTCGCTTTCTCTCGATCCGATGCAGGTGATTTTCTGTGTCGCCAAGCGCGCGCAGATGGCCGACCATTTGACGAAGCCCGGCGCGCGTTTCACCATCAACATTTTGCGCGACGAGCAAATTGCGATCTCCAATCACTTCGCCGCTCGCAGTAAAGACAGCGCGCCTGATTTTCGATTCGTGGAGTGGGAGGCAGGTCCGCGGATTGAAGGTGCGCTCGCCGCGATCGGCTGCGAAGTCGCGTCATATCCTGAAGGCGGTGATCATTGGATTGTTGTGGGCCGCGTGATTGCTCTCTACCAGGGAATCGAGCCGCACAATCCGCTGCTTTATTTCAAGAGCCGCTACCGCAATCTTTCCACACACGAAGGCGAATCCGCTCCCGCGCGCCTCGACATGCAGTCTACCGACACGCAACTCTTCCTCGACCCTTGGGGTGCTTGAGTGCTGTAAGCACGTTCTCTTTCTGGTTACAATAGCATTGCTTTGATTCACAAACACAGATTGGACACGATTATTACGACCCTTGACCTTAATTCCGCGACTGCGTTCTCATCACAACCCATCACCAATGAGCGCGAGCTGCTTTCAGTAGTAACACCTTACGCCAAGCCGGAAATTCTCAAGAGCCTTTGGCAGATTGTAAATACATTCATTCCGTTTTTTGGAATCATTTACCTGATGTATCTGTCGCTCGCGACGACGTATTGGGTGACATTCGGACTCTCGAT
>JADLDM010000035.1 GCA_020846695.1 bacterium | reverse complement strand
CCCGAGCACTGCGGCGACCTGATCGGCGCTTACAGTGATTCCGGTTCCCGCACCCACATTAAACGTCAGCCTCTCATCCAGAGCATTGCCGCCTCGCTGCTCAGGAGCGCTCACCGTGCCGGTCAATCCTTGACCAGCAAGAATCGAATCGAGAGTAAAAGGCAGCACGGACTCCGGAAACTTGCCCGCCGCGTCAAGCGGAAGTAGATGATTTGGTGTTGGTGTTTCGCGTGCCGAAAAGTGATTAACTGAATCGGCGTTCAGAGCATGATTTGCTTCCAACGCGCGAAAATCTGAAGTAATCGGAAGCCGTGGCGTGAGAACTGTTCCTTCCACCGTAATCTGCAGCCAGTTCGCTGAACCGATGGAATCCGGTAATAAGTTGGTTTCCCCGAGAATCACGGAGTAGACACCGTTCGCAACTTCCACATCATTGTGGGTCTCGCTCCACCTTGGCGCTCCTCCGGATTCCGTGGAGAAGATGGAAAAGATGAAGTCGAAACTGCCGGACAGAAGAGAGTCTCCATCCGACGTCGTCAACACACCTTGGTAGCTGACTGAGTTTGCCCAAGAAGCAGCAGAGACGCAGAGGAGTGCAAGGGCCAAGGTTCGTCCACGAAGTCTCATGGTGTCCTCCGTTTCGGTTATGGCTTGTATAGGTATATTAGGAATTTAACAGGCGGTGAGGCGGGAAGGTGCGGGGGAACACTGCTTTGTAATCTATTATTATTGAAAAGTCAATATCTTGCTGTATTCCAAATAAAAAAGAGGGAAACCCATTATGGGGTTTCCCTCTTGCCGGAATAGCCCGGCCCTAACATCCTGCAAATTTCTCCTGTCTATCCTATTCCAGACCGAGTCTCTTGTCGTAGAATTCCGGTCTCCGCGAACCGAAGGTGTCGTCATAATGATGAATCGCCTTGTCATCTGCTTTAGCAGGATCAATTTCAACCGTCATGCAATCCGCCGATGCCAGCGCGCCCGAAACAAGCAGTTCACCTTTCGTTCCGATCACCACACTTCTTCCTGTGAAGGAAACCGTTCGTCCGTCGCGAGCCTCCGTTCCAACGCGATTCGCGGTCGCGGCGAAGACGTGATTTTCTAAACAGCGCGTGACCATTGCCGCCTGCCCGTAGGGCAGCACGAGATTCGAGGGATGCGCAATAATCTGCGCGCCTCTTAAGCACAGTGTTCGCATCGCTTCGGGAAATCTCCAGTCAAAACAGATCATCACACCAATTCGCGCGATTCCTAAGTCATGCACCATGAACGGAATATCTCCCTTGTCAAAACGCAAATTCTCCTTGTCGTAAAGATGAATCTTGCGGTATCTCCCGATCAGTCCTTTCGGCCCCATCACAATCGAGCCGTTGTAAACCTGATCGCCATCGCGCTCGATTAGGCCCATCACCGCATAGAAGTTCTTCTCCTTGCACAGGCGATGAAGCCACTTCGAGGATTTGCCATTGGGAACTTCCTCGGAGAGTTCCAGCGATTCTTCTCTTCCCCTCAATTCATAGCCCGTCGTGGCCAGTTCGGGCATGATCCACAGGTCCGCTTCGCGCGGGCCGATCAATTCTTCAATCTCTTTCAGATTTCGGTCCACATTCCCGAATTCGGGATTCGTCTGCACAATGCCAAGAATCATCTTCTGTCCGGTCTCTTTTTCAATTTCCGTTTTTCTTTTTTGCCCGCGCCTGATCCGCAATCGCGCTCAAGTATTTTTGCAGATTCGGCGCGGCATCCAAACTCCAAGTTAATCTATCGGCCACCTCAATGGCAACTTTGTCAAAGGGCGGCTTTTCGCTGCCCGCTTCGTTGACCCGCAACACAACCAACTCGCCTGCCGCAAACGACACCGTGCCGCTCTTTCCGCCGGCATAGGGTTCATTCTTTCGCAGCCATGCCTGTGCATCCACCGGATAAAATCCCGGCGGAATATTCATGATCAGCGCCGACATGGCCTCACCTATCGGCACGCGCGGCAGAGAGCGCGTCGTCTCGTCATTGCCAAAATTCACAAGCGAGAGCCAGTCACTTCGCTTCGCGCCTTCGAGTGTTGGAAACACCACCAGCGCCGCAGCGGTTCCGTACTTCAACAGCACGGGACTTGCCCCGACTCTCGGCTCTCCCGGCGATGGTTTCGCGGGCGCTTCCGTTGTGATTCCTTCCTTGACGTCAATCACATCCGTCTTCTTCTCCGCCGGTTTCGAGCATCCGAGAAGAAGAAGAGCCGACAGCACAAACATAGTCCATTTCTTCAAGCCACACCTATCGTGAAAACTGTGATTTAAGTCTATCGCTTGTTCAGCGTCCAGTCCCAGTCCGTGAAGACAACCGGAGTCTCCGGCTTCACGTCGGGATAGTAGGTTCGGAAAAGTTGCCGCATGCCGTCCTCGCTCCCGAAATCCTCACGATACCAGCGAAACAGCGGCGAAACATACAGCGTGTCATTCTGAAACCGGTTCTCGTCAGGCCGCGTGGTCAGAAACTCGCGCTCCGCTTCAGAAAGGCGTTTCAAGAAAAGATCCGATACATACGCAGAATCAGATAGCAGCGGCCCTCCCACCGATCCGCGCGCCATTACAAAATGCAGTCGCGGCTCCTTGAACTCTACGCGCAGAATATCATGCTCAAGATGCCCCAAAGCAACCGTGTGCTCGAAGAGCCTGACAAACTTCTCGTTCCACGCGCTGGAAAACAGCCCGCCGATCAGGTTCACGCTCTCAATCGGCCAGTGGCTCACCACCAATTTGAGCAGCGCCGCATTGTAAAGATTGACCATGAAGGCCATCTGCTGCTGCTTGGTGAACGCGCGGTACTGCTCGAAGCTCACTTCCGCACACTCCGCCAGAAAACCGTCCAGACCCGCCTGATCAGCCGCCAACCCCGCATAGTCCACCCGCCCCCCCTGCGCAAACCTACTCAGCACAGCCTGATAGGTTCCGAAGCCATGGTCAAAGGCCAGAGCCCGGCTGGCTGAAAGCAGAGCTAACAGCCCGAAAAACAGCCCGAGCCGCCGAAAAAGGGCTTTTGAGAGGGGATTTGCCGTTGGAAAACTTGCTTGCACGAAAGCGGTTGATTATCTTCAGGAATAATATAGGAAACTCCGCCGCAATCGGCAACGCCACCTCTTCCTTCCCCCCGCAAAGGGGGGGGGGAACACAAGGGGGGTGTCTCTGCGGCTTCCTCTCCATGTCCTCCAACGAAACCTACAACTTAGTCGTCATCGGCGCAGGCACTGCCGGGCTTGAAGCGGCTATCGGCGCGGCAGAGCTTGGCGCGAAGGTCGCTTTGATCGAGCGCAATCCTTCACCCGAACCACGGCTTAGAGTTCAAGCTCTCGCCCGAACTGCAACTCGCGTGTTCGATGCGCGCCAATCGAGCGGGCAGTTCTTCTCGTCCTCCTCCGGCACGGTTGATTTCGCCAAAGTCCATGCGCATTTCCTGACGCTTGCTCACGCGGATGCCGCAACTAATTTCGAGCACGCGCACTCGAAGGGTGTCGAGTGCTTCGTCGGTGAAGCAAGGTTTCTCGATCAAGCAACTATCGAAGTTGAGGGCAAGCCGCTCACGTTTGCGCGCGCGCTGATTGCCACCGGTTCGTCTGTAGTCAAGCCTGACAGTTCATTATCAGGCAACCACTTCACGTCCGACGAGCTATTGAAGATCACTACTCTGCCCGAACACCTCGCAGTTGTTGGCTCCAATGCGGAGGCTTGCGCAATCGCACAGAGCTTCGCCCGCTTGGGAAGCAAAGTTACATTGTCGGATTCTGCCGACCGACTGCTTCCTCTTCACGACTCTCGCGCCGCGAAAATAGCCACGGAATCGCTGCTTCGCGACGGCGTGCAGATCGAACTTTCATCTGAAAAAGTCGCTCAGGAAGACCTAAGGAAATACGATTGCGTAATCCTCTGCTCCCCTCGCGTTCCCGATCTGAACTCTCTTAGTCTCGATGAGGCGAAGATAGCATTGGAACTTGACGGAAGACTCTGTGTCAATGAGAAATTCCAGACCACGAATCCTCGCATCTTCGCCTGCGGCAGCGTAATTTCACGGGAACCCTCGGCACATGAATCCCAAGCGCAGGCCCGCTGTGTGATCGGCAACGCGCTCTTTCTGGCAGGCCACGTGCAAGCGGAACTCGTGTCGCCTCGCGTGATCTACACGGATCCCGAAATCGCCACAGTCGGATTCACGCCCGAAGACACCGCCGCTCAATCACTCGAAGAGACCTCGCTCGAACATCCCGATCAAGGCTACCTCCGCATCGTTCACAATCGCAAGGGCGACATCCTTGGCGCCGTGATGGTCGCGCGCAATGCCTCCGAGTTGATCGGTGAAATCGTGCTGGCTATGAACCACCAAATCAAACTCGGCTCCCTGGGCTCCGACATCCACCCGCACGGCACGCTCTCGGAGTTCATCAAGCGATGCGGCGACTTGGAACACCGCAAGCTGTTCACACCCAAACTCGCAAAGTCGCTCGCCCGCTTCTTGAAATGGCGCAGATGATCACCTTTCGTTTCTCTTTCGCGCAACTTCTACTGCTCGCCGCATCGCTCATACTTGTTGCTTGTACGAGCGGCGGCGACTCCTCGAAGAAGCAATCGTCCTCGTCCGGCACACAAGGCGCTTCGGTTCAAGTCGCGGACGTGTTCCTGCGCGCTCCCGTCGGCTGGCTGGAATCGGACAGCGCGACGCTCGCCACTGTAAAGGAATTCGCGCGCAAAGACACCGGCGAAGCGGCGCTTGCCCCGCAGTTTGTTTACAAGCGTGAAGGCGGCGGCCCCATGCTCTTGGTGAGTACGTTCTCCCGTTCCGTTCAGTTGGGCGACAACTTCGTTCCGTGGGCCGGCGAGATCGCGCGCATCTATCGTGCGCAGCGCCCCAAACAGATCATTGAAGAGCAGTGGCTCTCCTACGGTGATCTTGAAGCCTTGACTCTGCGCAGCGCAAATGAGAAGATCATCCATTACAAGATCATCCTGCGCGCGGCGTCCCCGGTGTCGCTCGACTATTCCATTCCCGCGCATGAATGGACGAATGAATCGTCTGCGGTCGAAGCCTCGATCAAGTCTATTCAGCGCGCCTCCCGTTAGTCGTCAACATATACTATGAAAAAACCCCGAGCATTCCACCCGGGGTTTTCTGACTTCTTACTTTCCGGTTCCGATTCCGGGT
>JADLDM010000034.1 GCA_020846695.1 bacterium | reverse complement strand
CTGCGGAGCAAACACGTTGCAGCAGAACATGATCCAGAAGGCAAACGCGAACGGCCCGGTTGCGCGGTTGATGAAGGTAAATCGCTCGAACGGATTTTCGCTGTACCACGCTGTGAAAAACTCTGTGCAGTAGGCGAAGCCGACCATCATACCGGTCACGAGGATGATCTTGTTCATCTTCTCCATGTGGGCGATGGTGATGATGTGTTCAAGCTGGAAAGCCTTGCGCATGAACACCAAGAGCGTAACCACCATCGCAAATCCCGAGAAGATCGCACCGGCGACGAAGTAGGGCGGGAAGATCGTCGTGTGCCAGCCGGGCAAGACTGAGGTTGCGAAGTCATAAGAGACGACCGTATGCACCGAGAGCACCAGCGCGGTGGACATACCCGCGAACAGCAGATAGGCCTTTTCGTAGTGCAGCCAGTTTCGGAAGGAGCCTGTCCAGCCAAGTGACAATAGGCCGTAGAACTTTTTTCTCAGAACATTGGTCGCTTTGTCACGCATGGTGGCGAAGTCGGGAACCAGTCCGGTGTACCAGAAAAGAAGAGAAATGGTGAAGTAAGTCGAGACCGCGAACACGTCCCACAACAAAGGCGAGCGGAAGTTTACCCACAAGAGCCTGTCATTGGGGATGGGAACCAACCAATACGCCAACCACTGACGGCCCGTGTGCAAGAGCGGAAAGATACCGGCAGTCATCACGGCGAAGATCGTCATGGCTTCCGCCGAGCGGTTGATCGCGGTTCTCCACTGTTGCCTTAAGAGGAAGAGAATCGCGGAGATCAGCGTTCCTGCGTGACCGATTCCGATCCAGAACACGAAGTTCGTAATATCGAAGGCCCATCCGAAGGGATGACTGATACCGAAAATTCCTTGTCCTTCGCGCAGGAGTTTGAATACGGTCAGCGCTCCGATGCCGAGCATTCCGGAGGCTACGAGAAATCCGAGCCACCATGTAATCGCCGGGAATCTCTCCGTCGGCGCCATGACGTCGCGCGTGACGTGGCCTAAGCGAATATCGCGCGAAAGTGTCGTTTCGCTAACGCTCATGCGTGTTGCCCTCCTCCCTGCGGCGCGTGCGAGTCCGTAATGTGACCCGTGCGGTTGCGCAGCTTGGTGAAATAGGCAACTTGCGGTTTGGTGTTAATCTCGGAGATGACGTGATAGCTGCGCGGATCCTGATTCATCTTAGACACGTTGCTATCCGGGTTGTTGGTATTGCCGAAGCTAATCGCTCCGGTGGGACACGATTGCTGGCAGGCGGTTTGAATATCGGAATCCATGACCGTGCGGCCCATTTCCTTGGCGCGCTCTTTTCCTTGGCGAATCTTGTGCTGACAGAAAGAACACTTTTCCATCACGCCCTTCTCGCGCACGGTGACTTCGGGATTCAGAGCAAGCTGCAAGGGATATGGTTCGTAAGATGCGAAGCTGAACTCGAAGAAGTTGAAGCGGCGCACCTTATAAGGACAGTTATTGGCGCAGTATCTCGTACCGACGCAGCGATTATAGACCTGCATGTTGAGGCCCTCTTCACTGTGTATGGTTGCCACGACGGGACAGACTGTTTCGCAGGATGCGTTGTCGCAATGCTGGCAGAGCATCGGCTGGAACACGAATTCGGGTTCCTCTTCCGTGCCGGAGAAATATCTGTCCACGCGAATCCAGTGCATCTCACGTCCCTTGCGAATACCCTCGATTCCGACGACCGGAATGTTGTTCTCTACGGAACACGCCGCGACACAGGCATTACATCCGATACACGCCGTTTGATCAATCGCCATGCCCCACTTGTTGCCCTTGTATTCATGCTCGGGCCAGAGTGAGTGCAGTTCATGTCCGTGGAACGCTCCGGCGTGCGGGTCTTTCAGATATTCTTCAAACGTCGCTTCCTGAATAATCGGACGGCCCAGCGTGTAGTTGTGTCCCTGCACGTCGGGCAATTCTTCCCAATGTCCCGTTGCTTCGAGTGTCGCCGGAAGGCCCAGTGTCTGCAACCTGTAATTCCCACGGGCGCTGAGCGCAAAAGCATTGCCGCCCACACCATCTCCGACGCGACCCACGTGCTTGCGGCCCCAGCCGGTCTGCACGGTCACCACGTCTTCGACGTCGCCCGGCTGCACGCGCACGGGAAGTTCAATCGTCTTGCCTTCAACCGTGAGCTTGACAAAATCGCCGTCACGCAACGTCATCGCGCTTGCGGTTTTCGGAGCGAGGCTTGCGTAATTCGTCCAGCAAACTTTCGCCACCGGATGCGGCAGTTCCATGCTCCACGAATTGTTCGCGTTGCCGTCTTCACCGAGAATCGGAGAAGGAATCACAACGAGTTGAAGTCCGCTGCTCTTGCTCGGAAAAGTGAGCGCGCCGAGAGCTTCGGCCTTGAACGTTCGCGCGGAAGATTGCAAGTTTCTCAAATCCACGAAGCCGTCACGCAGCGCGCCATTCCAAAAACTTGTGAAGTCTGCGGCGAAGAGAGTCGGCGAATAGACTTGAGTCTGCCATACGTTCATCACATATTCGCGCCACGTCCCTTGATACGCTCCCAGTTCGCCCATTTGCGCGGCCTGCGCAAACATCAGAAGCGATTCTTCGGCGGCGCGGCACTCATGCAAGGGCTGAACGGTCGGTTGAATCACCGAGTAGAGACCCTTGACCGGTTCCGCATCGCCCCAGCCCTCAAGCCAGTGCAATCCCGGCATCAGATAGGTTGCGAGTCTTCCGGTTTCATCGGCGCGGTCACCGAGGTGAATCACGGTCTTCGCTTTCGCAAACGAATCCTTCACACCGAAGGCATCATGCAGACTGTAAGCGGGATTCGTGCCGTACGTAATCAGCACGTCAAAATCGCCGCCGTTCAAACTGTAGAGCAGTTTGGTGATGTCTTGAACCGAGCCGCGCGCCTGATTGGAAGGCTGAGCCACTCCGTCCACCGTCACACCTTCATTGCCCAGAATCGAATTCAACAGGCAGGCGACGACTTGCAGTTCAAAGCTCTCACCTGCAATCACGATGGATTTTCCGGCGTGCAGTCCGAGTTCGTGCGCAATTCTTGCAATAGAACCCGCAGGCAGATGCAATTCGGTTTCCACTTGACCTGCGCTGAATCTTGACGTGAAACTCTGCACCGACGGTTCCACTTCGCGGCGATGCGTGCGCAGAAGTTCATCGGCGATTGCCAGCGCGGCCTTCAGGCTTTCGCCCGGCTTCAAGCGGAATCGCTCGTCGGCATTAGCTGAAGTCTGTGAAGTGAAACTGTCGAAGCAAACTAACTTCGAGAGTTTGCCTTCACGCACGTGGCGATTTTTTCCGAAAGCCACGCTCCATTCCAGACTCGAATAGCCGCTGCCGAGAAAATCCGATTCCAGGCTGATGACATATTCCGCCTGATCAAATTTGTAAGTCGGCAGTATCCGTGTTCCGTAGCAGGCTTCATTGGCATCAACGGCAACGTCGCGGCTCCAGCCGTCATACATATAGTGCTTGGCATCAAACGCCGCGCAGAAATCCGCGATGATTTTGTTGCGCGCAGGGCCGTGAATCGTTCCGGTCAACAGAGCAATTCTACCTCTCGCGCTCTTCAGTGTCTCAGCGATCTCGCTGTCCGCCGTGCTCCACGGAATTACTGCCGGAACTCCGTGGTCCATTTTCACGGGTCCGGTCAGCCGATCCGGATCATAGAGATTGAAAATCTCGTATTGTGTCTTCGCGTCGAGCTTACCCTGATTCAGAGGATGCGTCGGATTGCCTTCAATTTTGATGGGCCGTCCTTCTCGCGTCTTGACCAGTACTCCGATTCCCTGAGCTCCGCCTGCGGCACTCGCGTAGTAATTTGCGACGCCGAGCGTGATCTCTTCGGGCTGATTGACGTAAGGCACGATCTTCTCGGCGTGACGCAAACCGCAACCCGCAGTCGCAAAGACCATCGCCGCGCCGGAGAATTTCAGAAAGTCACGACGCGAAAATCCGTTGTCGCCTTCCTGCTTGACCTTCAATTCGAGGAAACCGGCGGCCTCCGAAATCAGATTCGGAGAATTGGTCAAGGAATATTTTGCCGCCTCTTCGCGGCCCAAGAATTCTTCGGGCTTCGAGAAGAATTCCGAGTTCTTCACTGCCAGCGCCGCGGGATCGCCCTGCCTTTCCGCGAGCGTGGTCCAATGACGAAGCGGCGCCTCATTCAGGCTATGTTTGTCTTCTTGGCTCATTGGTGGCAGGTGTTACAATCTATGGAAGCCTCGTTCTGACGGTGGCACGTCACGCAGTCTCCCATGTTGAGTTTGCGGTATTGATAGACCTTGTCCATCGTCTCCACCGGGCCATGGCATTCCGAACAGTCGAATCCTTTGCGAATGTGCCACTGGTGCGAGAAGATAGCATGATCCGGAATCGAGTGGACGCGATTCCACTGGATCCCCTTGCCTGAGTTGTACAGCTCGGTCAGCTTGATGATGTTGGGCTTGTCAATGGCGACCACGCTGTGACAGTTCATGCACACGTTCATCGCGGGAACGGTGGCATGGCGGGATCGTTCGACCGAGCTATGACAATACATGCAGGGGATGTGGTTGTCTCCCGCATGAATCTTGTGGCTGAAGGGTATCGGCTGTTCGGGCATGTAGCCCTGATTGGACCAGCTCCACATGAACGTGAAGTAGCCCACAACCAATATCGCCACGGTGTAGATTAGGCCGAGGACCTTTCGGCTCACGGGGTGTCCTAAAGTTTGGTGAAAAAAGTCGCAAAAGTTACCTGGCTCACTGAACCGGCAGTCAAATCGCGGCGCAAGAGCGAGGAAACATCAGATTTTGTCCGAGAAGAAAATTGGGCGGGTAACCGTGCAGAAATTAGGGTCGGTCAAAAAGTTGCGTCAATATACTATATCCTCAAGCCGCTCGCAAGCGTAATGAATACAATAATAATAGATTATGAAGTCTGTAAACTCTATCAACTGGATGACCTCTCTAAATTCAATACTTGATAATTATGTCTCTAAATTCATAATATAGCTTGGTTTCGGCACGGGTCAGTTGTCTCGAACCAACTCCTCTATCGCCCGCAATTGTCCGCGCATCCTCCATGCCTCCAATTAGATAGAATCATACCCACGAGGGAATATTCACAAGCACGGCCTCCTCCTGGCCGGAACTGCGAAGTTCCTCGTAGCAATGCACCCGTTTTCCTTCTTTCTCCGCCACCACCAAACTCGCCCTCATCCGCGGTATCATTTTCTCTCGCCGAGCCGGGTTTGCGCTCAACCGCTGAGACTACTGCACCCCTCTTCCCTGCGTAACCCGGCCGAAATCTCCCTTGTCACGCCGCTCTCCCCTTGACATTCCCTTCTCATCCCCGTAGTTTCATATCTGCAAAGCAATTTCCTTTTCCGCACATCCAATTCCGATCCGAACATGAAACACGCACTGCTCATTCTTCTTCTTGTTTTCGCTTCTCTCGCACTGGCTCAACCCGAAAGTCAATGGCGCCGCGGATACGGCGGCGGCGGCCCCGAAATCTGCAATGTCGTTCTACCCATTGAAGACGGCAGTTTCCTATTCGCCGGTTCGACAATCACGTACGGCCAAGGAAACGACGATTTCTATGTTGTGCGGACAGATGCCGACGGTGATACGCTTTGGACTCGCGCATTCGGTGGTATTGAGACTGCGGTTTGCTTTGGCGCAATCTCCACCGATGACGGTGGGTTCCTCTTGTTGGGCCAAGTGAGTGCTGGTTGGAATGACAACTTTGGTAACTTCTGGGTGATCAAGACGAATGCAAATGGCGACAGTCTTTGGAGCAGGGCTTTCGGAGGCGCCAATGGCGAGGCATGTGTCGCGGCGAAACAGACTCCTGACGGCGGCTACATCCTGGCGGGCTACACCGGTTCTTTCGGCGCGGGCTCGTCCGATTTCTGGCTGATCAAAACCGACGCGAATGGGGATAGCTTGTGGAGCCGTACCTTAGGCACGGACCTGTACGAATGGTGTTCCTCCGTGCTGCTGGCTTCCGATGGCGGCTACCTTCTTGCGGGCACAGGCAGCGAGTGGAGCGACGTTTTCGACAATGATTTCCTGCTTTACAAGACGGACTCTGATGGAATCCTCGAATGGAGCCGAATCTATCAAGGAGAGAATCAAGACTATTGCAAAGCGATGCAGCCCACAGCGGATGGTGGCTATGTGCTGGCTGGTTACACTCATGAAACCGGAGATGCCGGTTTCAACATGATGCTATTGAAAGTGGCCGCGAATGGCGACAGCCTGTGGAGTAGGTCCTTGGGCAGCAGCAGAGACGACTACTGTCTTTCGCTTGAAACAACAACCAACAGGTACATCTTGGCAGGCCACACGAGTCATCCCGATACTCTCGACAGCGATTTCATGCTGATAGCTGCCGACTTGGACGGAGATAGTGTTTGGAGCACGTCATTTGGGTTTCCGGGCTATCACGATGAAGAGTGTAACTCTGTACGCGAGACAGTTGATGGTGGGTTCATCTTGAGCGGATTTTATGACGACTTCGGAACGAACATGTGGGCTGTGAGAACATACCCTGTCCCTGCTGTGCTCGTAACATCACCGAATGGCTCCGAGAACTGGCCCCTTTTCTCGACCCAAACCGTGACATGGGAAACGGATGATCTGCCCGGACTGATGCGAATTGAAATCAATCGCAGCTATCCAAATGGAATCTGGGAAATTCTCGCCGACAACACTCCTAATGACAGTTCAGAGCAGTTCTACATTACGGGCCTTGCATCGAATAACTGTCGCATCAGAATTAG
>JADLDM010000033.1 GCA_020846695.1 bacterium | reverse complement strand
TTCGCCGCCGAAGTGGTGCATCACGCTGTTGAAGAGGTCGCCTTCAGATTTGGGCGCGGGCGCGTCGCCGGCTTGTTCGGCCTTCTCGGATTTCGCGCTGCCGTTGTTTGTGTTTGCTTCGGCGGCGCTGATTACAACCTTGAACCCGGTGGCATGAAGGATTGCTTTTTCGAGCTCCTTGAGATTGTTCTTCAACTGGTCGGCGTGAAACTTCCCGTTATGCACGGGGCGCACGGTGAGTTGGCGGCCGGAAAGCAGGACGCACTCCCAATCGTTGCGCGCGAAGGCTCCGATGGTGGGCTTCACTTTTTCAAAGGCGTCGCAGACCGAGGGCCACGCATCGCGAATCTCATCGAGCGTCATGCTGTCGCGCGGCGCGGCGGCTTCGGGAGCGGGTGTTTGCGGCAGCGGAGTGGGCTCAGGTTTTTTCTGTGGTGCTACGAACTTCGCCTGACTCGGCGGAGAAGATGCAGGTCTCGGCGCAGGAGCTTGAGGAGCTGCCGGCGGTGAAGCAGTTGCGCCGGTCTCGATTTTCTTGAGCAATTCCGCAAGCGGCACGGCGCGATCCATGGTTGCCCACCGCAGCAGCGCAACTTCAAAGCGCGTGCGCGGAGAAATCGTCCACTTGAGTTCATCTTCAAGTGCGGCGGCGAGGCGAATGAAGCGGAAGAGGTCTTCGACTTCCAGGCCTTGCGATGCGGCAAGCATGGCGTGCGTCTCTTCCTGCGATCGGCCCGCGACGGGCAGATTCTGTCCTAGGAAGACGAGATCTGTCCAATAGCTCTGGAGTTCGCGAACAAAAAGCGAATAGTCGCCGCCCTGATTTGCCAGATCGGTGAAGATGACAGGCAGATCGTCCATCGTCTGCGTAGCGAGGATGCGCGTCGCGCGCTCCATGAAGGAGGTGGACAGCGCGCCGAGAACTTCGCGGGTTTCGCTCAGGGTGATACCGTTTGAGCAGAAGGCGGCGACTTGGTCGAGCAGTCCTTCGGCGTCACGCAGAGAGCCGTCGGCGGCATGCGCGATTTGATAGAGCGCTTCCTCCTCGGCCTCCCACTTTTCTTCTTTGCATATGTGCGCGAGGTGATGCGAAATTTCTGTGGGGGAGAGGGGACGGAAATCAAATCTCTGCACGCGCGAGCGAATGGTCGAGGGAACCTTGTGCACGTCGGTCGTGGCGAGAATGAAGATGACGTGCGAGGGCGGCTCTTCGAGAGTTTTCAGAAATGCGTTGAAGGCTGCGGTCGTCAGCATGTGGACTTCATCAATGATGAAGACCTTCTTCTGACCGGCGACGGGAGCAAGGCGCGCGGCTTCATTGATGCGGCGGATGTCGTCCACTTTGTTGTAGGACGCTCCGTCCATTTCCACGACGTCCAGTTCGCGATCTTCAAGCAGAGCGCGGCAGGTCTCACATTCATTGCACGGCTCGATGGGCACGGGGCGATTGGTCGCGGTGCAGTTGATGGCGCGCGCGAGAATGCGCGCAGTCGAGGTCTTGCCGACGCCGCGTGGGCCGGTGAAGAGGAATCCGTGGGCAAGGCGATCCTGCGCGATCGCGTTTTGCAGCGTTCGGGTGATATGTTCCTGGCCGACGACATCGGTGAACCGCTGTGGTCGCCACTTTCTTGCGAGGACTTGATAGGACATGGAATGGTGGAAAGGGCCGGGGGAATCCCGGAAAAAGCTAAACTTTAACTTACCCGATTTAGCTCGGAAAGTCAACCAATCGTCGTTTCACGTGAAACATTTGTGCAGTAGTTAAAGTATTGATTTTGTGTCAGAAGGGAGTTTTGGGCGGGGTGCCTGTGGGAGACCTACCTCCCGGCGAACGGTTTCGGATTCCGTGGGAGAGTGGTTGCGATGCGCGGCGACAACCCCCGGAGTTTCGGCCGGGTCGCGCGGGTAGATGGGTGCAGTTTGCTTAGGTTTCGTGCTTAACCCGGCTCGGCGAAACTCGCTGCTACTTCTCTTCCAGGACCATCAGGCGATTGCGGGGCAGAGTAAGGGACTCAAAGGATTGACGCAGGAGGGGGTAGTCTTCAAGCGGAACAATGTCCGCCTTGATTGCTACGAGTTGAGTCCACTCGACGCGATCTTCGAGCTTCTTGGGGATCAGTTCAATGTGAACATAGGGATTGTCCACGAACAGCGGATTGGGCAGGTAAGAGATGGAGTAGTTGGCGGGAATCGTAACGATGGTGACCGTTTCAGTGGCGCCTTCAGTGGGGAGGTCAATCGGGTACTTGACCTCGGGCAAGTCGGGAAAGAAGCCGCTCAGCGCGAACGAGAAGGGATTGGCGGGCAACTCGAAGAGCATTAGGTCATCCTGTTTGACGGCATAATCCGCGCAGGAAAAATCCATGGAGACGCGCATGGGATTAGCGACGTCTTTAGGATCGGAGTTATCCGTGGCGAGCACCTCCGTGCCCTGCTGAATGCGCGAAGCGATCTGCTGGAAGTAGATGTCTCTTTCGAGCGCTTTCTGGTCGGCAAAATTGCTGCGCGCATGAACGGCGAAATCGCCTCGCGCGAGGGCTTCTGCATGTCCGTCGAGAGTACCGCTTGAATCGAGACGAACGCTCATGCGTGTCTTAGCGCTTCGTTCAACGGGAGAGATTTCCTTTGCGGGAAGCAAGAGCGGCTGTCCGAGGATCAGTTCACAGGCCATGCCGAGCGTACGTGAGTAGGGGATTTCGTCTGGCGCGGCATAGCGCGGAGTCGTGTCAATGAAAAGAGTGTCATCCCCGACGGGAACGGCCAGCGCAAGATGTCCGAATTGTGCGGGAACAGGGAGTTTGCTAAACGGCGAGTTGTTGGCCTGAAGCAAGACGGGAATAGTGGGGACTCCGTAGGCTCCAAGCAGCGCGCTGAGCAGAACGGCTTTGTCGCGCACGTCGCCGTAGCGATTCTTCCAGACCTGATTTGCCGCACTCGGTTCATATCCGACGGCTCCGAGTCCGAGCGGAACGGTGCGGATATTCTGCTGCACCCAAAGGGCAATTCGTCGGGCGATGGCTTGACTGTTCTGGTTTCCCGGATCAAAGTTCTTGGCAAACTCGGTAATGGCCGTATCGGACTGCTCGACACTCTTCCAGAAGTACTCTCCCATATAGAGGCCGAGATCGGCCCAATCACGAAAACTTGTGTAAACAAGACGCGGGAGGAAGTGCGCCGTCGAGACCATGTCCGGCTCCTGCGTGCGCTGCGGAGTGTTTTCATACTTCCAGACCAGTGTTCGGCGAGACCCATCGAGACTTTGCTCGGGCTCACGCGTGTCATTTTGCAGCTCGTATTGCAGAAAATAGCTGGTGTCCGCAGTAAGGGAGAACATGATTTCGCGCGCGGGTTCAAAGCCGCCGAATTGCGTGACCCCGTCGAGGTATTCATCGGGCCATGGTTCTCTTCCTGGTTTGGGTTCGATGCGATAGGCCCAGTAGATTGCGGCGCCTTCCGCAAGTCCGGGGAAGCTCACATTTTGCTGCCTTAACTGAGAGTATGCAGAGGCCCATTGCACTTCAGGCGCGCTGGTCACAGTGAAGGCATCGGGTTCTGGCATGATCCACTCGCCCGAGGGCAAGCGTGTCCAGACCTGCTCGAAGATGACGGTATCGCGATTTTCATCGTAGCGGACGGAGCGGTCTCCGATTTCATCTTTCGCGCGGTCATCGAGAATTTTGATGCACTGTTCGACGCGCGCCGAGGAAGCGCCTTTTGCATCCACGGAGATGTGCGATCTTCCGAAGACGGTGAGCGTGGATGCATTGGGGAAGTCGGCTCGGGTTCCGCAGTTCGTGATCAGGGAGTCGAGGTGCAGCGGAGGCTCGAGAGCGAAGGAGGAAGCGACGGCAAACAGAAGAGCCGACGCACAGGTTAGTATGCGAGGTAGCATGTGAAACGCGAAAGTTGGTGGAGTACAGATTCCGGCGGGGAATCGCGCGACACGGGAGCAACTGATTGGGTTGAGTCGGGGGTCGCGCTTAATCCCCGCTCGGCAAACTAGATGACAATCAGGCGTTGTGTGGATGCCGGGCCTGATGGAAGAGGCGGCCCAGCATGGCTCCGGAGAGAGCAGGGAGAATCGCGATAGCAATCGCGAGCGAGATTTCAATTGGAAAGAGTCCGTGTGACTCAGGGTTGTTTCGCAACTCGAAGGCAAGTCGAACGAGGACAGCGAAGGGGATTCCGTATCCGAGATAGAGGACCCACCTCCAGAGTCTGTCGCTGTAATGATAACCAAGGACAGCAGCGGCAGCGAAGAGCAGCACGACCGCGAGCATCGAGCCAGTCGGTTGGCTCAAGATGCTGACCGAGGCGGCGGAAATCGCTCCGATCAACAGGGCCGCAGTTCTGACGACCGACGGAGTCTCGGCTCCGTGGAGTTTGAATCGTCCGCGCGCGAGTTTTCTTAGGAAGGCGCCGGCATAGGCTCCGATCGCGGCCGGAATAGCGAGCGTAAGACCGAGCTGCAAACGCAAGATCACGTCGTAGATTTGTTCAATCCCTCCCACGATGGAGCCGGCGATGGCGTAGGATGCGGCGAGCAGGAGCGGAAATATCCAGGGCCGTTTCGAATCGAGCAATCCGAGCAGCGCTCCGCAGCCGAAGATAGCGAAGGCCCAGATTGCCGTGCCGATATTATCGCGCAGCATGAAGGGCGTAACGGTTCCTGCAATCGTGCAAATCAGAGCGAGAACCCACCACAGGACTTTGCGATGAAAGATGGCTTGCTGATCCAGCAGATGCGGCGCGAGCGGTGCGGGGTTTGTCACGGACGGAGTCCTCAGAGTATTTCACATAGCCCCTGCAATTATCCGGCCCGAGGCGAATCATGAAACCAGATCCGGAAATTGGAAATAGGAACCGTAATTCGCTTCAACAAGGCCACCCGACGACGCCACGGATGCACTATGCAAGCGGGCCGTTGCGGACTCAAGACTTGGTGGTAAGAATAATCTTGCCTCGATCAAGCGTCTCCATGCGGTTGACCATTTCAAGAAGAGCATGGTATTCTGAGAGGGGAATATCGAGAGCATGGACTTCAAGGGTCTGCTGCACTGTGACCTGACGGGGCTTACTTATGCAGCGGCGCGAGAGACGATATTCATCGGCGCTGACATCCACGGCCTCGGGCAGACTGCGAACCGTCTTGCCTGACGGAATCTCGATCGTTTCAGTCATCTGCACGGCGAAGGTGGACTCGAGTCTGAGAGGATATCGGCGCTCCGTCAACTCGGAGCCTGAGAGCATGGAAGAGGATAGAAAATCGAGCCTGCGTCCGAGCACAACCGATCCGAGCAGCCAGAACTCTCCGGCTCTAATCGCATAATCTGCTGAGGTGACGTTCAAGCGAATTTCAAGCGGTGTGTCCAAATCTGTCATATCGCTGATGAACAGCGAATCCATGCGCGCTTTGGGTGAAATTCCCTGCACGATACTGCGGAAGAGCATGTCCCTTTCTTCGGGGGAAATGGATTGCATGTAACCGCGAAACATCAGATCAGGGAGTCCGCGTGTGGAAATTGTGATATTCGCGCTGAGATTTCCGTCGGCGGCAATTTTGCTGTCGCAATTCACGCGATAGAGATTATCCCGCGCGTCCTGCAGCGGCGTCCACGCGAGTTCTTCACCCTCTTGCGTGCAGGTTAAGACGGCGCGATCCTGTTCGTTGGCGGCGAGATATTCCGTGGTCTTCTCGACGGTGGGATCAATGTAGATCTGCTTGCCGCCGTCGCGCACGGAGACGATGGCATGATTGAACTGATCAACCGGAATCTCGTGATCAATCTTCCAAGCGGGATTCATGAGGACGATGTCAGATTCGATTCCCGCTTCGCGCAGCATGGCAACCATGAGCGCGGCCTTGTCGCGGCAGACACCGTACTTATTGCGATAGGTCACGGCAGCGGCTTCCGGTTTGTATCCTGCTTTTCTTCCGGTCAGCGCGGTGTCCACATAGCGGATGCGATTGGAGACGAATTGAAAGATGGCTCGAATGGCCTGATCACGGTTCTTGCCTTTGACGAGTTCGGCGACTTCCGCACGAATGGAGGAATCGGCGACCATCTCAGGGGTCGCAAGATCGTGATACCATCGCGACCATGTTTCCCAGTCGGGAACCGTTGTGACGAGCAGCTGCCTCGCAACTTCGGGGAAGGGCGGCATTCCCGGCTCGGGCACCATCTGTTGACCGTCGGTGATTGTCCAGACGTGGAGTTTCCTGTCGCCGCTTGCGGTTTCGGAATGCGCGATTCCTTCGCCCCGTGTTTTCCAGTGCAGAGTCATTTGCTCGGGCGCATCAATGGTGATGGTCTTGAGTTGAACGGGATCGGTGTGCTCGAAATACTCCGAGAAATCAAACTGTCCGTCCATCGGCGCTTCGTGAGTGATCTCTCTGTATTGGATTTCTATCTCAGATCCCTTTTCCAATGCAGGAAAGGTGATGATCTTCTCGCGGACATTTTGCAGGAAGAACTTTCCGAAGGCCGGTAGAGGAACATCCTTTATTGAAGAGGCGTCCACGTCCTGCACGGTTCCATCGGGCAGATGCACGCGCGCGGCGATGACCTCGACGGTGTCATAGCCGAGGTTATAGACGGTTTCATCCTGCGCGTACTGGCGGATCGCGCGGTCGGTAAGCAGAGCGACGCGGTAGTGACGCAAGGATTCACCGGTTCCGTCTTCATTGATACGCACGGCAGTGCAGTCGTAGCGCACGACGGCATTGGCATTGTCGAAGGGCAGCAGCGGCTTGGGCGAAGGCACTTCCTGCGCGAATATGGCTGCGATTGCACCGAGGACTACTATTGAAAGAGTTGGGGAGCGCATGGTTGGCTTGGCAAAGAAGTTTTGTTGGAATAGAGTAACAAATCGGAAGCATAGTTGCAAGAGAGCAGAAACCCCGCGCGAGGCGGGGTTTCTGAAGGAGGTTGGGTCCAAGTTTACTTCAGAAGCATGAGCTTCTTCGTCATGCTAAAGGAACCGGCTTCAAGCGTGTAGAAGTAGGTTCCTGTCGCCATGCCTTCTGCATTCCACACGATACTGGTCGCACCGGCGTTGACGTTACCGTTGACGAGCTCGGCGATTTCACGGCCTGAGATATCGAATATCCGCAGGGTCGCGTATCCGGCTTCCGGCAGCGTGAAGCTGATGGTGGTGGTCGGGTTGAAGGGGTTCGGGAAAGCGTCATTCAACGCGTATTCGAGCACGTTTCCGCTGTTCGAACCGAAGACTGCGGTGCGGGTTCCGTGCGAGGTGCGCACGCCGTCCATGTCAACATCAGTGAGGCGATACTCGTAAGTGCGGCCTACCACGCCATTCTGATCCGTGTAGCGATAGTTGGCGCCGGTTGGGAGGTTGCGCGCGGCAACTTCCGCAAGGGTCACAAAGCTCTCAGCTTCGGTGGCGCGACGCTCGATCACCCAGTTTTGCGTGTTGTTTTCGGAGGCAGTGGCCCAGAGCAGTTCCACGCCGCCCGTGGTTGTAACGGCATCAAACGAGGCCAGCTCGACGTTGAACCACGGCTCGCCGGGGATCAGACAGGTCTGGCAGTGGCGGGTCGGCTCCTCGGCAACAATAACGCGCTGCTTGTTCCAGTTGCTCTGGTCGCAGGCTTCGAGTGCGACAGGCCAAGAGCTATTGGTGCAAACGGTGAAGGTGACCGGCTGCGGGTTGTCGAGCGGCTGCGTGATGCTGACATAGAAGCAGCCGTCTTCGTCCGTGTAGTATTTGTCATTCACGGGGTCCTGTCCTGCAACCTGATAGGAGCCGTCAATACACACGCCGACCACTCCGAGGTTGTTAACGGACTGGGCGAAAGCGCCGCGTTCGAGACACCATTTGATGGTCAGAGTTGAGCTATTTCCTTCAATGACGGGATCATCCCATGAGCAGAGCAGGAAGTCTCCGGGGAGATACACATTCTTGCCGAGCGCTCCGAGGATGTGATCATTCGCCCAGTCATTGCGCCACGGATTGGAGTTGTAGACCGTGTTAACAAAGGGGTACAAAGGAGCGTCGCCGATATTCGGATAGCCGCGGCCGTCATTTACGCAGAAGTGCGGAATCCCGTCGTCGTCGCCGCCGTTGCGCACGTCGGAGAGCTTCCAGATTGCGAGCTGAAAGGCA
>JADLDM010000032.1 GCA_020846695.1 bacterium | reverse complement strand
TCAGCACATTCAATACGCCTGCGACAACCACGCTGGGATCGAGAACGGATAGTCTCGACCAGATGGATTTTTTGCAGATGCTGATGGCTCAGTTGCAAGCGCAGGACCCGCTGAGCCCATTGAGCGGTGAAGAATACGCCGCGCAACTCGCGCAGTTCTCCTCAGTGCAGGAGCTTCAAAAGATCGAAACGGCATTGACACAGTCGCTTGAATCCAATTTGCTGATGACGCAATCCATCAACAGCAATTTGGCCGCAGCGTTGGCGGGAAAGACCGTGCGCGCGCAGACGACGACCATTGATCTGGCGGCGGCGGGCAGCGCGACGATGCAGTTTTCATTGCCGAGCGCGGCGACGGAATTGTCCGTTGACATTCTGGACGCCGACGGAGAAGTCATGCGCACGATCTCACTCACTTCGCACAATGCCGGTGACGTCAGTGCGCAATGGGACGGGCGGGACGCCGACGGTGTGCGCGTGCCCGAAGGAAGCTATAGCTTCCGCGTCAACGCAAAGGACGCCGACGGAAACGAAATCACAGCCACGACCTTCGTTGAAGGCGTCGTTGACGCAGTCAACTATGAAAACGGACTTGTGACGCTGATGATTAACGGCAACAGCGTTTCATTAGGCGACGTGATTTCCATTCTCACGGGTGACGCAACAAAGAAGGGATAGCGATGTCGGCAATTGATCCCATCTCACTTGCGATGAACGGACTGCGGCCGATTGTTCCGGAGACGATTCCGTCGCAGGCGCCGGCAAAAAAGCCGGATGCGTCCAAGGCGAACGACTTCGGTAGCCTGCTGGAACAAACCGTTCGCGACAGCGAGCCCGTGAAATTCTCGGCTCATGCGCAGAACCGTTTGCTTCACCGACAGATTTCGCTGACCGAACCGCAGATGTCAAGATTGGAAAAGGGAGTTTCCGAAGCCGCGGAGAAAGGGGCGCAGTCTTCGCTCGTCATGCTTGACAACTTAGCTCTGATTGTGAGCGTGAGAAACCGGACGGTTGTGACGGCTCTCGATCAGGCGCAAAACTCGTCGCACGTATTCACACAAATTGACAGTGCAGTAATAGCTTAACCATTCACACTGGGCCGGTCCTCTTGAAGGAGGCCCCAACTCGGGCGGAACGACAGAAGCCCGGAAGGGAAACACGATTATGATGACGTCATTGTTCAGCGCAGTCTCCGGACTGACGACACACCAGACCAAGATGGATGTGATCAGCGATAACCTCGCGAATGTGAACACCATCGGTTACAAGCAGAGTCGCGTTTCTTTCGCGACGGGCTTCTCGCAGTTGATGCAGCCTGCGGAAGGTCCGGTTGACGGACGCGGCGGACGCAACGCAGTGGAAGTAGGTCTGGGCACACGCATCAATTCCGTTGATCGAATCTTCGGTCAAGGAAACTTTGAAAACACGGGAAACCGCAACGACCTCGCGATTCAGGGAGACGGCTTCTTCGTCGTGGGCGACGAGCAGCAGCGCTTTTTCACACGCGCCGGGAATTTCCAGATTGACGCAGACGGTTCACTGCTTGCGGCGGGCGGCAGAATGCACGTCTTAGGTAGACTCGCGGATTCCAACGGCAATCTGATTGCGTCCTCTGCCATTGAGCCGCTCTCACTTCCGTTCGGTGAAAAGGATCCCGCACGCGCGACCACGGAAATCCGCTATTTCTGCAACCTCGATGCGAACTCCTCGAAAAAGCAATCCTACGCGGCTTCGTTTGCGTTCATGGAAAATGGTATTCCCGCGAATCGCTCGGTTGAGCTGAATGATCTGGATCAAGCGACCGCTCAGCTTGACGACGGCGACGTGATTCGTCTGACCGCCACTCGTCGCGACGGCACGACGGTGGATCTGGCCTTCACGTACGGCACTGACGGCACGACAGTGGGTGACCTGATTGATCATTTCAACGGAGCGGATGGATTCAACGGTGAAGGTGATCAAGGATCGCAATTGACACTTGACGCGTCGGGCAAGCTCATTCTCAACGACAATCTTGCGGGCGCCAGCGAAACAACGATTTCCATGAGCTTTGAAGATGCAGAGGGATCCGAAGCCTCCTCGATGCTGTTGCCGACCTTCGTTAACACGGAGTCCGGTGTGACCGGATCGCACACGGTATCCATCTATGTTTACGACAGCCGCGGCGAGCAGCACAAAGTCGAGCTAAACCTGACACAAGACGTGACGACCGCGAATAAATGGAATTGGGAAGCGGTGGTGGACGACGGCGCGATCAGCGAGATCAACGACCGCCTCACGGGGAGCACGGGAAGCGTGAGTTTCAACAGCGATGGTTCGCTCCTGAGCTTTGACGGTGGACCCTTGAGCTTTACTCCCCCACAAGCGCAACCGCTGGTTGTAAATCTCAACGCTGGCACTGTCGGAACGTTCGACGGCATCACGCAGTTCTCATCGCCGACGACGACCATTGCCCTGCATCAAGACGGACATGCGATGGGCGTGCTTTCCGACTTCACGGTGGACAACGCCGGCAAGATTATCGGAAGCTACTCGAACGGCATCACGCGCACCCTGGGACAGATTGCCATTGCACGTTTCGCGAACCCATCCGGTTTGACGCTCTCGGGCGAAAATACGTACAGCTCGACGGTCAACTCAGGTGATCCTCTGATCGGCGTGGACAACGGAAACGTCAATCAGATATTCGCGGGACATCTTGAATTAAGTACGGTGGACATGGCCGAGCAATTCACCGAAATGATCATTGCACAGAGAGGATTCCAAGCAGCTTCACGAATCATTACAGTGGCCGACCAGCTTCTGAATGAAGTGACGCAGCTCAAGCGGTAATCTAAGCGGCGTGGGGCGCGCCCTGTGAGGCGCGCCCCACGGCCGACACCTCCCCTTAGGACTCCTGTCCGCCGCTTCTCCTCCGACTCTCATCATTTCGATCTCGGCCCGCACAACAATTTTCGATTCACCGGCGCAGCGCCGGAATTTCTCCGTTTCATAGGTGAAGAATGGCCGACAAGAAAGACGCAAAACCCGAAGCTCCCGCTCCCGAGCAGAAGCCCGATAAGAAAAAACTCCCGTTGATGAAGATTCTCATCATCGCAGGAGTTCTTCTCGCTCAAACGGCGGGCGCATATTTTCTCCAGAAGACCTTTCTCTTTCCTTCGGGTTCGGCTTCGCATGGAGCTGAGGAGCAAACCGAACATGCAGAGGAAGCGGAAAGTGAAAGCGACGGAGAAGGCGAAGAGGAAGGAGGAGGTCACGGCGAAGGAGCGAAGGGAGCCGTGCAGATTGTGATGATAGACGAGATCATCGTGAATCCGGCAGGAACGGGAGGCCGACGATTCCTTTCCACGGTGATCGGAGTCCAAGCCTCCACTCCAAAAGCGGAAGAGACCATTGTTGGAAGAATGGCGCTCTTGCGTGACGCCGCGATCACACTACTTTCCTCGAAGTCGCTTGATCAATTGGCGAGCATTCAATACCGTGACTCATTGAAGAGTGAACTCAAGGACGCGGTCATCGCGCAATTGCCTGGGATCAAGGTGGACAATATCGTTTTCTCAACCTATGTGCTTCAATAGGTCCAACACATGAGCAAGATTCTCACCCAAGAAGAGATTGATGCGCTGCTGAAGAATGTCAGCACGGGCGAGTCGCTGGACTTGACGACGGAGACAAAGCAGCGTCCTATTCACCTCTATGACTTCAAACATCCTGACCGCATCTCGAAGGATCATCTGCGCGCGCTCAGGACCATTCACGATGCGTTTGCGCGCACGTTCGGAACGTATCTGTCGGGAACACTGAGAACGCTCGTTGACATCAATTTGCTTTCCATTGATCAGGCTGCATACTCTGAGTACATGCTCTCTCTCGCCGTTCCCTCCTGTCTCTACATTGTTTCATCGCATCAACTAAAGGGATCCTTCATCGTCGAGTTGTCGCCGCAGTTTTCGCTGCTCGTGGTAGACAGACTGCTCGGCGGAATGGGAGCAAGACAGGAGTCCTTGCGCGAGTTGACGTTAATTGAGCAAACCATTCTCCGTCGCGTTGTTGATTCAGGTCTTTCGGCGCTTACCGATGCCTGGCGTTCGGTTGCATCCATGTCGCTCTATGTCGAATCTTATGAGTCCAATCCGCAATTCGTTCAAATCGCGCCCGCTTCGGAATCCGCGGTTGTCATATCATGCGAAATTGTCGTGAGAGACTTTACCTATCCTCTGAATCTCTGCTTTCCCTATTTCGTGCTCGAGCCGTTGATGAGCAACCTCTCAACAGGCTGGTCGAATCTCAGCATCAAACAGGCGAGTCAGGCTGAGCGCTTTGAGCTTGCGAATCGCGTGCGGCTCACCAAGATTCCGGTAAGAGCACAGCTTGGTTCTGCGTCGCTCTCGATGAGGGAGTATCACGCTTTGACCGTCGGGGACGTGCTGGTACTCGATCAGCGAACCGACGACCCCGTCAAGGTATGGGTGAACAACAAAGTGAAGTTCTGGGCGAAGCCCGGTGAAACCGAACACAAGCGGGCGATTCGCGTCACTCGCGTTATCTCTGAGCAGGAGGAAATCGTACATGAATAGCGTATTTCGCAGCCTCGTAAATGAAGAGCGCCGGCTTGCTTCGGAAAAGCTCTTCGGCGAACAGCTTCAGCGCTCGCTGGTGACTTTTCTGGAGAAGCAGCTAACCGTTGAGATGAACGGCCCCTTCGCATTCGATTACAAAGAAGTGAAGGCGCAGATGTCGGGCGAGATCGTGATGTGCACGATTACGGCCGCGGACATGTCGGGAGGCAAGACGCACTTCCTCATGTCAAAAGAGCACGCGGGAACGCTTGCCGATCTCCTGAACATGGGTGACGGTTCAGCGAGTTTTTCCGCGGATGAACATCTGGAGCCGCTGCGTGACATGCTTAAAGAGGTGATGTCCTCTTACGTCGGCGAGGCCGGAAAGCTCTACGGCAATCACCTGATTTGTGACGAAGCGAAAGCCATTGTTCTCGATATTTCGCCGGCAGACTTTGTCGGGAGTTGGACGGTCACGCAATTGGCGATTGGTCCGAATCCTGAGTTGTCCATCCTCAGGATTTCCGCAAACGAGTTGCTTGACACGCTTTTTCCGGCCGCGCAAGACAAAGGCAGCACGCAGAAAACGAGCGAGCGCTCAGATGAATTGGATCCGGAACTAAGACGCGACATGGCGCTTGTCATGGACATAGAGCTTCCCATTGCGATCGAGTTGGGCCGAACCAACTTGCTGATCAGGGATATTATCAAACTTGCGCCCGGTTCCGTTGTTGAGCTTGACAAACTCTCCGGCGAGCCTGTTGATCTGTACGTAAACGGCAAGAAGTTCGCGCGCGGAGAAGTTGTTGTTGTTGAGGAGAATTTTGCAGTTCGCATCACGGAGTTGGTCAATCCGCAGGATCGAGCCACTTCGCTCAAGAACTAAGCATGGGTCTCGACGTAGTCAAAACTTTTGCCGCGCTGGCGCTTGTTCTCGGTCTGATCTTTGTTCTGGCATGGGCCTATCGGAGATACATGCCGACGGGAGTGGCAGGTGTCAAAGATCGAAAGGGCTGGAGACTTCTCGGAGCGAGAGTGCTTGCGCCGGGGAAACAGGTCTTTGTTCTCGAAGTTGGAAACAAACTTCTGCTCGTTGGAGCCGCCGAGAAGCAAATCACCCCTCTCATGGAAGTTTCCGACAAAGAAGAGCGAGAAATGATTGAAGAGGCGCTTGCATCAAAGCCGACAGTTCCGTTCGCGGAGTTCCTGAAGAAGGCGAGATCGTAATGCGCAGATTCTTCTTGATCGCTCTTTTGTTAGTGACCGCAGGCGCGGCGTTTGGTCAAGCGCTTCCGACTATCAGCGTGCAGATAGACGCGAATCCCGATCCGGCGAAAACGGTTTCCTCCATTCAAATCGTCGGACTGCTGACGCTGCTTGCGCTTGCTCCGGCGCTTGTCCTGATGATGACAAGTTTCACGCGAATTGTCATTGTCTTTCACTTCTTAAGACAGGCGATGGGGGCCGCGCAGGTTCCGCCGGCGCAGCTCATGATCGGGTTGGCGATGATTCTGACTTTCTACATCATGAGTCCTGCGCTCAACGAAATGAATCAGACGGCTCTGCAACCTTACTTGCGCGGAGAAATAGAGCAGAAGGCCGCGTTCAAGCAAGCCGTTGTTCCGTTCAAGGACTTCATGCTGCGGCAGGTTCGCGAGAAGGATCTTGCGCTGTTCGCGGAAATGGCGGGAGGGAGCGCTCCAGCAAACGCTTCGGAGATCAGTCTCTCGGTTCTGCTGCCTGCATATGTCATTAGCGAGATGCGTATCGCCTTTCAAATCGGTTTTGTGCTCTACCTCCCGTTTCTGATCATTGACATGGTGGTCTCATCTGTTCTGCTCGCAATGGGTATGATGATGCTGCCGCCGGTGATGGTTAGTCTTCCTTTCAAGATACTTCTCTTTGTGATGGTAGACGGCTGGTATTTGCTCGTTCAATCGCTGGTCCGTAGTTTTCATTAGCATTCAACATGACACAAGAACTCGCGGCATATTTGACCAGTCAGGCTCTAACAACGGCGCTCGTCGTCAGTGCGCCGATGCTGATTGCGGGGATGGTCGTCGGAATTGCGATCTCCATTTTTCAGGCGGTAACACAAATCAATGAGATGACTCTGTCCTTCGTGCCGAAGATCGTCGTCACCGCTCTGGCGCTGCTGTTGTTCATGCAATGGATGGCAGCAAAGCTCGCCGACTTCATGCATTACATTTTTGAACTCATTCCGACACTCGCCTCATGAAATCCAGAGAAGAAATCGCCAAAGTCCTGCTGGAAATCAAGAACCTGCCCACGCTCCCTGAAGTTGCCACAAAAGTAATTCAGCTATCGGACGATCCAGACGTATCGCCTCGTGACCTTGCCGAGCTTGTTGAACGCGATCCGTCCATTGCCACGCGATTGCTGAAACTGATCAACTCTCCCTACTTCGGGATTAGAGGAACGGTGACCAGCGTACAGCAAGCTCTGGTCTTTCTCGGAGTGTCAAATTTGAGAAATCTGGTGCTCTCATCTTCTGTTATGGACTTGTTTGACACGAATGGTTCGGTGGGCTCGTTCAGCCGCAGAGGTTTGTGGGAGCACTCGATGGCGGTCGGGATTTGCGCGCGCGAACTCGCGAAAAGAACACACAGTTGCGATCCTGAGACGGCATTCACCGCGGGACTAATTCACGATGTGGGCAAGGTTGTTCTGGATCGCTACTTTCACTCGGAGTTCACAAGAATCGTGGAGCTGATGGACCAGCATGGTTCATCAATGATTGACGCCGAAGTCGCGGTACTCGGAATGGATCACTGCGACGTCGGACTGTATCTCACTCAGCGATGGTCGCTGCCGAAGATATTGCAGGAGGCGGTCGGCTGCCATCATCACCCGCGCGGAGCACGCGAGCACGGAACTCTGGCTGCCTTGACCGGCTACGCGGATTCGGTTGTGCGGCAGCTCGACATAGGGGACGGAGGTGGCGCGGCACCGGAGTTGGACGACGAGTTTGAGGCAATACTACCGATGAGCGCTCGCGATCTTGCGGCGTTCGCTGAGCAGCTTGCGGATTCGCTCCAAGAACAAGTTCATCTTATGACAGCCGGTCACTGATGTCCATGCCGTTCGGCATTGCTTCAATCGAGCAGTTCGTGCTCGTGTTCATTCGTATCACCGCTGCGCTGTCCGTCATGCCGATCTTCCGGCACCGCGCGGTACCTTCAATGCTCAAGGCGGGGTTGGGTCTCTCGCTTGCATTTCTTGTTGCGCCTAACTTAGGCGGATCATTGGAAGGAACACCCGGAACCCCGGCGAGCTACCTTGTCTTAGCGCTGGGCGAGACCCTCGTGGGGTTAATGATGGGCTTCGCCGCACAATTTGTGTTCTACGCAGTTGAAATGTGCGGCCGAATCATCGGTTTGCAGTCGGGCCTCTCCTTCGTGGCGACCGTGGACCCGAATACCGAAGTTCAGAGCGACTTGATCACTCAAGTCTACGAAATTCTGACGATTCTGATCTTTCTCTCTCTCGACGGCCATTTGATGATGATCCGCGCGATTCACGAGAGCTTTTCCGTGATTCCTATCGGCGGATTCTCCGTTGACGGAAGACTCGCGGAATGGTCCATCGCTCAGGCAGGCCAAGTCCTTGGACGCGGAGTTCAGCTTGCGGCGCCGATGATGGCGACGCTCCTGGTGACGGATATTTCACTGGGAATTTTAACGCGAGTGGCGCCGACGATGAACGTGTTCGTCTTGGGCTTCCCGCTCAAAATTGGTTTGACCTTGATCTTCACTTCTCTCACGATGACCACGGTGGCGACGATATTCAGCGCGCAATATGGTGAGTTCATCCGCGAATTTCCTTCCGTGTTAAGACTCTTGACGGCGCCCTAATCAATGTTTGATCGCGATTCCAGAACAGAGAAACCTACGCCCCGGCGCAGACATCAAGCCCGTGAAAAAGGCTCGGTGGCGCGTTCGCAGGATCTGAACGCCGCGATTGTGCTGACGGGATCGAGCGTGCTGTTGACGATGATGGGAGGGGGAATTATCGCCGGTCTCTCGACGCTGCTTGCACGCCTCATTTCCTCCTGCGGTTCCATGGAAATCACAATGGAGTCCATGCAAATGCAGGCCGCAGATCAACTTTGGGAAGTCGCCAAGATCATCGGCCCCTTCATGCTGGCAATAATGGCCGTGGGTTTGATCGTGAATGTGTCGCAAGTCGGGTTTCATGTTTCATGGAAGGCGGCGGAGCCGCAATGGAGTCGCATCAATCCGCTGAGCGGTTTCAAACGGTTTTTCTCCGTGCGCGCGCTGGTTGAGTTGGGGAAGAGTCTTGCGAAATTGATCGTCGTGGGCGCCGTTCTGACTTACGCTTTGTTAGCTGCCGCACAGGAAATTCCGTGGCTGTTCTTTATGAGTCCCGCGCAGATCGCGCCGGAAATCGGAAGAATCGTGGGCGACGTGTTTCTTTCTGCGGCCCTTGCTCTGATCGTGATCGGCGGTTTGGATTACCTCTATCAGCGCTATGACTTCGAGCAGAGCCTGAAGATGACGAAGGATGAAGTCAAAGAGGAAGCGAAACAGCAGGACGGCGACCAACGTGTCAAGGGAAAGATTCGTGAGATCATGATCAGAACCGCGCGCCGGAGGATGATGAAGAGCATTCCCGAGGCCGACGTGGTCATCACGAACCCGGTTCACCTCGCCGTCGCGATTAAGTATGACCGGAGCAAGAGTTCGGCGCCGATTGTTGTGGCAAAGGGGGCGCGCAAGATCGCGGAGAAGATCAAGGAGATCGCCGCCGAGAACGGAGTGCCCATCATTGAGAACAAACCGCTCGCGCGAGCGCTTTTCAAGACGGTTGAGATCGGCATGGAGATTCCCGTCGAATTGTATAAGGCCGTAGCGGAAGTGCTCGCCTATGTGTATCGAATCAAGAAGAAGTTTTTCAGCGTCGCCTAATAGCCTATGAACGCTAACGCAAAGACTGCGGCTGTGAAAAAGCCCTCCACGATCAGCCTGTTGATGAAGCAGAGCGACATCCTGATGGCCCTTGCCCTTGTGGGGATCGTGGTGATCATGGTTGTTCCGATTCCTCCTTTCATGGTGGACATCGCGCTGGCCTGTTCATTTGCGATTTCATTGGCCATTCTGCTGACAGCGCTCTATGTCGAAGAGCCGCTGAAATTCTCAGTGTTCCCCGGACTCTTGCTGGTCGTGACGCTGTTCAGATTGTCACTGAACATTGCCACGACACGACTGATTCTTGGTGAAGGTGAAGCGGGAAACATCATCGGAGCGTTCGGAAGCTTCGTGGTAAAGGGCAACTATTTCGTCGGACTGGTGATCTTCTGTGTCTTGGTGATCATCAATCTAATCGTGATCACCAAAGGTTCGGGCCGTATCGCGGAAGTTGCCGCGAGATTCACTCTCGACGCGATGCCCGGCAAGCAGATGGCGATTGATGCGGACTTGAATCAGGGATTGATAGACGAGGGAGAGGCGCGCAGACGACGCGACAAAATATCGCGTGAAGCGGATTTCTACGGAGCCATGGACGGCGCCTCGAAATTCGTGCGCGGTGACGCCGTCGCGGGATTGATGATTGTTGCAATCAACATTCTCGGCGGCTTCGGAGTCGGAATTGTGCAGATGGGCATGGGCTTCAAAGAGGCCGCGCAGACTTTCACGATCCTGACTGTCGGTGACGGACTTGTGACGCAGATTCCCGCGCTGTTGATTTCAGTTGCATCCGGTATCATCGTCGCGCGCGCCGCGTCCGAGGGGAATCTCGGAAAAGATGCGGCCACGCAATTGCTGGGCTACCCGCGCGCGATCTATGTTTCGTCCGGGGTGCTTGCCTGCTTTGCCATCACTCCCGGCCTTCCATTTATTCCGTTCATGGCGCTCGCTGCGGCGCTGTTTGGATTAGCGCGAGTCAGCGCGCAAAAACAGGCGAAGCAAGCCAAGACGGTCAAGGAGGAGAAGACTCCCGCGACGCGACAGCCGGATCGCTTGGAAGACTATGTGTTGGTTGATCCGCTTGAAGTGCAGATCGGCTACGGTTTGATTCCGCTCGTGGAAGGAGGCCCGGGTGGCGACTTGCTCGATCGCATCACACATCTAAGAAAGCAGATGGCGACGGATACCGGATTCGTCATGCCGCCCGTGCGCATTCGCGATAACACGCAACTCGCGCCGAATCTATATATCGTTCGGATTCGCGGAACAGAAGCTGGGCGCGGAGAGATTCGACCGGGAATGCTGATGGCTCTTGCTCCCGCAACAGGCGGGATGAAGATGGAGGGAGTTCCGACACGCGATCCGAGCTTTGGGTTGCCTGCGATTTGGATCAATCGAGATCAGAAAGAGATTGCGCAAAGTCGAGGCTATACGGTTGTCGAACCCGCAGCGGTTGTATCAACGCACCTTTCAGAGATCGTGAAGCGCGAAGGCTATCGCATGATGTCGCGCGAGTTGGTGCAGGAACTGCTTGACGCCGTGAAACGCACGCACAAAGCAGTCGTAGAAGAACTCGTGCCCGGTCAGCTTGGAATCGGACAGGTGCAGAAGGTGCTTCAGAATCTCATGCGCGAGGGCTTGCCGATCCGCGATATGTCCACGATTCTCGAAACTCTTGCCGATTACGCGCCGATCACCAAGGATCCCGAATATCTGACGGAGGCCGTGCGCGCCGCGCTGTCCAAAGCTATCGCCGAAAAGTATGAGGACGAACCCGGAAGCCTCTCCGCGTTGACCATTGATCCGCGTATCGAGCAGATGGTCTCCGATGGTTTGCGCACTTCCGCAAAGGAAGGAACAGAGTTCTCTCTGCCTTCCGCGATTACTGGGAAGATCGCCTCGATGGTTCACCAGCTTTCGCAATCCATGCTCAATCGAGGATTCCAGCCGATTCTGGTCACGTCGCCGGGGATTCGCGGATTCTTCCGGAGAATGATTGAAGCGGAGGCGCCGAATGTGATTGTGCTTTCGACTGCCGAACTTCCGCCGACCACAACAATTCAGCCAATGGGCATTGTCCGCTTAGAAGGATAGGACCATGACGACACGAGTTTATTCCGCAACCACGTTCAATGAAGCGCTCGCCAAGATCAAGGACGACCTTGGAGAGAACGCAGTTATTTTGAAATCCGAGAAGAAGAGCACTTCGGGCGGGCTGGGGCTGAAGTCGCGGCAGTTCGTCGAAGTGACGGCAGCGCTTGCCTCGGAAGTTAAAGAAGAAGTTGAAAGTGGCACCGAATTTGCCAAAACACTTGATATGAGCACGCAGGAAGCCTCCAAAGGCGGGCGGGGAGCCTCGCAAACTTACGAATTGGCCATGCTTCGGGCCGAGGTCGCGTCTCTGCGGGATCAAATGGGTCAAATACTTAAGTTCTTTAAGTATAATAACCTACCAAATCTACCCGATACTCTTTCGAGTGCCCTCGATCACATGACTTCGGCGGGAATGGAGCGGGAAACCGCGACTGAACTTGCGACCGAAGCAATGGTCCAACTTGGCCCAAAAGAGCTTGAGTCCCCTGAAAGCGTTTCCCAGTACGTGGTCCGGCAGCTTGGGAGGATCGCACCCTCGGCGGCCAATCCGGTTCTGCGCAAAGGCGCCGGTCCGCAGGTCATCGCATTGGTCGGGTCGCCCGGAGCGGGGAAGACCTCGACGCTTCAGAAGCTGGCGACCAATCCCTTGGGATACGGCAAGCGCAAGATCGGACTCGTTACTCTTGACACGCACCGCCTTGCGGCAATCGAGCAACTGAGAACCTTTGCGCGGGTGTCGGGTCTGCCGCTCGAAGTTGCCTATCAGACGAAAGACGTTCACTCCGCGCTCGCAAATCTTGCGGGCTGCGAAGTCATCCTGGTGGACACTCCGGGGTGCGCGCCGGGCGAAGACTCCAGATTTGAAACTCTGAGCGAGCAGCTTCAAGCGGTGAACCCGAGCGAAACTCATCTCGTGGCAAACGCCGCCGTGAGAGCGGAGGAGCTTCAAGCGGTTTACCGAAGATTCCAAGGGGTCGGCATCACGCACTTAAGTTTTACGCGACTCGATGAAGCGCAAATGCGCGGCGGTATCGTCACCCTCTCGCAGAAGTCGCAGAAGCCCATTGCATGGGTATGCGACGGGCAGTCTTTCACCAAGAATCTGACTCGCTATCGCCCCGAACTGCTCGGAAAGTGGATTCTGCAAACTCAAACGGAGCAAACGGCAGACTTGTAAACGCATCGGCATCTTCCCTCGCTGGACATGGCAAAGAAACAATCCTCCGCACTTCACAACTTGTTGGTATCGCTGAGACGCGTGACCCTCCTATTGGTTACGGCGTTCTCTCTTGCCATGGGCTGGCCGCTTCAGGTCGTGGCGATGCGCGTGTTTGTGCTGTGGATAATCTTAGCGCTACTAACACAGGCGGGTGAAGTGCTCTTTCAGTATCTGGTTCATCGCGCGCTGCAAAGGGAAATGCAGCAGAGCGCTCACGCAACGGGCGCAACTCAATAACGCGGACGCGAGATGAAAGCGATCAATACCGCCGCACAAAGTTGGGAAGCCTATACCAGAGCGCGCAGCCCGGAGATTCGCGAGCAGCTCCTGCATCAGTATCTGCCGATGGTGCGCAGACTGGCGATGCGAATGCTCGGATCACTGCCGCGCAGCGTCAGACTCGACGATCTGGTCTCGGCGGGGATGATGGGACTGCTCACTTCGGCTGAAAATTTCGATCCTACGCTGGGAATCAAGTTCGAGACCTTTGCGATGACGAGAATTCGCGGCGCGATGGTGGACAGCCTGCGCGAAATGGATTGGGTGCCGCGCTCGATTCGTCAGAAGGCGCGCAAGCTTGAACAGATGATTGACGCACTCACGCACAAACTCGGAAGACTCCCGGAAGACGCCGAGCTTGCCGAAGAGCTCGGGCACGACGTGAACGGCTACCGCGAATTTCTTGATGACGTGAACGTCGCCGTGCTGTTGTCGCTAGATGATACGTTCAGAGCGTACGACGGATCGGAATCTCCTTTGTCCGAGACCACGGGAGACGTAGGACAGCAAGGCGCGCATGAGCGCATTGAATCCGAAGAGCTGCGCGAGATGCTGGTAACCGGGCTGCGCAATCTGCCCGAGCAGGAGAGACTGGTTGTGGCATTGTACTACTACGAAGAACTTACTCTGAAAGAAATCGGCGACGTGCTCGGGCTGACCGAGTCGCGTGTTTCTCAAATACACTCCAAGGCCATCTTGATGCTGCGCGCGCAAGTGCGCACCGCATTCAAAGCATAGATTTCAACGCGTCTGACGGGAGGCCG
>JADLDM010000031.1 GCA_020846695.1 bacterium | reverse complement strand
TTGCCGACCATGGTTCGATCTCCCGCAGTCATGCGCAGGAAATACAAGCCTGTAGGCAGGGAGGCTCCATTATTGGCCTTCGCTGTCCAGTTTAGGGTGTGATAACCGGCTTGCAGGACTCCTCTCTGAAGCACCGCGATTTCCTGCCCGAGGAGGTTATGCACCGCGACGTTGACGCTTGAGGCGACCGGCAGATCAAAGGAAATGGTGGTCTGCGCATTGAAGGGATTCGGGTAGTTTCCGCGCAAAGCAAATTCCGTAGGTAGATTTTGGGACGGATCAGCAGCGCTGGCAAGATCAAGCGTAACGGGGATCAGAATCATTCCGCTTGCGCCGTTGTGCGTGATGTGCAATTCGCAGGAATAGAATCCGACGGGAAGATCAGAAGCATCAAAGGTCAGTGTGATCTGCTGTGAGCCGTCCGGCGCCACAATTCCGCTTGCGGGTGACACCGAAAGCCAACTTCCTTCGCTGATCGTGATGTCGTAGCTCCAGTCACAGGAATTTGCCGCATTGAGTGTGAAGCTCTGCGTGTAGGTTCCTCCGACGACGCCGGTCTGCTCGATCGAATTTTGTGAGGGCGTTCCCCGCGGCTGATCGAGACTCGCGTCGTGCTCATAGTCTCCATGAACGGCTACGGTGAAATTCGCGGTGCTCCAATCGCAATAGCCGGGCGCAGAGAATTCGAGGGAATGTGTTCCCACGGGAAGCCAGACGCCGTAGTCGCCGTTTTCGTCGCACCAATAGGTCTGCATCAGTGACGGGCAATAGACCTGTGCGCCGGACAACGGGGAGTGATCATAGGCAGATTCGACATGACCATGTACATAGCCTTCCGCTGCAGACGTGCCGGTGAAGGAGAGCGACCAATCCACGAGAGATCCAGTGTCGAAGTCGGCATGGTCATAGATGATGAGCTTCCATGTTCCGCGGCAGTTGTCGTTCGCGAAAGTGAAGGGCTCTTCCGGCCAGAAGCGCGCAGAGAACGGCGCGTAGCCCTGCTGAATACTCTGTCCGGCGGATTGATCAAATTGACAAGCGATCATGTTGTCGCCGTCACCGCCGTTGCGCTGAGAGAGGGATACTCGCTCACCGAGGGGGCTTTCGAGCCACAATCCGAGATCTCCCATGTAGGTATGCTGCAGATTCTCGATACGCACAGCAATGCCCGAGATAAGGTAGCCCTGATCCACGTTGAGTTCGGAATAGAGTGTGTCAAGATCAGCGATTGCAACCGGATCGTGATTCCACGCGAAATCGTATGTGGGATAGGCATCGAGCGAGAAGTTAGCCGTGGTCAGTTGGTTATCGGTGACGATGACGGATGCTGCCATGGTAGTGTATCCATAGCAACTGGCAGTTACAGTGTGCTGACCTACCGGAGCAGCCGGGAAATAGAATTGCCCGGTTCCGTCCGCCCACGCATAAATATCGGCGCCTTGAATCCACACAGTCGCCTGATAGACGGGTTGTCCTTGGAAGGTGACCGTTCCGTTGAACTGTCCGTATCCTGCGCGGTAGAACCAGACCGCGTATCCGTTCGCCGGACCGGTGGAGTTGCAGACATATTCAAGAGCGGCGCCGCTTGATCCCTGCTGCATACCGATGGTATGCGAGGTCGCATAGGAGGCGTAGTTCATGTTATTGTACTGCATCTTCACGCTGCCGTTGGCGTAGAGGATGACTTGGAACTTGTAGGAATCGGTGGGCGGAGTGGGAAAGCCGTAGTGACCGATTGAATCGAACTCGATGACGAGGTAGTTTCCGAAATCGCGCCATGCGACGGTATTGTTGTTCTGCTGTCCATTTCCTCCATAATAGAGGTGCAGGTCATCCCAGAAGGGGAAGATAGCCGGGCCGCTGACCGACGAAGTCGGCAGGCACTGATTGATGTGCGCGGCCTGATCCTCTTCAAAGGCGATGAATCCGTTGGCGCAGACCCACATTTCGCTGTAGTTTCCGCCGTAGAAGGGGAACACGAATGACGGTGTCACGGATACGCAGCCGTCATCGGGATTACCGAAGGTGAGCCAGTTCGCCTGCGGATCGCCGCGCAGTTCGATCCAACTGTAGGTCGTCGTGTCTCCGCCCTGATTATCCACAAAGTAATAGCCATAAGCATCCGGGCCGCCGACGGCATCGAGAGGATTACGGCTATTGGCTTCGAGTTCGCGATAGAGCGGCTCGATTTGGGATTTTTCGGCGGGGGTCAATATCTGTCCGCTCATCGCCTTGTTCCACAGCTCTTTGGTGGAAGGCGAAGCAAGGGCAACCGCCCCAAGTGTCAGAACCGCAAACGCGGTTACGTTGAAAGAGAATCTTGCGAATTTCAAGGCTTCCTCCTGATCATAGCAATCTTAGAGCGGACGACCGCGTAAATTTCCGGTAAGAGGTCGTGGCGGCACCTGAACGGTTCGTCGCGACTGTGGGTTCTCTTGCAGTATCGGCAGTTTCCTCGGGAAACTTGAACTGAAAGAGACCCTCACACCGGAGGCTATGAATGCAAGATTCTCTCCAATCTCAGTGGAGGTTCAGAGTGTTAGCACCTCATCATATAAGTTCAGATAATCTCTGGCACAACGTTCGATTGTAAGGTCTTCTCGAGCGCGAATTTTGCCGGACTCGCCCATAACACGAGCGGAATTTGGCTCGGCAAGAAGTTGCTCGAGCTTCTTTGCCAAGTCGGCGATGTTGCCGGATTCAAACACGAGTCCATCCATTTTGTCTCGCACAACTTCGGGATTTCCTCCGGCGGAACTAACAATGCAAGGCAGTCCGAGGTGCATGGCTTCGAGGAGCGCGA
>JADLDM010000030.1 GCA_020846695.1 bacterium | reverse complement strand
GCCGGTGACCGAACTTGAGCGTGGTGCGGAGCACACCTTCGTGGCGACTGTTTCTGACAACTTCGGCGTGAGCTTGGTCGAATTCTACTACCGTCACACAGGCGATCCGAGCAGTTGGACATCGTTCGGCGCCGACAACAACTGGCCCTATAGCGTCAACTGGACTGTTCCGACTGACCTTGTCGTCGGCTGGACCTATGAGTTCGCCGCCGTCGGCTGGGATCACTGCAATCAAACGGAATTCTCGTTCGACTGGAGTGCTGCGGTTGTTGACGAAGAAGCTAACATCTCGATCTACGCCATCAACGACTACTACGACGTCGAAGGAACACCGCATGTCAACGGTACCCAGATCTGCATCTATGCTGAATCTGAGCCCAACCTTGACTACGTCCGCTTCATCTACGTCAGCGCTGAAGGCGATACGACCGAAATCCATACCACGCAGGGTCCGATTGGTCAGACGGATTGGTCAAGCTGCGGAAACTACTGGGATGTCACCACGCTGCCTGAAGGCCCGGCTCAAATCTGTGCTATCGGATCGGCCGACCTCGGTGGTGAACTTGTGACCATGGCCACGGATTGCCGCAACATTATCATTGACCACAGCCTGCCTTACAGCCAGGACGGCGAACTGCCCTCCTCGCATGGTCTGCTGGGTGGATACTGCTCGCTGGTCAGCGTTCCCGAGAATGAGCCCGATGACATCTGGGTGCACTTCAATAACCAGTTGACGGATGCCGGTCTTGACACCGTCTGGTTCGAGTGGAAGTGGGCAGAGTCGCCGAATGATCCTGAATTCTGGTACAACGTTGGATACGCGTATCAGGACAACGGACTTACCGGCAACTGGGTCTATTCGTGGGATGTTTACACCTACTTTACGACTGATTGGGACGGTTGTGGAACCATCAGCCTGCGCGCAGTGCTGAGTGATAATGCCATCCCGACCTCAAACCTCGCATATGTTCTGTTTGCGGATACCGTTCGCGTGGATAACTGCCCGCCGGATGTTCAATTCACCAATGTAAACGGTGACCTGACTCCGGATGGAACCGTCATCCCGTGGGGCGAAATCATCAATATCGTCGCCACTGCTGAAGATGTCTTCGGTATGGGCGGCAACAGCAACATTGACAGCGTCTGCTTCTATGGAGACGACAACGACGCCAGCGACCTGATCTGGTGTGACACCGAAGGACCGCTGTGGTCCACACAGTTGGCCACAAGCTCTATCCCGCCGAACAGCACGTACAACCTGCGTGTGATCGCTTGGGACGAAGCAGGCAACTGTAATGAGCACACCATCTCAGTTTACATCGAAGATAGCCAGTACCAGCGCGCGTGCATCGTCGGCTTTGACGACGATAACGAGTTCGGCTGTGACGACTACATCTATGCTGTCACCGACGATTGCGATCCAAACTGGACTTCTGCCGTGAACTTCCAAATCTCGACCGACCTTGGTCAGACCTGGATTCCGCTGGATGACTGGGATGAGTCGCCCGAACCGCAGTGCAACGACTGGCTTGGATGGAACCTCTGGCGTGTGACGCTTGAGTTCAACCTCTACCCGGCCAACGCATGGTTCCGCGCAGTCGCCCGTGATGAGTCAAACAACGTGGACCCGAACCCGCCGGTCTGGCGCCGTAACGACGTCACCACCACAGACGAAACCCAAATCTGGGTCGCGGACTGGGTGCGTGTTCCGAGCAACGGCCAAGAGCAGCCGTGGGTACTCACTACCTTGGAAGACTACACCGAAAACTGCTTGATTGAAGCTGGTCTCGTCTGCATCGAACCCGAAGCTGGTTCGACCTACTATGCAGGTGAGATGCCGACAAATACCAGAGCTTGTGAGCTCGAAGACGAAGACGGACGCATCACCGTGTTCACCTCCAATAAGGTGACGGAAGGCGACTTGACCTTCGTTGAGATGGTAACCTACAGCGTGGACATCCATGAAGCCAACTATCAAGGCGGCTCCAACGGAACGCTCGTCAGCGAAGACGGCGCGCTCGAAGTGACCATTCCCACTTGGGGTACCGGCTGGCGCGGATCCCTGTGGTTCCAGCCCTATCTGCCGTCGCACGCGCATGACATGGTGCCTGCTTATCAGTACTACTACACGCTACTCTCGGCCGTCGAGGAAGTCCAGTCCGATGACCTCGAAGAGCTTGATATCGTGACGCCTGAATGCTCCTTCCGTATGCACTTCGACAACAGCCTGTTGCCAGAGAACGCGGAAGAGTGGCAGGTTGTGGTTGCCTACTGGAACTGGGACATGTCAGACTACTCCGGTATGTATGAGGGCGGCTGGCAGGAGTTCGGAATCACTTACAACGATCGGGACCTCGAAAATGGAACGGTGGACTTCCAGTGGATGCCCGACTGGGACATCTCAGATGTGACTTCTGTCTGTCCCGACCGTGTCCGCTTCGGTGTCTTCCTTACTACGATTCGCCCGATTGATGAATTCGTCCGCATGAATAGCGGAGCTGACTGCAACCCGTGGTTTGAGAACCCGGTTTACAACGGCTTGCCTGTTGTTGACTGCACGCCGAATTGGTGGGTGGTCCTCGGAGAAGGCGAATTCCCGCCGGAACCGGAACGTGTGGACGTCTGGCTCGACGGTATTCGTATCGTCAATGACGGCGAAGCTGTCATGCTGGAAGGTTACGACTACTATGACGATTGCGACTACTACGACTACTATGACGAAATCTTCTCAATCGAATACGATGACGTTAGCGGTATCTTCTCAGTCGAGATGACCTCAAACTACGGCAACTGCCCGCCTTGGTTCGGATGTCTGATGCACGGAATCCACACCATTCAGTTCTACGTGGATGATCGTCCGACAAACGTCACCGAGTTCTTCGTGGACAATACCGATCCGATGGCTCACTCCGAACCGGGTTGGATCAACCAGCAGATTACTCTGTGGGCTGATCTTGAAGATCGTGAATCCGGTATTGATACTGGCTTCGTCGAGCTTGACCTCAAGAACTGCCTGGATCTGACCGGCATTCTGGAGTATAACCTCTCGTCGGAGGCCATGACCTTCACCCCGCTCATGGATGGCGATCAGCAGATCGGTGTCCACGCGGAAGTTACCGTGCAGTTTGACGATATCCGCTTCCTGTTCGACGTGGATACCATCATCCAGGGTGAGTTCGAGATCTGCTTGAACCAACTCTGCGCGGAATGGAACGTCTATAACAACACTTGTCTTGCGAACCACGAATCGCACTACTACACCTACACCGTTGACGAGCAGCCGCCTGTTACCTACATTATCTCGCCGCGTGGCGCAGGTATTGACGACGACGGCGACGGCAGCGTGAACGAAGATCCGCGTGACGGCATCAACAATGATAACGACAGATTCTGGGGCAACGGCGGTTGGGAAGCACGGATTGACGAAGACCCAATTAACTTCGTCGCCGACACCTTCAACTGCGGCGAGCGCCCGGTGATCTCGTCCACCATTGATGATATCGAACGCTGGTGCAGTGGCGCATCGGGTCTCGACCTGTCCACATGGCACATCCTCGTTGATGAGCATGAGTACACGGCCGCCGACACGAACAACACCGCCCTCGCTATGTCCTTCACCACCGGTCCGACCAACCTGACCTTCGTCATGGGTGGCGACGGCGCTGGTGAATTGGCAGATGCGTGGTACGAACCGGGCTCGCACACCATTCAGGTCTGGGTCTCCGACTTGGTCGGTAACCAGGGCTCGAACGGCAACGATCCTGACTTCGCGTGGACCTACTACGTCGAGTGTCCGGGACCGGCCGTCGAATTCCACGACACTGAAGCTGGCAACTGGTTCAATCCTGAATTCCAGCCCGGTCACCCGCGTGAATTCGGCTTCACGGTCACGACAACGTCCGGTGCGGCTATCGCCCCGAACGGAATCACCTACACTGCCGTGACGGTACCCGATAACTTCCCGCTGGCCGCAACCACGGTTGATCCTGCCGGTCAGGACGAAGTCGAAGTGACCTTCACTCTCGACGGATCCTTCCCGGATGGACAAACGGGTATCAACATCACCGTCGAGACCCGCAATATCTTCGCGATCTCCGGCGATGACAATGGTCCCAACACCAGCAGCCGCACCTACTGGGCTGACGGTTGCGAGCCGATGGAAGTCACGCACATTCCGGCAACCGATGCTGAAGTCGGCAACGAAGGCAATGTTGTGGTTGAAGTCCAATACAATGACGACTGCGGTGGCGCACTGTTCAACGTGGGAGGCAACGTGTCCCTCACCAAGAACTCTGACGGCGCACTCAGCGTGAATAACAGCAAGAACGCTCTGACGAAGAATTCGATCACCTCCCGCAACGGAGACGGCGCACTGGATGACAACGGCTCGGGCATCAATGTCGAGCGTGTCTGGTTCGTCGTGGTACCGCCGCGCGGTGACGTGATGCGCTTCGAAGAACTCGAAGACTTCATCGAACTTACGACGTCCAGCGCGAAGATTATGCTCACTGACCCGATCTCTGGTCTGTGGACAGTCAACGCATACGCCGAAGACCGTGTGGCAAACCTTGCCACCTGGACTTGGACGTTCCGCGTCCTGAGCACCGGCCCGGTCATTGACCTCAGCTACTCTACAGAGGGAACCTGCCAGTACAATGGCTTCTGGAACCCGAACTACCCGCTGTGGTTCGAAGGAACGGTCACTGAAAACGACGGCGCAAACGTGCGTAACGGCGACATCAGCGTCCACTTCTACGGCCTCTATGACTGCGACGGTCAAATCTGTGAGCAGGAACTCACCGGTAATCTGACACTCGATATCTCGCCCGCTTACGACAACTCAAACGTGGAACAGACCTTCACCCTCGGCGGTCAGGCCACGTTCGGAGACTTCGACGGATATGGAACCCCGACTGACCTGCGTGTCGAACTAACCGCATGTGACCAGTTCGGTGTCTGCCAAACCATCGAACAGACCTACGTTGTTGACGCAACCGCGCCTAATATCGAGATCATCTCGCCGCTTGCCAACTCCGTCATCAGCGACGTGAACCTCGTCACCATCAGCGCCCATATCTGGGACGATGAAGACGGTGGCGCCTTCACGATGCCTGGCGGAAACGAAACCCTGATGGATAAGAATGCCGCGCAGGTCACTGGCGTGTTCGGCGGAACCAACCTGAAGGGCCAGAAGACGGCAGATACTTACAACGTGACCAAGTTCGAACTTGGAAGCTGGAAGGATGCAATCACCCGCAGCTTCAACAACAGCCTTGACGGCAACAGCGGCGTGGATCCGGAGTGTGTCGAGCTTCGCTTGATCAACCACACTACCGGCACAAGCACCAACCTCACGGAAGAAGCAAGCTTCAACGCGGGTATCCTTACATGGACCGGCGGCCTTGAGTGCGCTTCCTACACCGTCGTGGTGTCCGCTTGCGACCACACCTGCAACACGTCAAGTGAAGTCTGGAGCTTCGTGGTAACCTGTGAAACGCCGGGCGACGGAATCCAATTCCTCGCACCGTATCACGTGTCTGCAATGCCGCACTGCTTCAAGGCCCTCGTGACCGACGAGATGATTGATCGTGGCACGCTGCGTCTGAACCTCGAGGGTGGTATGATGGTTGACGGTAACCTCGTCTGGGCCCCGATCGTCGTGGATGCCCCTGTGAACTTCAATGGTGACACCGCAATCTACTGCGCCAACTTCGACCTGTCCGGCCTTGCCAACATCCGTGCCTCGCTGGGCGGATTCTACAACGGCGGAATCGCCTTCCCGAGCGTCACTCAGGTTTACACTGTGGATACCGGAGCGCCGGTCTTCACGGCCGTCCAGCCTGATCCGAGCGTCATCCTGGGCATCCTGACCGATCCTGAGTTCCGCGTTGACTTCGCTGAAGTCGGAACCACAGGTCTGGATCCTGCCTCGGTGCGCTTCTGGTTGACCACCGCCGGTGGAACGACTGTCGCCAACGAACCCACCGTCAGCATCGCTCCGAACGGATTGACGGGTTACGCAACCCTCCGTCCGGAACCGCTGGCTTCGGGTGACTATGTCTTGCACGCTGACCTTAGCGATATCGCCGGCAACCATGCCAGCATGACCTGGGCCTATCAGGTCGGCGCGGATCTGCCGATTCCGACTGATGTGATCCACAACTTCCCGAACCCCTTCACGAAGGAGGATGGTCACACGACCTTCGTCCTGTTCGCACCGGGATCGGGAGCAGGCGCCGACGTCGAGATTAAGATCTACGACGTGGCCGGTCACTTCGTCAAGACGGTGATTGATGGAATCGTGGCCGATCCGGGCCTGCCCATCACCTGGGATGGTACCAACGAGAAGGACGAAGAAGTCGCCAACGGTGTGTACCTCGCCTATGTGAACATCAATGGCGGAGGCGGTGAGTCCAAGCAGTCCATCGTCAAGGTGGCCTACAAGAAGGAAGCAAAGTAACGACTCAGATGGTGGGGAGACCACGCGGTCTCCCCACCCCTGACTTACTACCAAATCGAAGATGATTTACTTGAGAATAGCCGATAGGACAGGAGGAAGGGATATGATATCCCGTCTAAGAATTACAGCGATCGGACTGTGTCTGCTTTCGCTTCTCGCCTCCACCGCTTTCGCGCAAAACCATGCGGCACCGTTCCTTCGCATGGGTGTGGGCGCGCGTGCGATGGCAATGGGTACGGCGCAGACCGCTGTTGCAAACGATGCAACCGCGGCCTACTGGAACCCCGCGGCGTTGCACTGGCTGCACAAGTTTGAAGTGTCACTGCAGTACATGGCCGGTGCAAAAGCCGATCGTAGCCACAACTACGTCGCCGCCGCGCTGTGTGCAGAACGCATCGGAACATTCGGCCTGTCCTGGCTGAACTCCGGTATCACCGGCATCGGTCAATACGACGCGAGTGATATCTCCGGCGGTCTGACCGATTGGTCGAACAACGCATTCCAACTGAGCTACGCGCGCGGTTTGGGTGCAGGATTCGCCCTCGGCCTCAGTGCAAAGTATTTGCAGGAAGACCTCGCCGACAACGACGGCTATGGCTTCGACGCGGGTTTGATTTTCCGCCCGTATGACGAACTCACCTTCGGTTTCATGATGCGCGATCTCGCCGCCGAAATCGGCGATGATGACGTGCCTTACGAAGCACGATTGGGTGTCGGCGTCAACCCGTGGAAGAACGTCACCCTCACCGCCGACGCCGTGCAAGTCGAAGATGACGACGCTACGCTCGATCTGGGCGCCGCGTACGACTTCGATGTCAGCGATAACGTGGCCTTCTATGTCGCAGCGGGTCTCCAACACGCTGTCGAAACAGAACAGGCCAACAGCGGCATCACCGGAGGCTTCGGTTTTGATTTCAAAAACTGGGGCTTGCAGTATGCCTATGTCGAGGAGCCGCAGTCGTTCCTCGATGCCAATCACCGTTTGTCCGTCAACTTCTTCTTCAAGGAGTGCAATACCTTCAGAAGCCTCATGGGCACTCTGAAGCGCGAGCGCAAGGAAGAAATGATGATGTGCAAGCCCGATGGCCCCAAGGAATTCATTCACCGCTACATCTTTGAAGGCAATCCCTCGCTCAAGCTCAGCCTTGAACTGCTGCGCCCCGAGCATAAGGATTCCATTGAAGCCGTGTGGATGGAAACCGGCGGCGTCGTCAGCTTCCCGGGCATTAACTTCGCCACGGGCTCCGCGGAAATCACCGATGAGTTCGCTCGCGTGCTGGACGGAGCCGCGAAGCTCATCAATGAGCATCCCGAAATCCAACTCCTCGAAGTGCAGGGTCACACGGATAACACCGGCTCCGACGCGATCAACAATCCGCTGTCGCAAGCTCGTGCTGATGCCGTGCGCAACTACCTCATTTCGCGCGGTGTGGATCCCAATCGTCTGACCGCCAAAGGCTTCGGCTCCACGAAGCCTGTGGCCAGCAACGCAAACGAGCAGGGACGGTATCAGAACCGTCGTATTGACCTCGTCCGCGTCCGCTAATTTCTGTTAACAGTTGGTCTTGTCGAGGAGTGGAGCCTATGCTGCCACTCCTCGACTCACTCCATACCTTCACCGCAATAGGGCAAATGCTATGAAGAGAATCGGATACATCTTGATTTCGGTCGTCGCAGTGCTGTTCATCTACGCGCTGTCACTGGCTCAGCTTGAATCCAAGAATGCTCCCGCCAAGCATTTGCTCCGCGTGCTCGACGGTGCGCAAGTCCGCTCCTACTTCGGCTCCGCTGTGGAGGGAGCCTATGCGTGGACTGGTGGCGCGCCGCTCTTCGCTGTGTCCTTCACGGGCGAGAATGCCGGCCCTGTTCAACGCGGCGCAGTCAACTTCTATGACGGACTGCTCGCAAATTCTCCCGCGCTGACTTTGACAGGCAAGGATGACGGAGAGTTGTTTGGAAGCTCGCTTGCAACCGGCGATTTCAATCATGACGGCACTCCCGATCTTGCCGTGGCTGCGGAAGGCGGACAAGGCACCGGAGCAAAGCCTGCGGGAAAAGTCTATCTCTATCTCGGTGGTTCAGATTTCGGCGCTTCGCCAAGTGTCCTGACCGTCAATGAAGCGAAGGACTCCTTCGGGCGTTCGATTACTATGGCGCACGACATCAACGGCGACGAGTTCGCCGATCTCGTCGTGGGTGCGCCGCACTCCGCCAAGGCCGGAGCAACTTCGGGCCGCGCCTATGTATGGTTCGGCAACGCGGAAGGAAAGCCTTCCTCAATCCCGAATCTCGAAATCCGCCTTGGCACTCTGAATGATCTCTTCGGCTCATCCGTCGCCACGGGCGACATCACGGGCGACGGTCAGGCCGATCTCGTAATCGGTTCGCCGCATTACGGAACTGAGGCCACCTATTCAGGAGCGGCTTACGTGTTCGCGGGCGGAAAGGGCATCAACGTCACCAAGCCAACCAAGCTCTACAAGGGCGAACTCTCCAGCTTTCAGGATCAGTTCGGTTGGTCGCTCGACATCATAGCCGACGGAGATGGTGACGGTGTCGCCGAACTCGTCGTCGGTGCACCGCAGTTCGTCTCCGGCGGAAAGCAGCTTGGAAAGGTCTATCTCTACAATGGCGGCGCTACTCTACCCGATAACCCCTCACGCACGTTTCTGGGCACTGTGGAGGCCGGTCGCTTTGGAGAGCACGTATTCAGCCTCGCTGACCTGAATAAGGACCAGAAGGGCGATTGGGCCTGTCAGGCCGCAAATGCCGGCGGAAGCCGTGGAATCGTTTACTTCTACTATGGCGGATGGGAGAACGACTTCTATCAGTTCACGGGCGAGGCCATCGCAGATGCCGCCGGAAACAGCGTAGCTTCTCTCGGTGATCTCGACGGAAACGGAGCTGCTGACGTTGCAGTCGGCGCGCGCTGGTGGGACGACGAAGGTATCGAAAATGTCGGCAGAACCTACCTGCTGAGCTTCGACTGATCGGCCTCGGAGCGGAACGCCTGCCGTAAACAAAGGTATAACAATTGCAAAGCATATTGAAGGGGCTTCCAAAAGGCCCCTTTTCAATTGCTTTTCTTGACCACCCTTCGTATATTCTATATCACCGAAAATCAGAGCCAAACGCTCGAAAACTATGATTCTTAACGACTTAAAAAACAAGACACAGAACGGCACCCTCAAAGTCGGTGTCGTCGGATTAGGATACGTCGGACTCCCCTTGGCCGTCGAATTTGCCGCCAAGGGAATAGAGGTCGTAGGGATTGACCTGAGTACCGAAAAAGTGGACTCCATCAATCGTGGCGAGAACTACATCCTCGACGTGAAAAGCGATCTGCTTCGCGACCTCGTCAAGAACGGAAAGCTCCGCGCCACGACCGATTACTCCGTGATTCGCGAGCTGGACGCAGTCTCAATTTGCGTCCCCACGCCCCTTCGCAAAACCGGCGACCCGGACATCTCCTACATCCTCGCATCCCGTGATGAGATTCTGAAATACGCTCACGCCGGTATGCTCGTCGTTCTCGAGAGCACAACCTATCCCGGCACGACGGACGAACTGATGGTCACCGCTTTCGAGGAAAAGGGATTGAAGGTCGGCAAGGACGTCTTCATCGCATTCTCGCCCGAGCGCGTTGACCCGGGTAATGAGCACTTCAGCACGCACAACACCCCGAAAGTCATGGGCGGCTCTACACCCGCCTGCATGGAAGCGGCTATGGCCGTTTACGGATTAGTCATCAAGCAAGTCGTGCCCGTCTCCTCAACGCAAGCCGCCGAACTTGTGAAGCTGCTCGAAAATACCTTCCGCTCAATCAACATTGGATTGGTGAATGAACTCGCCATCATGTGCAACATCCTCAATGTGGATGTCTGGGAAGTGATTCGCGCCGCGTCAACCAAGCCCTTCGGATTCATGCCCTTCTATCCGGGTCCCGGACTCGGCGGGCACTGCATTCCGATTGATCCGATCTATCTCTCATGGAAACTCAAAACTCTTAAATACCGCGCGCGCTTCATCGAACTCGCCGACGACATCAATACCACCATGCCCGACTACGTCGTGCATCGCGTCGGTGCTGCGCTCAATGATCGTGGAAGGGCAATCAAAGGATCGAAAGCGCTCGTAATGGGCGTCGCTTACAAGCGCGATATTGACGACGTGCGTGAAAGCCCGTCGCTCGACATCATTGAACTGCTCATCAAGAAGGGCGCAAACGTCGAGTATCACGATCCCTATATCGCGGAAGTCACCACCGCAAATCACAAGATGAAGTCCGTGCCCTACGACAAAGAGAGCGTCAAGAAATACGATCTCGCCGTTATCTGCACGGATCATCGCAACGTGGATTATGCATTGCTTGCCGATAGCTGTCCCATGGTATTCGATGCGCGCAATGCTCTCGCTTCGCTCGGGCCCAAGCCAAACGTCGTCAAACTATAGGACGTCGAACTCTTGAAGTCTGTCGCCGCGATCCTCGAACTCCTGCGCCCCACGCAGTGGTCGAAGAACCTTATTCTCTTCGCGGCGCTGCTCTTCTCACCTGCCCGGGTCGCTCTCGAAAACGGGCTCGCCGTACTCCGCTCCATCGAAGGCTTCGCGGCATTCTGCATGTTGTCGTCCTCTGTCTATGCGCTAAACGACATCCTCGATCTGAAAGCGGACAGAGAGCATCCGAAGAAGAAAAACAGACCCATCGCGTCAGGACGTGTGTCCGTCGGAACGGCAAGCCTCATCGCTTTCGTTCTCGCAACAACAGCTGTGTGCTTGGCTTTCTGGATTGATCCGTACTTCGGATGGATCGCAGTGGCCTATCTCGGCGTCAACCTTTCCTATTCGCTCGGACTCAAGCGCGCCGTCATCCTCGACGTCATTCTGCTGTCCATGGGATTCGTGCTGCGCGCAGTCGGCGGCGTTGCGGTCATTCGTACGCTCCTTCCCGAAGTCTATCTTTCCTACTGGCTGATTCTCTGCGCGTTTTTACTCTCGCTCTTTCTCGCGCTCGCAAAACGACGCCACGAAATCGCGCTGCTCGGCGAATCCGCCGCACAGCATCGCCCAAGCCTCGCAAGCTACAGCTTAGTCTTCATAGATCAGATGCTCGCTGCGCTCGCCGCCGCTACAATCGTCGCCTACAGCCTCTACACAATTTCCGACGACACCTTCAGGCATTACGGCACACGAAATCTGCTCTGGACGCTGCCCTTCGTCGTCTATGGGCTGTTCAGATATCTCTATCTCATCCACAACAGAGGTGAAGGAGGAGACCCAACCAAACTCCTTGTTAAAGATGTTGCCACTCTGCTGAATGTCCTGCTATGGGCCTTCACAACCGCAGCGATTGTCTATCTTACCTAAGGAGTGCTTATGCGCTATAGGGTCTCGTCGTCTCTCATATTCCTCGCCACCATTGCGCTTCTGCTCGGTTCCTGCAAGCAGGAAGAAGACACGAAGCGCGGTGTGAGCGGACACGTGTCCGCGCCTGAAGGACGCTCAACCGAAGGAGCCATAGTCCGCCTTTATCCTGCGCCCCTTCCGTTCGAGGATGCGTCCGTGTGGTCGGTGCCCAATCAGCAGCTCGGAGTTGGATTCGACTACTCACTGGAGTTCACCTTCGATCCCCGCACTGAACGACCCCTCGTCGGAACGGACAACTCCTATGTCGCCGATACGCTCGATGCAGGCGGAGACTTCCAGTTCGAAGGCATCATTGCCGGTGACTACGTGATTGCAGCTGCGCACCCCGACGGAGGATGGACCACACCCAAATTAATTTCCACCTCCGGCGGCGACGTTGATGCGGGAACGCTTGAATTGCCGCCCGTCGTAATCTACGAGCAGGTGACCGTGCTGTCGGAAAACACCACGTGGGAGTCGGGCACAACCTACGTCGCTCGCGGAAACATGTTTGTGGATGCCGGAGTTACTCTGACCATAGAACCCGGCGCGGTGGTTTGTCTCGCGGGAAACAAAGCCATCAACGTGGAAGGCACTCTGGTTTGCCGAGGCGCCCCGGATAACTTCATCATCTTCGCCTGTGCCGACGTCATCAGTCGCGATCCCGATGAATGGCTGCACCTCCGCTTCTTGGACGGAGCAACCCCGCCCGACATCGCCTACTGCGCATTCCGCAACGGCTCCACCGGAGTCAACTCAGACGCACAAGGCGGAGTCGTTGAGTATTGCCACTTCAACAGATTCGTAAACGAAGGCGTGCTTGCTCTTTCACAACCGCCCGTGGTGAACCGCTGCGTATTTGATCGCACAGCCGTCGGATTCCGCGCCGCCGCAACCAGCGACATCCTCGTTCAGCATAACGTCTTTCAAACCTGCGATCCCTTCGCAATCATGCTCGATACCGATCAAGACAACACAGAAATATTCTGCAACTGGTTTCGAGACTGCGGAGGTTCTGATACAAGCGGCTCCGGTGATCGCGGTGTAATCAAGATGGACTGGATCAGCGACTGTGAAGTTCATCAAAACATGTTTGAAACCTCGTGGTACGCATTTCAGATGGGTTCCAAAGTGGATTCCACCACCTACATCCATCACAATCAGTTCTATCGAATGAACCGATGCTTCAACATCAACGTTACCGAAGAACGGCGCGACGCCTCTTACCCGCTGATTCGATACAACTGCTTTGCCACGATTGACAACTTCATCCAGTTCGTTCACTGCAATCAACACAACGATCGGGATATGTACTCGACGGACAATTACTGGGGCACAACCAGCCTCACGCGCATCAACGACGACTACGTTCACGACCATCAGGACGACCCCAGTTGCCCGACCGTTTACATTGAGCCGATTCGCGTCTCCTGCCAAGAAATTAACACTCTCACCGGCATTGTGCCCGGAGTCTGCGAGTAGCTTTGCAATACGTCGGAAAAGACATCGTCACACACGGAGCGCTGCTCCATCTCGATAAGACCATCGCTTGGAAGGAACTGCGCTCCCGCGCCAAGCAGGGAATCCGCAAAGCGCAAAATGCCGGAATCAAGGTCATCGAGAGCCGTGACCTCACGCTCATGGCCAAACTCTGGTATGATCCGGAAACACTCACCCCGAAACTTGAACCGGAGCAGCGACTGTTCCTCGCGTACGTCAAAGATGAATTGGTCGGCGGCATCATCATAACGCCCGTCACGCCCAACACACTCTTCTATCACTACGGCGGAACGAACGAACTCGGGCGCACGATTGAAGCAAATGCCTACCTGTTCTGGCACGTCGTGGAAGAGTATCATGACTCAAACTGGGAGTATCTCGACATCGGCGTGAGCTTCCGACAGGAGTTGCAGCACTATTTCCAGAAGTACTGCACACAACCCTATCCGATCCTTTTTCACGCGCCGCCCGACACATCCAGACCGCGCCTGTGCCTCGAACCGTTCGCTGCGGAGAATCTTGACGAACCCGAAGAACAGATCATCGCTATCAATACGCGCCTGTTCGAGTACTTTGAAGCGGAATTCACCTTCATGCCCTCATGGCCTTACGCGCTGCAATCCGCACTGCGTGCATCTATCGAGAAGGGCATGAGCATCGGAGTCTGGTGCTCAATCGCAGAAGACTCCTACGTTGACGAACTCAACACACTCTTCGGTGATCAATGGAGATTCGTCGCCCGTGATCACAGCGCGGAGGCTCGCTTGGTATGCCACCGATGGGGATATTTGTGTCAAGAAGCCGAGGAACTCGCAGCCGATCCTAAACCCCTGATCGAGGATTGCCGCGATGCGCTGATCCCGGATGCGTCGCAAAACAAACCCGGATCGTTCGGAAAATTCTCCGTCTTCGACTTCTCGCGCTGGCTCCCCGTGCCATTCGGCGCCGCATTAGTTGGTCAATACTTCGATGATCGCTACATCTGGAACAACTTCCATTGTCTTGACGTAGCAAAACGCAATCGCACTCGTGAGGGTCTGCAGATCCATTGGCCGCGCATGATGGACTATCAAGCGCGGCGCGAGCACAATCAACGCAAACTCAAGACTCTTTTTGGCCTTACCGGAATGCATCTGCAAATCGAAGATCAGGCCGCTCCCTGCTGCTACGTCTTCCGAAGCGAGGAACCCTATTCCGTGCAGTCCATTCATGAACGCCTCGCGAAATTCGGTGTGACCACGGAACTCGATGTGAATGAAAAACTGATCGCGATCCCCTGCCATCCCAAGCTCGGCGACGGACAGCTCGAATATGTCTTCGCGGCCGTGCGCGGAATGATCAATCCCTGCCATACCTACGTGCGGCAGAATCCCGAGACTGCGAAATAACATGAAATACCTCGTGACGGGCGGAGCCGGATTTATCGGTTCAAATATTGTGGAAGAGTTGCTCAGACGCGGCCACTCCGTGCGCGTCTTCGATAACTTCGCAACCGGCAAGCGTGAGAATCTCACGGACTTCATCAACGACCTTGAACTCCATGAGGGAGACTTGCGCGACGAAGAGGCCGTGAAACGCGCCGTCAAAGGGTGCGACTTCGTGCTGCATCAGGCCGCGTTAGGCTCCGTGCCGCGTTCAATTGACGATCCGGTCACCACGAACGAAGTCAACATTCGCGGAACGCTAAACGTGTTGGTCGCAGCGCGCGACGCCGGAGTGAAACGAGTCGTCGCCGCATCGAGTTCTTCGGTCTACGGAAACACTCCCACGCTTCCCAAAGTCGAATCAATGCCGATGCTGCCGCGCTCACCGTACGCCGTCAGCAAACTCGCAACCGAAAAATATTGTCAGGCATTCCACGCGGTTTACGGACTCGAAACCGTCGCCCTGCGATATTTCAATATTTTCGGCCCGCGTCAGGACCCTGCGTCGCAATATGCGGCGGTTATTCCGCTCTTCATCACCAAAATCATGCGCGGCGAAGCTCCCGTCGTCCACGGCGACGGACTGCAATCGCGCGACTTCACCTATGTCGAGAATGCGGTCAATGCCAATCTGCTCGCCTGTGAAGCGCCCGCTGAGAAGGTCGCCGGAGAGTTCTTCAACGTGGCATGCGGAGCGCGCTATACACTGCTTGACATGCTCGAAATCATCAAGCAGGAGCTGAATTCAACTATTCAACCGATTCACGAGCCGACTCGCGCCGGAGACGTCCGCGATTCGCTCGCGGATATTTCCAAAATCCGGGACGCAATGAACTATCGCGTCTCCTCACCTATGCAAGAAGGCTTACGTAGAACCGTGAAAAGCTTCGTCAAGGTGCCGGCATGAGCGTCGGCATGTTAAACCTCCCCGCGCAATTCGCCGAAATCAAGGATGAAGTCCTTGCCGAAGTGCGCGACATCTTTGAAACCCAGACCTTCATTCTGGGCGCCCGAGTCAAGAAAATTGAAGAGCAAATGGCCGCGCTCGCCGGAGCAAAATTCGCCATCGGCGTCTCTTCCGGAACCGACGCGCTGCTCTTGTCCGTCATGGCTTTGAAACCGAAATCCGGCGACGAAGTCATTACCACGCCCTACACGTTTTTTGCAACGGCAAGCTCAATCATTCGAGCCGGAGCAACGCCGGTTTTCGTTGACGTAGATGAAGATACATTCAACCTCCGCGCCGATCTCGCAGAACAGGCTGTCACACAGAGAACACGCGCACTCCTGCCCGTGCATCTCTTCGGCCAAATGGTCGCGCCTTCAGAGTGGATCACGCTCGCAAAAAAACACAATCTCCTGATCATTGAAGACGCGGCGCAGGCAGTCGGCGCGAAACGCGAAGGTATTGTTGCCGGAGGGTTCGGCCAACTCGCCTGTTTCTCATTTTATCCGACCAAGAATCTCGGTGGAGCCGGCGACGGCGGCATGGTGCTGAGTAATGACGACGCTCTGGCATACGACGTCCGCATCAACCGAGTGCATGGCGGAAAAGACCGTTACTTCCACGATCAAATCGGAATCTGCGGACGACTCGATGAAATTCAGGCTGCCGTACTCGCTGTGAAATTCCGCTACTTGGACAAATGGAATGTACGCCGTCGCGCAATCGCGAAGATGTACAATGAACAGCTTGCCGGGACTCCCGTCACTTGCCCCAAAGAAGCGAGCGGCGCCTATCATACCTATCATCAATACGTGATTCGCGCGCCGCGCCGCGACGAACTCATGGAGCATCTGAAGTCTAAAGGAATCGGAAACATGATCTACTACCCGATTCCCTTGCACCTTCAGAAGTGTTTTGATTTCCTCGGCGGGAAGCCCGGACAGTTTCCGGTCTCCGAGAGACTCGCTCGCGAAACCGTCGCCCTTCCAATGTCCTCGGAATTGACCGACGCCGAAGTGCAGGAAGTGACAAAGGCTGTCCGCGAATTTTACGGAAACGCCGGCGCTTAGTCTTAGCTCGAAACGGAAATGCCAAAATCCTTCGAAAGATCACTCTGGATCAGAATCTTTCATCTGCTGACGGACATGCTGCTCACGGCGGTCTCGTTTGCTCTGGCATTTGCAGTGCGCGCCGAAATCAGAACCGTCTATTTTTTCGGCAGCGCGACTTCCGTACAGGATTACCTGCACATCCTCATCCTAATCGTCCTGATTTGGTGGCTCCTTCTGGACCTCCAGAGCGCTCATCAGGAAGTCAGAGTCGCGCCAG
>JADLDM010000029.1 GCA_020846695.1 bacterium | reverse complement strand
CAACGGAGTTGAGACGGCCGGAGGCCGCCGATAGTAGTTTGGAATCGGACTGACATTCAGCAAGCAGTGAGTCTTACCCCCCTGTCCCCCCGCGCATCGCGGGGGGACAATCAGAGGGAGTGCGATCCCTGCTCGGCAACGGAGTTGAGACGGCCGGAGGCCGCCGATAGTAGTTTGGAATCGGACTGACATTCAGCAAGCAGTGAGTCTTACCCCCCTGTCCCCCCGCGCATCGCGGGGGGAATGAGAGAATCCATGAACAAAACAAATGATCACGTATCGCTCTCGGAAGTGCATCGTTCGGTGCAGATTCCGGATAAGGTGAGTTTGTTCCGCAGGCTATTTGCATTTGCGGGGCCGGCGTATTTGGTGAGCGTGGGTTACATGGCCCCGGGGAATTGGGCGACGGATATAGAAGGCGGCTCGCGCTTCGGCTATCAGCTGATCTGGGTTCTCCTGATGAGCAATCTGATTGCGGTGCTGCTTCAGACGCTTTGTGCGCGATTAGGGATTGTGACGGGAAGAGATTTGGCGCGGGCGTGTCGTGAAGCCTACCCGCGACCGGTAGGGATTGCTCTTTGGATTGTCTGCGAGATTGCGATTGTTGCCTGTGACTTGGCGGAAGTCTTGGGAACTGCGATTGCGCTGAATTTGCTGTTTGGAATGCCGTTGATGTGGGGAGTTGTATTGACTGCCGCGGACGTGATGCTGCTTTTGTATTTTCAGCATCTCGGGATTCGGAAAGTTGAAGCGTTTATTCTGACCTTGGTGATGACGATCGGAGCTTGTTTTTTCATCGAGATGATTTTGAGCAAGCCGGAAGTGAGCGGAATCCTTACAGGGTTTGTTCCTCGGCTGAACAAAGAGAGTCTCTATGTTGCGATTGGGATTTTGGGCGCGACGGTGATGCCTCATAATCTCTATTTGCATTCGGCTCTGGTGCAGACGCGCGCAGTCGGACAGACAAAGGCCCACATCAAGCAGGCCTGCAAATACAATTTGATTGACTCCGTGATTGCGCTGAACGCGGCGTTTTTTGTGAATGCGGCGATTCTGATTTTGGCAGCGGCAACGTTCTATCGGAATGGAATAGAGGTGACGGAGATTCAGCAGGCGCACGAACTTCTGACTCCGCTTCTTGGCACGGCAGCGGCGAGCGCGGCCTTTGCGATTGCGCTTCTGGCCAGCGGGCAGAGTTCGACTTTGACGGGCACGCTTGCGGGACAGGTGGTGATGGAAGGATTCGTCAATCTGAAGATTCGCCCGTGGTTAAGACGAATTATCACGCGCTCGCTTGCAATTGTTCCGGCGGTGGTCACGCTGGCAATTATGGGTGACGCGGGAACGTATCAGCTTTTGATTCTTTCTCAGGTTGTGCTTTCGATGCAGTTGCCCTTCGCGATTATTCCGCTGATTCACTTTACGAGCGACCGCGCGAAAATGGGGGAATTTGCGAACAAGACCTGGGTGAAGGCGCTGGCCTGGATTTCGGCGATTGTGATTGTGGCCTTGAATGTCAGATTGGTGACGAGCATTCTTTCCGAGTGGGTTGCATCATCGGAGGGCGGAGTGATGTGGTACCATATGCTTGTGTTCGCGGCTGTTGTAGCGCTTGCTCTTCTGCTTCTGTATGTTTTGGTAATTCCCTACATTCGCAAGCAGAAGCGCCGCTTGGAACATGCGCCGGAGCTTTCGCTGGAAATTCCCGCCAGAGAATACAAGCGGATTGCGGTTGCGCTGGAGGTATCGCGCTACGATGAGCAATTGTTGAAGGAGACGATCTCTCTTTCGCGGCTGTACGGATCGGAAGTTCTGCTTGTGCATGTTGCCGACGGCATGGGGCCGCGCCTGTGGAAGGAGGAGTCTGAAGATCACGAAGTGGTGGGGGACGAAGCGTACATGAGGAGACTCGAACGCAATTTGCAGGAGTTGGGTTTGCCCGCGCGCATGGTGATGGGGTATGGCAATCCGCCGGATGAGATTGTGCGGATTGTCGAAGAAGAGAAAGCTGATTTATTGGTGATGGGCACGCACGGCCACCGGATGATACAGGATATTTTGTTCGGCGCGACGGCGACTCGTGTGCGTCACAAGGTGAAGGTGCCGGTGTTTTTGGTGAGGGCGGAACAAGGGTGAGAAGAAAAATCGAAGACTGTTTCGGCCGGGTTACGCGCGGTAGATTTGCGCTGTTGAATCAATCGTCGAGCGCGAACCCGGCTCGGCGGGTGAAGGTTCAGTTTCGGCCGGGTTACGCGCGGTAGATTTGCGCTGTTGAATCAATCGTCGAGCGCGAACCCGGCTCGGCGGGTGAAGGTTTAGAATGACAGAAGGGGAGACGAGAGAAGGGGCGACCGAGATGGTCGCCCCTTCGTATTTCTTCAGTTTCGGTCGGGTTACGCGCGATAGATTTGCGCGGTTGAATCAATCATCGAGCGCGAACCCGACTCGGCGGGTCTCGATGGTTACGGAGAAGTCACTTCATCAGGATCATCTTGCCTTGCAGAGTTCCTTCGGGAGCATCGAGGCGATAGAGATAGACACCTGAAGCGAGATCGGCGCCAGCATCAAAATGCGCGTGATAGATTCCCGGAGTGAGGTCGTTATCAATCAGCGTGCGGATTTCGCGCCCCAGCAGATCGAACACTCTCAGTGTTGTTGCTCCGGGCTTTGTGATGCCGAACTGGATGTCGGTTGACGGATTGAAGGGATTCGGGAAGTTCTGATTAAGATGGAACGTCACGGGCACAAAGACATCTTCACCGGTTCCGGTTGACATTGCCTGCATCGGGAAATCGGCATACTGACAGAGGAAGTTCTGACCGTCCTGCACAATTGCGTAAGGCCAACGAATGCTGCCGGGGACGAAACTCGTAACGGTCCAAAGCAGTGAGTCCACTCCGTCGTGTTCAACGAGAGTGTTTCCGCCTGGGACGAAGGGGCCGGTGCATCCCTGATTGTCCGTGTCATAATAGATCGAGATGCTCGCGTCGTCATCGGGGTCATAGCATTCCCAGCGCAACAAGCCCTCACCATAAGCAAATAACGTATCTCCACCCGGCGCGAGCGGTCCGGGGGACAGCCACGTGAAGACGGGGGGATCATTGAACGCCAGGACAGAGATGTTTAGATTTGCGACGTTGTTGTTTTCGTTCCCTTCGGCGACTTCGTTCAGCGGATCAACATTCACGGTGAGAACATGCGTGCCTTCGGTCTCGAAGACCAGAGGCGGCGACCACCAGGATTGCGAAACACCGGGGAGAATGTCTGAAACTACGGAATCCGAAACTACTTCATCATCCACGAGGAATTGCACATGGAAGGGCGGATACATCGGCGCACCTCCGTCGCAGACATTCCATGTGTACATGGCGAGAATGGAGTCTCCGACAACAATGTTTTCCGGCATGGATACCGAATCGAGATTTCTTGTTTGAATGCTCCCGCCTCTGCAATCGAGCGAGCCGTCATCGAGTGCGATGATCACGTCGTCAATGAAGCTGCCGACTCCCCGCTGCGTGTTGTTGTTTGCTTTGAACCACCAGAAGACATAGACGGCGGGACGGCCCAACGCCGAGACGCTGTCTCCGTCAAAGCCTGCTCCGTTCATGCGGTTCAAGTCGGCAAGATCCATGTCAATTATGACCCAACCGTTTGAGGTCTCCATTTTGATGGAGCTGTCCACCCAGACATGCGTGGGTGACGTGCCGAGGCTGAAGACGGAATCGGCGCCCCAGAAGATGGAATCTCCAATGTCCAAAGCGTTTTCGAGATAAAGCACGAATCTCACGCGGCCATATTGCGAAGTTGTAGTGTTTAGGGGGCCGTAGGTCACGTAGGTGTTGAGGTTCGCGGGATAGAGATCGAAGTCGGGGTCTTCCGTACGCGGGCCGCCAAGACACCAGCAGGCTTGGTCGTCATCATCTCCGCAATAGGATTCGAGGCCAACGCTGTAGACGCGATCCTGAATTCCCCAGGTCAGTTGTTGAATGGGGGGATTCACTCTCCATGCGCGTCCCGTGGGTCTCTGCCAGGGCCAAGCGGTTGCGACGGAGTCGAAGCATTCGATGAGGTAGTTTGTCCAACAAGCGTTGGCGGAAGTGTGCGGTCGTTCACCGAGGAATGGCCAAGAGAGGATGAGCGTTGCGAGCAGTGCGAGGATGGTTGATCCTCTGAGAGTGTTTGAGAAGTTCTTCATGTGTCCTTTCCCCTCCAAGAAAAGGAGAGCGCCGCCGACCGCGAATTGGGCCGGCGGCGCTTGATTGAGAGATTACTTACCTGTCAAAGATTGCAGTGCGAAGGCCGTCATTTGTTTAAGCATCGGGCGGGTCGGGGGACCCGCCCCTACAACGGCGGGGAAGCGCAGTAAGATTTACTTCATCAGCACGAGCTTGCGGGTGGCGGAGAAGTTTTCATTGCCGCCGACAGCCTTCACGGTGTAGAAATAGACACCGCTGGAGAGATCGGATGCATTGAAGTTCACCGCATGATAACCCGCGTCCATCACACCCTGTGTGAGCGTTGCGACTTCGCGTCCGAGCAGATCATGAATCTTGACGGACACATCGGCGCGCACGGGGAGTGAGAAGGGGATCGTGGTTTCGGGGTTGAACGGATTCGGGAAGTTCTGCATCAGTGAGAACTCGGCGGGAGTCGCGCTCGGAGCTTCGGGGGCATCGAGTCCGGTCATGAGCCAGTTGATTCCTGCTGCGAGCAATGCTGCGCGGTCTTCAGCAGCGCTGATTGCTTCGAGGCCGAATCCGAGATAGAGAGCGCGATAGGTTCCGTTATCCACGGTGAGGCCGGCTTCAAAGGTCTCGCCCTGATACTGCTGATCGTAGGTGAAGAGCGGGATTGCCATTGCGTCGCGCGGATGCAGAGCGGTTTGGCGAGTTTGATTATTTGCTCCGGTTCCGCCCGTGATATCGAAAGACATCGTTTGGAAGGGCCAGCCGTTAACTCCCGTGATGGAGACGCCCTGCGGGAAGTTGCGGTTGTATTGCGCGTGCAAGTAGTCAATAAAGAACTGGTCATTGCGCATATCGAATCCGATTCCCTGACCGGAGATGAAGAGCTTGCCACCGAGATCAAGATAGTCTTGCAGATTCAGTTGATCGAGGGGGGTTAGAGTTTCTTGCCACATATCACCGGTGAACCAGACGACCACGTCCACGCCTTGCAGGTGGCTGATGTCGAGCGCGTCGAGCGCTGTATCCCATCGGCCCCATGCACCGGCGATTTCCGCGTCGTTGAAAGCTGCTTCGTAGTAGGTTTCGTAGTCATCGCCGCCATCGCCGTCCACGATGAGAATATCGAGGCCGGACATGAGGCGATAGTCATACGAAGCAGTGAAGAGCGGTTGTCCCACGCTGGTTGCCGACACAGCAAAAGCGCAATTACCGCCGTTGCCGTTGGGATTAATGCGGACGGTGATTGTCGCGGTTCCTTGCGACGGTACAGTGACATCAATCGAGGAGGGATTCGCGGGGACGCCATTGGCTTCCACGGTGTGCGTCCATCCTGTAGGCCAGTTACCGGCGAGGTCCACGGTGTAGGTATCTTGCAGCAGGCCGACGTTATCAATGTAGTAGGTGTAGTTCACATTGCCGCCGTCGGTCGGAACAATATTCTGCTGCGGCTCTTCGGAAGTGAACGAGAACGCGTAGTCTTGTGAGACGAACGTGTAATTGGCCTGCAAGACTTCGTGCGTAGAGTTGTTCTGCACGAAGGCGATGACGGTCAGGTTTTCCACATCCCAAGATGGATCGCGATTCAGAGTTGCTTCAAACTGATAGGGAGTTCCGGGGCTTGCAGCGATGACTTCACCTGTGTTGAAGTTGGGATAAGCGTCGCGGAAAACTTCCGGGAATTGGGTCTCGCCGTTCGAGCCGGGAGCCGATTGATAAGTAATGAGATCAGAAATCAGCACAACCATCAATCTCATGCCGGTAATATCCTGTTCGGCATTGATGGTCCCAAAGACCGACACCTGATTTGGTCCGGACGTCGAGGCAGCGAGGCCATCAATGGTGCAGGGTGAAGGAGTGGTGTAACGTTGACGCACACCGTTGCGCAACCCGGTTGCATTGACATTGGAGAGATCAATGATGCCGTCAACCATCACCCACGGCACCCAGTTGCAGCCGTAGTAGTTAATACGTTGTGTAGATTCGGCGACATTCCAGAGATGGAAAGCATCGTTATTTGCGCCGGGCCACCATCCGTGTGTTTTGATGGCGACGACGGTATCGCGCGTGAACGCATCGAGAATTGTGTTCTCTTGCGGATTCCAGCTTGCGCAGGGGCCGCAATTCCATTGAGTGAATCCGTCCACGAGAACGGCTTGACGCTGCGCACCGAATGAGACAGCGGAAGTTACGAGCAGAAGGATTGCTGCAAAAAGAGATCTGACGTTACGATTCATACATCCTCCAAGTTAGCGAGTGCAAGAAGAGAAACCGGAAAACCACCTATTTAAGCTAAATATAGACTAATATTTGGGCAATTCAAGGTCTTGAATCCGAATTGGCAAACGGCGCACCAAAAAGAACGGCTTTGTGTGACAATATCGCCGTTAGGGGAGTCTGCACATAGTATTGTTTTATAGAAGATTGCGTAGGGTGATGTGAAGGGGTTTGGCGGGGTGGTGGCTGTTCTTGCAAATAGGCTATGAAAAGAGAGGCATTGAGTGCAATGGGTGCGCGGAAGGAGGGGTATGAGGTCAGAGGTATGAGGTATGAAAGCGGAGCGGATTCCGGCGGGGAACCGCGCGACAGGCACATTTCTTAGTTCTCTTGGGCTACTTGGTCGCGCTTAATCCCCGCTCGGCGACGGCGGTGTGGCGTATCGTTTCGGTCGGGTTGCGCGCAGAACCGAGTGCAGTTGATCAAGAAAGGGAGCGCTTAACCCGACTCGGCGGGGAACTGCAGCAACAGCGGATTGTCTATCCGTAGTAGATCAGAGTGATGTCGCCTTTTCCTTCGCGGAGGATGACGGGTTCATCTTCGGCGGTGCAATCCACGACGGTGGAGGATTTCGACTCGATAATTCCTGAATCGAGGATGACTGCGACCTGCTCTCCCCAGATTTCCTGGATTTCAGAGGGATCGCCAATGACATGGCCGTCGCGATCGGTTACGGAAGTTGAGAGAATCGGTCTTCCGAAGGCTTTCAGGAGGTCACGACAGACGGGATGATCGGGCACGCGTAGACCGACAGTCTTCTGTTTTGAGATGAGCATCTTCGGGACTTCGCGCGTGGCGGGAAGAATGAAGGTGTAAGGTCCGGGCAGGCAGCGCTTGAGCATTTTGTAAACCGGAGTCTCTACGCGGGCAAAGTTCGAGATGTCGGAAAGGTCTGCGCAGAGAAATGACAGCGCGTGATATTTCGAGTAGCCCTTGAGGGCAAGCGCGCGTTCTACAGCGGACTTCGAGTGAATATCACAGCCGAGACCGTACACGGTATCGGTTGCGTAGGCGATCAATTCACCGCGCTCCAAAGCCGCGATAGCTTTTTGTATCGCGCGTGGATTGGGATTGTCGGGATGGGTTTCGTAGATCATTTTTCTTGCCTCTTGGCAGGCCGGACACGATGTATCGTGTCCCTACGCTGCTGCCTGATGGGTCTCCGTTGCGTAGCTTTTTCCGAAGAAGGCGAAATAGAGTGTGCCAAGGATTCCGAAAGCGAAGGCTGTGAGTAGATTCAGCTTGGGATCAATCATCCAGAGCAAGGCTCCTCCGAAGGTTGCGACGGAGACGATGACATCGCGGATCAGATAGTAGAGTCCGAACATGACGGCTCCATTTTCAGCGGGCGACAGATCCATGATGAGTGATTTGCGCGTCGCGTCACCGAACTCTTTTAGGCCGCGCAGTACAAAGGCCAGGATGAGCCAGACAAAAGAGTGACTGTACATCAAGACGAGCGGAAAGAAGGTGAAGAAGACAAATGTGATGACGACAAACGGCTTCTTCTCGCTGCGGTCGGCCCAATAGGCGACGGGAATGTAGCAGACGGCAGCGACGGCCATTTCGATGGTGGTCAGGAGGCCGAATTCGAGCGCCGTGACCGGCGCCGAAATGATCTTCATGCACCAGACGACGACGAACGCATAGGGAATCTGTTCACAGAAGCGAATCAGAATATCCGAAACCAGTAGTTGCTTGAGCGCGGGGTTCATGTGCGGAAAGAGCTTCATCGGATTCCATTCAGGCTTCTCTTTTCGATCCCGCTCTCTTGGAGTATCGTCATCAATCAGTCGTTGCTGAAATATCATTGCAATGAGTGCGAGGACGATTGCAAAGAGGAAGGCTGCGCGCACACCGAGCCTTTCACCCCAGATTACAATAAACATTCCGCCGATCAACGGGCCCAGTGCCATCGGAATACGGCGAGTCAGAGAGTACATGCTGACTCCCATCGTGCGCTTGTGCTGCGGCAGGACTTTGTAGATCAGGCTCATGGTTGCAGGGAGTGAGAGAGCGGACCATGAGATGAAGAAGGCTGCTCCGACGAGCACGGCTTGCCAGACCGGAAAGAGAACAACGATCAGATAGCCGATTATCGAGATGAAAGTGAAGAGCAGAAGCGCGCGCTTGGTGCCGAGCCTTTCGGAGAGATAGCCGCCGGGATAGCTGTAGATGGCGGACAGGAAGTTGTCCATGGCCTGCAAGAGTCCGATGACCATCGCGCCGCCGCCCAATGCGATAATGTAGATCGGGAGAAATCGCTCGGCGAGGTATTCACCCATGCCGACCAACACGACCATGGCGAGCAGTCCGACGGTCGAGCGCTTCAGCGCGAAGAAGTGCCCCAGTTCGGAAAGGGATTTCATTGCAGACAAGGACTCATGGGCACTTTTCGATGCGCACGGCTGAGACGAAATACTTCTTCTGCATCCATAGCGCGACATTTACCAATCCGATCAACACCGGCACCTCAACTAATGGCCCGATGACTGCGGCAAGCGCGGCTCCGGAGTGCACTCCGAAGACTGCGATGGCAACGGCGATTGCCAGCTCAAAGTTGTTGGACGCAGCGGTGAAGGAGAGCGTAGCTGTCTTGGAATAATCCGCGCCGATCTTGCGGCCCATCCAGAACGAGACGAAGAACATCAGCACGAAGTAGATGAGCAAGGGCACGGCGATGCGCAGCACGTCGAAGGGCAGCGCGAGAATTTTGTCGCCCTTTAACGAAAACATTATGACAATCGTGAAGAGCAGAGCAATCAGCGTAATCGGACTGATTTTGGGAATGAATTTCTTGTGATACCACTCCTTATCCTTGACGCGAATGAGGATGAAACGTGTGAGGAATCCCGCAAGAAAAGGAATGCCAAGATAAACGAAGACGCTTTGCGCAATCTGCCCGATGGTGATCTTCACTTCCGTGCTCGTGAGACCGAATAGCGGCGGCAAGAGCGTAATGAAGACATAAGCATAGACGGAATAGAAGAGCACCTGAAAGATCGAGTTGAAGGCGACCAATCCGGCGGCATATTCCGTGTCGCCTTTGGCGAGATCATTCCACACGATCACCATGGCGATGCAACGCGCGAGTCCAATCAGAATCAATCCGACCATGTATTCGGGATAGCCGCGCAGAAAGACAATCGCGAGCAGGAACATCAAGATCGGGCCGATCAGCCAATTCTGCAAGAGGGAGATTCCAAGAATTTTCCAGTTGGCAAAGACCTCGGGCAGCTCCTCATAGCGGACTTTCGCAAGCGGCGGATACATCATCAGGATCAGGCCGGCGGCTATGGGAATCGAAGTGGTTCCGAGACTGTACTGATCCAGAAACGGGACGATGCCCGGAAAGATGAAGCCGGACAGGACTCCCGCGGCCATTGCCAGGAAGATCCACAGCGTCAGGTAGCGATCGAGAAAGGAGAGTTTGTGCGGTTTTGAACTCATGTTGGAAGGTAGCGGGGGTCTTCGAGATTGTCAAGTCGGTTTGTTAACGAAACGATAATAAAAAACCCGAGGCGGAACCTCGGGTCAGATACTCGGATGCAGACTTTCAGCCCCCGTTATCGGATTCAGGCGACTGTTGCGCGACATCGGGGAAGGTCTCGGTCTCTTCGAATACGTAGTCCATCGGATTCACAGCGACGCCGTTTACACGGACTTCATAGTGGAGATGCGGCGCGGTGGAGCGGCCCGTGGAGCCGACCTGTCCGATCGTTTGCCCCTTCTCGACCTTCTGACCTTTCGTGACGTTCATCTTGTGCAGGTGACCGTAGGCCGTTTGGATGCCGCCGCCATGATCAACAACGATGAACTGCCCGTAGTTATAATAGCGGCTGGCGTAGATGACGGTTCCTGCGGCGGAGGCCATGACCGATGTCCCGCGCGGAGCGGAGATGTCCAGTCCTTCATGGCGCGTGGCCTTCTTGGTGAAGGGATCGGTGCGATAGCCAAAGCCCGAAGAGAAGTAGCCGGTATCACAGGGTCTCAGAGTGGGAAGATGTTCGAGCATCTCCTCATTCTGTTCGAGCTTTGAATAGATTTCACGGAAGCTGACTTTTTGCAGTTCAACTTCCCGATCCAGCTTATTGAGTACTTCGGCGAGTTCCTGCGCTTCGGGAAGCAGCGGTCCCTGCGGGAGTATCTCCTCTGCGCCGCCAACGCCCACCTTGCGAATGTCAGAGGATAGGGCGGGCAGGTCGGCCATCAAGCGTAACATGTTGTCGGTTTCGGCCAGAGACGACATGCGCTGTTCGACGTTCTTGAGTTTGGAATCAAACGTCTCAAGCTGCTCGCGGAGCGCTTGGTTTTCGGCCAACAATTCGGTACTCTTTGAGTCGGAAGCAAAACGGCTTGCCAGAAATCCGGTTATCCCATTGAAGAGCAGGAAGCTCGCGACGATTCCCGCGAGTAACGCCTTAATGCCCTTCCGCGAGAAGGTGAATTCCACCTTCTTGGTCAGGTCGTGGGAGAGCAGGATTATGGAGAACTTCTTATTGGCCATGCTTCAGATTCAAATCGCCTACATTCTGTTGGGGTGTCCGCAAAAGCAAACCTACTACCCGTTGTTGAGACTCTATACTATTTTCCTCCTCTGAGCGGTACAATGCTACTCTCAGGGGGTTGTTTTTGTTCAGCTTATTCAGTTTGCACGAAGTCTCACAAATCTATGGCAAACTAAACAAAAATTAGCAGGTTGTCAAGGACTTTCTTGCAAAAATGGGCCCCCAAATCGGCGGTCAGCAAGATGCCGCTTGACAGGGAGGTTGCGAAATTGCTATATTCAGAAAGTTGGAAAATTGGAATGCCCTTCTGCTGCCGAAACCATGCGCAAGCCCCTCACCGCCCGTATCCGCCATAAAAATCAAGTGACCCTGCCGCAGAAGTTGGTGGATCGCGTTTCTCTGTCCGAGGGTGATTTTCTTACTTTCGAGCTTGTGACGGAGCCGAAGATGGTCGAGGCGGGAGTGGTTGTTTTGAGGCCGCAACACCTCTCAGCGAAGCCTGCATCTCAGGTTGGAGAGGCAGACTCGGATGTAGAGGCGACATTTCCCGGCGTTCGCTCGGCGATAGAAGCTTTGAAGAAGTCAGTGTGACGACACCCGGCCGTCAGTTACCGGAAGCTCAGCCACAGCCGCTGCCGCAACCGGAACTTGCTGGGGCGGACGCGTAGCTGGAGAAATCCGAGCCAGACTTCGACACTGATGCAGTTACAGAGAAGATTTTGTTGAGTTTGCGGTCTTCTTTGCAATTCGGGCAGAAGCCGTCGGTTCGCTTGGTCGAGGCCGAGTCGAGGAACTCTGTGACTTTGCCGCAGACCTCGCACTGATATTCGTAGAGTGGCATGTTCTTTTAGGATTTTATTGTATTTGCTATATGACAAACAGAGAACTTGTGGCCGCGATAGCCGCCAAGACCGCGCTTTCCAAGCAGACCTCTTCGGAGGTGTTGCAGGCCGTGATCGAGACGATTCAGGATGCCGTTTGGGATGGCGACAAGGTCACGCTTTCAGACTTCGGCTCGTTCTACTTGGCAGAGCGATCTGCCCGAAAAGGACGCAATCCGCATACCGGAGCAGAGCTTGATATTCCCGCCGCGAAGTATCCGAAGTTTGTGCCTGCCGCAGGCTTTAAGAAGCTGGTCCGGTAGACACTCTACTCTAACGCATAGGCTGTATCTTTGGCTCCCGGAAGATACGAATTCTGACGGGGAATCCCAAGTCAGACCCCCTTCTGATTTCCTTACGGGGACAGGCTCCCCGTGAACGGAGGAAGGCCAGAATGGAGCGGAGCTTGCTTGCATTCTGCAAGGAGATGATTCGCGGGAGTTTGTTGTGCGGATTGCAGGCTATTTGCGCGTGAAAGTTTGCCATTGCACTACAGCAAGGAGTCACAGCTATGCAAAAAGGTCACGGCGAGATCCTGATTATCACCACAATTGATCAGCTTGACAAGGCGGAAGCGCTGGCTCGCGGACTGATCGAGAAAAAGCTTGCGGCCTGTGTGACCAGATTACCCGGCGCGCGATCTTCCTACCGCTGGGAGTCCGACGAGATCAAGGATGAAACGGAAGTGTTGCTCTTCATCAAGTCGCATCACATGAGGTTGGGCGAAATCGAGCAGTACTTCAAAGAAAATCATCCCTATTCAGTTCCGGAAATTCTGGTGTTTTCCGTGGACGAAATCGCACCGGAATACAGCAGATGGCTGCTGGAACAGGTCGGAGTGTGACGCCTTAGTTTTGTCATCCTGAACACAGGCTTGGCGAAGTGAAGGACCCCTCTGAGAGATCCTTCGCTACGCTCAGGATGACGACGCGATACTTGGAACGAATCACGAGTTCAACGAGTAGCACATATAGGAAACCAACCCTCAAGAGGGCGCTATGAAGACTCAAGACAAGAACACGACCGTAAATTTTTGGGACGATGTCCGTGATACGGTGTTGTCGGGGATGCGCGATCTGCGGGACAAGGGCGACGAATTGGCGCGGCAGGGCCGGATACGAATGGAAGAAGCGCAAACGGAGCGCAGGCTTCGCCACGCGCAAGAAACACTCGGACAGAAGTGCCACGAAATGCTTCAGGCGGGGGAGGTTCCCACGCTTGAGAATCATGCGATTGCAGGACACTGCGAACGCATCCGCTACTATCAGGACGAACTGACACGGCTCAGAACCGAACGTATGACTCGCACCGAGCCGACACCATAACAAAGTCACACATCTTGTGAAAAAAGTCGAGGCGAGCCAAATGGCTCGCCTCGATCATTTATTCGACAGGAACTGAAAACTACTTCTTAATCCCCACCAACTCGACATCGAAGATCAGAGTTGCATTGGGCGGAATCGCGCCGGGGCGACCGTTCTCTCCATAAGCAAGCTTCGCAGGTATGATTAGTTGGCGTTTCTCGCCCGCCTTCATTAACAGGAGTCCCTCTTCCCATCCGGCAATGACTTTCGGCGGCGTCGCGCCAAGCGCGAACACGAGTGGATTTCCATCATCATGGCTCGACCAAAATTTCTTGCCGTCTGTAAACCAACCGCTCGCATGCACGGTCACTATTTCGCCCACCTTCGGCATCTCGCCGGATCCTTCTTTGATCATCAGATATTGAAGTCCGGAAGCAGTGGTCACGGTATCGCCGGACACTTTGGTGGGGCCGCCTGTGGGCTGTTCGGTCACGGGTTTACTCTCGGTTTTGGTGGATTGCTGGGGGGAGTCGGATGCCTTCTTTGCGGGGGTTTTGGTTTCACTGCCTCCACAACCCAGAAAGAGGGCACAGGCCGCCGCCGCCAGAACGTGCGTAACGGTTGACAAATTCATAGTTTCCTTTCGGTTTAGGGCGAAACGGTCGGCCTTGTCTTTTAGGCCGCAATGCGTTAATATAAGAAGTCCCCCCAAAGGCGCAAGCAAGTACACCAAGCAAAGGAAAACGCCGTGTTTAGACCGGCAGGCACGATCCTCGAAATTAATACCCGCGTCTGGCTCAGACAGCTTGGCGGCGGCACGCCGATCTCGCTGTCTCGGGTCGCGGATGAGCACTTTGACCTCTGGCAATCCCGCTCCGTGGATGCGGTCTGGCTGATGGGAATCTGGACTCCGTCTGCCCGCAGCCGCGAGATTGCGCGCGCGCACGAAGGCTTGCAGAAGGACTATGCCGAGGTGCTTTCGGACTGGAAGGCAGAGGATATTACGGCGTCGCCCTACGCGATTGTGGGATACAACGTGAATCCCGAATTAGGCGGCGAAGAGGGTTTGCGGAGTTTTCGCGCCAAGCTGCACGCAAGAGGGATGAAGCTGTTCCTGGATTTTGTGCCGAGTCACACCGCTGCCGATCATCCGTGGACCTCTGAGCATCCGGAGTTTTACGTTCAAGGAAGCGAGGAGGACCTTGCGCGTGATCCGGTGACCTATTTTAGGGTGGACACAAAGAAGGGAACCGCGATTATCGGGCATGGAAAGGATCCGTATTTCCCCGCGTGGTCCGATACGGCTCAGCCGGATTTTCGCAAACCCGAAGTGCATGAGGCGGTGTTGGGCGAGTTACTTTCCGTTGCAGATAGATGTGACGGTGTGCGCTGCGACATGGCGATGCTGATACTGTCGCACGTTTTCACGAAGACGTGGGGCGGTGAGATGCGCGAGTTCTGGCCCAATGCGGTCAAGCGCGTGCGCGACAAATATCCCGACTTCACGTTCATCGCCGAAGTTTATTGGGGGCTTGATCCGGAATTGCTTGAGATGGGATTCGATTTGACCTATGACAAGGATCCGCTTGATTGGGCCGTGAGTCCGACCGGACTTTCGCGCGTGCAGTTTGATTACGAAGAAGAGAAGCACCGCAAGAAGTTGAGATTTCTCGAGAATCACGACGAGAAGCGGATTGCTTCACGACTCGCGCAGCCGATTCATCGCGCGGCGGCCTTCTGGCTGTTTTCACTGCCCTCCGCGAATCTGTTTTATCAGGGGCAGTTCATGGGTTGGAAGATTCGTCCTCCGGTGCAACTCCTGAGAGTTCCGAAGGAGGAGAGAGACAGCTCGATTACTGAAATGTATGAGCAGCTCTTGACGGTGTTGGGAATGGATGCGGTGCGCAGCGGAAGCTGGCAACTCTTGCGTCCGCGTCAGGCATGGCAAGGCAATGACACCAATTGGCAGGTTTTAGGTCAGGCCTGGGACAGCGAGGCGTCGCATCTTCGCGTGTTTGTGAATTGGGCCGATTACCGCAGTCAGTGTTGGGTGGATTTGAATTTCGGAAATCTTCAGGGCAAGGAAGTGATGCTGCGCGATAAGGTAACGCAGAAGGTATTCATTCGCGACGGGATCGAACTGATGATGCGCGGGCTATATTTGGACATGGAGCCGTGGGAGGTTCACGCGCTGGATTGCGAAATTCGCGATGCATCCGCCGTCACCGATGATGAGCATGATCACGACGCCACGTTGGGATTGCCCAATTTTGATTTTGCTTCGAGGAGAGTTCGGTAAACCCCATTCTGTCATCCTCGTAAGGATCTATTCAGGGAGCCAACTCGCATTGCAGTATTGCCTGACTCTCTCTCTACCACAGGTCGCACAGTGTCAGGCGCGCAAATAGACCCTTGCAGGGTGACAAACTGAAAATACTATGATCCTAATCACCGGCGCGGCGGGCTTCATCGGGAGCGCGGTCGCACATGCCTTGAACAAGCGCGGCGAAAGCCGTTTAATTTTGGCGGACCGCTTCGGCACAGCCGAGAAGTGGATGAACCTGCGCGGCCTCGAATTTCATCAGTTTGTGGATCGCGGACAGTTGTTTGATGCTTTGAAGCGCGAGACGTGGGCCTCGCAGATCACGGCGGTGATTCACATGGGTGCGTGCGCGGACACGACCATGCGTGACGTGGATTATCTCTATGAATGGAACGTGGACTACTCGCGCAAGCTGTGCGAATGGACGCTGGCTCAAAACGCGCGGTTTATTTACGCTTCTTCCGCTGCAACCTACGGTGACGGCTCGCTCGGCTTTTCCGATGATGACGAACTGACTCCGAAGCTCAGACCACTGAATGCGTACGGTTTCTCGAAGTGGCTGTTTGATAGGATGGTCTTGGATCGTGGGTGGCAGAAGCGCGTGGCGGGACTTAGGTTCTTCAATGTGTTCGGGCCGAATGAATATCACAAGGGGCGCATGGCCTCGGTGGTGATGCACGCCTATCCGCAGGCGCGTGATACCGGAAAGGTTCGCCTGTTTGAATCGCATCGCGACGGGTTTGGTCATGGCGAACAGCGGCGCGATTTCATTCATATCGAAGAGGTGCTCGCGGGGATTCTCTTCTTGTTGGATCGTCCGCAAGTGAACGGGATTTTCAATCTGGGAACCGGCATGCCGCATACCTACAATCAGCTTGCAGAAAACGTCTTCAAAGCGCTTGGCAAGCCCGCGAACATCGAATACTTTCCGATGCCCGAAGATCTGCGCGGCCGCTATCAATACGAAACGCGTGCGGACATGACGAAACTTCTCGCCGCCGGACTTCCTCAATTTCCCGACCGGTTTGCGGAATATGTGCAATCCTACGTGAAGGACTACATGCACGCGGGAATGAAATATTTGGCGGACGTGTAGTTGTAGGGGCGGCAGGGGTGCCGCCCTTTTTGTGTGAATTACTCTGACCCTTTCGAGTCTTGCTTTCCCAAAACTTCGCCGTATATTAGAACTATGAACCGATTTGCTATCATAGGACTGATTGCCTGCGCGACAACTGCAATTGCTGAGATTCCATTGCAACTCGTCGCAGAGATACAGTTGCCCGCGCGGACGATCACTTGGGATGTGCAACACTATGAAGACAGCACGAGTTTCGGCTGGGCAGCGGTGACAGCAGGCGCCGCGGTTTGGGGAGAAGATTCGCTGGGAAATGATACGCTGATCAATCCGGCAGTGGATACGATTTGGTTCAAAACAAGTGGGGACGGTGATCTTGGATTTCTCCGTTTCCCTCGAACTGAGTATGACTCCGATCCATGGGCTATGTCTTGGGCAGACCTCTCGCTGCTCAAGATGCAGGATGTTGCGGGACCCGTTGCAGCAGGCAAGCCATACTCTATTGACTGGCCAGCCGAAGATCTTGACGTATACTACTTTGATTTGGAGGGTGATTCAGTATTTGCGCGACAGAGTCTTATCCACTGGGGCTGGGGTGAAGAAGTTCAGGCGTTCTCAATGGAATCCTGGCCAGCTCCCCCCTTGACTTCGCAGTACCTGCTTGTGTCTGGGACTACATGGTACTGGGACGACCCAACTGGATGTGATTGGGACATCTGGGTGGCCCAAGGCGTCATGATATGGCTACCGGGCGGGGCAGTCGACGCATTTCAGAATTTCCAATTGGACATCTTTGATCGCTCTGAAGACCTATCGATTGCTTTCAAGAGTGGTTACTGGCGCTACTTCTATGGTTGCTACGATGATGAAGAAAACCACTATGTCTATTCACTGCGAATCGGCGTCACCGAAGAGGCCAATTTCTTTAACCAATCATACTTTGACACCCTTACAGTGCTTGGACGTATAGTCGCGATTCAAGACATTGATGGCACAAGACGTATCTTTCACACGCCCGGCGTTTGCTATGATGCCGTGACTGGTGAGATCGCTTTCACGACTCCATCTGTGAACGCAAACACGTTCTCCGCACTCATTCAGAATGGCACCGGACAAGATCTGCTGACATTCTGGTCTGGAAAGTTTCAGATTCGTGACGGCAGAACGGGAGTTTGGGTAGATTCTACGTCGAGCGTGCTCGGAGTGCCGAAATACACATTGACTTCGCCCGGTTTCGACCAGATCGTCACCTTTGAAGATGCAACTAAGCTTGTTCGAGTTTACGAGCCGGTTCAGGCCGCGCAGACCCTAACGATTCAGTGGATTGCTGCCAACACACTGGAACTGCGCTGGACAGCCTATCGCCATGCGACGGCCTATCGCCTCGAACGCGCAAACAATCCCGACTTCACAAATTCTGTTTCGGATTACTTTGATTCGAGTGTGCTTTCGACACAAATTGCTCCGATGAACGACAAGGAGTTCTTCAGAGTCTCTCCGGTGTTTGAGTAAATCATCGTTGCGGGTCTGGAAACCCACAACGGCGAATCATTGCGCTATGCAAAGAGGGCGACCCAATTTCGGGTCGCCCTCTTTTTGTAAGGAGGAGACGAAGATGTGCTATTTCATCAAGACGAGCTTCTGAATATCGGTTCTGCCGTTGGCTTCAAGGCGCGCGAAGAAGACGCCGGAGGGCAGAGCAGTGTTGCTCTCACTCGTGGCATCCCAATGCACGACGTGAATACCCGCATTGAAATGACCGTTGACCAGAGTGGCGACTTCCTGACCCAACACATTGAACACGCGCAGAGAAAGGTCAGCGGCCTCAGGCAGCATGAACTTGATTGAGGTAGTCGAATTGAAAGGATTCGGATAGGCCGGAGCCAATCCGAATTGCGTCGGCACTTCGGCATTTTCCACACTGGTGGTCTGTCCGAATCCAACAAGATCATTTTCCTGATTGCGCAGTTCGTACATCACGGTCAAATCGGGCGATACACCGGCGGGCAGAGTGACGCGCACCGTGGCAATTGCGCCGCTTCCGGAAATTCCCGGATTTTCACGGCTCAAGCGACCGACGTTGATGTCGGCGAATGTTCCTCCGTTGGTCGCAAGGAAGATCGTCTGCGCTTCACGATTCAGGAAGTCACCCTCCTCAATCGTAACGATCTGTGCGGCAGGCGAAGCCATCTCAAGAATACAATGTGCGGAAGTCAGATTCAAAATCTGATCGGCGTAAAGTGTCAGCGTGACGCCGTTTTCATCACTGCTCGAAACCACGCGAATTGAGTTTCCATTGTCCATCGAGGTCACGTCAAATCCGCGTGGATCAAAAGACGCCGCGCCCTGACTGTTGTACCAGTTGTACATGGTCGAAAGCGAGAGCAAGTCAAAGGCGTCGAGTCTTCCGTCGGGATCTGCAATCAATCCCGGCAGTGTTGAACCGAGATACGGTCCAATGTCTGAAATCGGATCAAAGATAATGCCGTTTCCGTTCCAACCTTGCGTAAAGATGTTGACGTCGGCAAAGTCAATTCTTCCGTCAGGCTCGGGGATCATCGAAGGAGCCTGTCCCGGCGATCCGCCTGCCGATGCAATATCCGCGAGGTAGCCTGCGCGGAGCGTGACTCCACGGCGCACGCCGTTCGTCACAGGAATATTCCCGACGCTGCGCAAATCGGTCGCCGTCGCAAAGGAAATTGCACCGGTTGCGGGAACCGTCAGCGCCGTCAGAGCCTGAACAGTAATCGTTGCGCCGACGCGCGAGTCATTCAAGGAAAGTCCGTCGTCATCTCCGACCATCGCGGAGTTGACGTCGAAGGTTCCCGCAGTATTGTCCACGTCGGTAAGGAAGATCGTGTTGGTGTAGCGCTCGCCGCTCCATAGATTTCCTTCGGATATTGAGAGCACGCGGATCATCGTTGCGTTGAACGTACATGATGCGCGCACGGAAATCAGAGAGTCGGGATTGTTCACGACAAGTTGGAGCGTGCGGGTTGCGCCGGGCTGCAAAAGTAGATAGTTGTCGCCGTCAATTCCGTCCACCAGGGCGAGTTCGGGGATTTCGTTCTCGCCGTCGGGCCCACCGGTGGTATCCTGTCCGACTTCCAACAGCCAGTCACGAGAAACGATCTTGCAGACTTCATTGCGATCCGCATCGGCGGCCATCACAATTAAGCCGTTGTCCTCGGCCATGACACCAAGTCCCATCGGGTTGATGAACTGATTCAGGCTTGTTCCTTCGCTGCCGCATTCTTCCACATACTCGGGCGCATTGTCGCCACCTGAGCCCGCGGCGTCGTTGTCTTTGTAGATGACAATTCGGTCATTTCCGTTGTCACTGACCACGAGATAGACTTCGCCAAGCAGTGTAACCACTTCGATATCTTGCGGCGCGCTGAGCAGGTCGGTCGTCGTATCGGTTGCCGCCCAGGCGACAGTCGGGCTTGTCCAGGAATTCGGATTAACGGACGAGTTCGGATTGTAGGAGAATTTCTGCAAACGGTTGTTGCCCGTGTCGCAAACATAGACGTCGTACACACCGAGATTTTCGTTGTACGCTGCCGCCACACCGCGCGGATAGGACATCTGTCCGGTGCCCGAACCGAGCGTTCCGAATTCGGCTTCATCCACCGACTCTTCATAACGAACGCGAATAAACGCTCCGTCGGGCGGAATTAGGCCGTGCGCGCCGTCGCCGAAGCGCACTTCCTTGGTGTAGCGATCGAGTTCGCAATAGCGATCGGCGGGTCCTGCAATCAGGAGGTCGTCAACAATCGTCCATGGCAGACTGTCCGGGCTTGCCCAAACCGTGAAGCTTCCTTCACCGCCGACTGTGGCGAGTTTGTAGGTCTGGCTCGGAGTTCCATCGGATTGACCGGGCACATCCCAGCGCGTGTCGCCACCAAAACAATCGTCAATGTTATCATACGCGCGAATGACTTTCACGCGGTGATTGTCCGTATCGGACAGGAAGAGGAGGTCATTCTTGTCGGCGGGAGTGCCGTCGAGTTCGTAGTAGTCGCCGAGATTGAAGTTCGTCGCGTCCACGTCGTCGGTGGACGAGATTGCATCGGTCGTGTTGCTGATGGTAAAGGAGAGACCGGGAATTCCGCCTGCATCGGCAACGCCGTTTGTCCACACGCGCCACGTCTGCACTTCGGCAAGCGTGGTTTGATCGGTGATGGTCACGACGCCGTCAATAACCTTGAACAACCCGCGCGGCGAACCGCCTCCGAGAGTCGTATAGGCTTTCGAGCAGGCAAGCATCGGAGCAGTGGCTCCTGCAATTTGCGGGCAAACCAAGCGCGGTTCGAGAGCGAATACCGTTGCGGCAGCGCCTTCTTCGTAAATTTCGCGACCGGTTGTCGTCGTCAGCGGCGCCCAGGTGCCGTCTGCGTACATCTTCTTGTAGCGCAAGCCTTCCTGATCCACAACGGTTCCGTACGGCCAGCAGATATGCAGGTCGAGGTTCTCATCCACAGCAACCGTGAAGGCCATCGGAGCAACGTCGTCTCCTGTGGTGAGCGCTGTCCCTGCGCCGGAGGTGAAATTGCCATCCAATGAAGAGACCATGTTGTAGCGCAATTGCGCCTGATCTACGCCGTAGGTTTCCGTTCCGGTTCCGGCCCAGAAGACCCATATGGCCTCATCAACGAGTGCGATTTGCGGGAGCGGGAAAGCTTCGCCGCGTCCGCCGCCGTCGGATACAAATCCGGCCGCAGTCGTAACGGGATCGGGGGTTCCGGCAGTGAAGCCGCCGGTTTCATAGCTGCCCCAGACTGCTCCATTGTAGTGGAGGTAGCTGATGTCGGCGGGAGCGGTTGAAGCGGAGACATAGGCAACGTAGATTCGGCCCACATTATCCATAACGGCATGAGGAGCAGAGAAGTCCGCGCCTGCGCCGCTTGCAATCAGATTGGCCGCGCCCCACGAACCATTATAGATGCGGTGATAGACGTCGTCATCACCGGACCAGATCAAGTGAACATTGTCGGAGGGATCAACCAACAAATTGCAGTAGCGGTTATCCGCGACGGTGGAGGGCGTCAACGCGGTCGTTAACTCGATACCTGCCGACCAACTGATACCGTCGGAGGAAACGCTGTGATAGAGATGACGGTCGCCGCTTCCGTTGACTGCTTCATACACAACATGCAGATTGCCGTTGCTTTCAATCGCCATGCGCGGGCGATCGTGCACGCCTGTAAGAGTTGACGGAGAGATCGTGACCGGTGTTGACCACGTCTGACCATAGTCATCGCTGAAGCTGTAAGCCGTTCCGGGGTCTGCGGCATCGGACGTCATGACCATGTGCAAACGTCCGGTGGCAACTTCGTAGGCAAGATCGTTTTCCTCTGCGTCGGGCGCGGCCACACCGTTCATTGCCGATGAAGTATCGAAGCTAAACGTGATGCGATAGTCATGACCGAGGAAAGTGTTCTGATTGGTAATACTCTCGGTAAGTGTGGAATTCGCCGCGCCGGATGGGGTTCCCTCCGCAACGGTTCCATCCACATTGACGTTGGTTTCGACGACTTCAACATCGTAGGGCCTTCCCAATTCGCCGGGATAGGTGTCCACGTGAGTGAAGTTTCCGCCGGCGCCTACGGCAGACAACTCGTAGCTTGCCAGCGCGCCGTTGCCGTTGGAGAGTCCGTTGACCAGATAGACGTCCACCACTGCGCCAAGTCGGACGGATGCATTGATGGCAATTCCTGTCAGGTCTGTCATCGCCGGATCGGTAGCCGAGGTCGCTTCGTTGAGTTGCAGCGGAATATCCGTCGGCGCGGTTTGATAGAGCACGTAATCCAAGTCGCCGACTCCGGAAGATCCCGGCGGATTGGCATAGGCATATTCGACTCGCACACTGTCGGTCGGCTGCAAGGCCCAGCCGAGCGGGAGCGTTGCAACACCGCCCGTATTCGGCACGCCTGAATACACAATCGTATAGACCGAGTCCGATGCGCCATAACCGGTCAGCGAATTGACGCGAGTGAAAAATTGTCCGTTAATCCACATGCGCTCGCTGCCCGGCAGGACTTCACCGAGTGAGAACTTGACGGACCTGCCGCCGTAGTTTCCCTGCACGGGTGTGGTGCTGTAGAACAGCGCCTCCACATTCCAGCCTGCATTGGCCGAGAACACCTGCACGCGGCGGTGGTCGTGATCCACGACGAACGCGACGGGCGCATCGGCGGAGCCGTAAAGCTCGACTGCGCTGGGGGAAGAAAATGGTGTGCTGTAGAGCGGCAGCGGATTATTGACCATATAATCGAGATAGGCCGATGAATCCGCAGTCAAGCCGTGGCGCACGTGGAAATACGGTCCGTTCCATTCGAGGAACGAGCGATAGGTTGTCGCGGCCTGTGTGTTTGTCCACACCAGACCCGTCAACAGCGCCGCGTGCAAAAGATTACGCCAAGTATGCATGATAGTCTCCCAATCCTCCGGTTACCGTACCGGTTATGATGAATGAAATAGTCTCGTCTGGGTGTCCCCCTGCTTGCGGGGGATAGGGGGCTTCTGGCCTTCCCTCGCGAAGCGCGGGGGAATCAGAAGGGGGTAATCGCTTCATTGTATCACCGTGATTGTTCCGGTGCGCAAGCTGCATGAGCGCATTTGCGCGAACATATCGAGTCCGAAAGTTGAATCCGCATCAAGCGCAGCCCCCGCCGAGCCCGGTGCAAGTCCTCGAAGTTCCAGAATCGCAATGACGCCGTCGCCGTCCGCGTCGGTGCCCGTGCGCGTGTTGCCGTTATAGGCGATCACCCACGTCATCGCATTGGTCACTTGGCTCGTGCCGTTGCGAATGTCGCGGAAGAAATTGAATCCATTGTTTTCGGTATAGAAGGGGCCTTCGTGCACGCCGACGATTTCAACATTACCCTCTGCGAAATCGAGACGATACTGCATTGCGGCCAGATCTTCCGCCGCCTCAAGATGCACAGGAACCAGCATAGTATCGCCCAATGTGATCTGCGTTGCGGGCAGCCAGACAATCAATCGCGCCGCAGTTGCAAACATGCTGTCCGGTCCGAAGCCGCGCAATCCGTCTGCGTCCACCGCTTCCGGTCGCAGCGCGTAGATTGTGGAAGAAGTCAGGTTGTTAAGCGTGACTTCGTGATCCATGCGCAAACCGCTCACGGTGATTGAATCGGAAATCGCGCCGACTCCATAATAGAGAATCGTAGTCGCGTTCTCGTCGGTCTGCCATTCTATCTTCGCGCTCGATTCGCTGATCTCATTAATAGTCAAAGCGGAAATGATTGGTTCGGGCGTTGCCTTTTCCGGCGTGGTGAAGTCGCCTGTGCAATCGAGACGATTTCCCTGCTCATCAATCACGGTAAGGCGATAGACATAAGCGGTATTGAAAGCGTATCCTGATAGCGCGACGCTGTGCGTATCTTCGACCACCGGAATTGTCATGAGTTGCGTATAGGTCGTCTGGCCGTAGCGGAATTCGCCGGAGGTCGGGCGATTGGCAAGCCACTCCACGCGCATGCGATTATCCGCTTCAATCACGCGACAATACTCTATGTGGAACTCTTCCGGTCCCACCGGAGTCACAGGCCCCGATGAGCCTCCGCTTCCACACGCGCTGAACAGCATGGCCACAATACCAAACAGTATTACACGGTAGTGCCGCACTGCGTGCGCTCTGATCATTTCGTTTGTCATTCTAATTGGTCGTATCTGTAAACATGATTTCGATTGAATCGCGCAAACCGTCGGCATAGGCGACCAGCCAACCGATTCCCGCTGTAGAATCCGCCGTGAGCGTATCCAGCGCGACTCCGCCGACCGTGTAGATCGTTCCTTGCGCGAGCGTGCCCATCGGATTGAGAAGAATAATTCTGGTTGAATCGGGCACGGCCACTCCATCTTCCCGATATTCAACAAACAAGGTCATGCGCGAAGCTCCGTCCGCCGGAATCGCCGCGGGCCGCGCGTCAATCGTCAGACTCTTCGACGGATTTGAGTTGTTGTTGTCGTCATTCGATTCCGTCGGCGACGTACAACTCATCATCAAGAAAGCAAGAAAGAATGCCGTCACGCAGTGACTCATTCCCCTTCTCCTCTCTGCGGCAGCGCAATCGCAATTTCGACTCCCGCCTTGCGGTAGGCTTCGAGGGTGAGTTCGCGGACGCGCTCAAGGCTGAGCTTCTCTTTCTCTAATGAAGAGAGCATCGGGCTTCTCAATCCCTCTTTGCCGATGGCCGATGCTTCGATGATTTGCTCAGGGTATGCCGCCAGTTCAATTAGATCCACCAACTGCACGCGCAATTTGCAGGTCGCTTCCCACGTCGGCTGAGTTACCACCAAGGGAATTGAAAGTCCCGCCGCGCGCGAAACCGATTCATTTTCGACGTGCGTAATCAAGAGCCACCTTGCATCGGGATAGGCTGCGGCAATCGCCGCCATGCTGTTCCAGAAACTACCGCGATTCACTTCTTCAAACGGGAGACCGGGCAAGTCAAGCGATTCAAGCGGAAGCACCGCCTCAAAACTTGGCTTTAGAGATTCGCGGATGTTCTTCCAAAGCTGTTCGTTGTCCGCCATCGGCTGATCTGAAATCGGTGGAGCCACAAGTGCGACAGCAAGGCGAACGGCAGGTTTCGGCGGTCTCGGTTTATCGGGATAGACCGAGTGCGGTAATCTTGCTTGAAAGCTCAATCCCACCGCCGCGCCGATCATCGGATCGTCTTCCAATTCAGCATACACTCCCGGATGCAATCCGAATCCCCACGGTAATTCGACATCCAAACCTCCGCGCAGCACTTCCGTATTTGGTAATGTGCCGGCTCGTGTGATGGACTGTCCGTAGTCAAAGCTCGCACCGACAGTTTTTCCAAACGGAGTGAGTGAAAGTCCCATTCCCCAACGGAAAGCTTGATACAAATTGTCTGAGGTTCCCATGTAACCCGCGAAGCCCGCGAGTTCCGCCGCGCGTCCCGGCGACCATGAGGTGCCGAAGGAGAATTGCGCCGCAGTTTGAGCGAGTGTGTAGGCGGGAAGCGTGACGACGTTGTTCGCGGTCGAGTCGTAGTAGGCTTGCTGTTCACGGAATCCCGTCGGCAGAATCAGATTGCCGTTGACGCCCGCGCGCAGTTTGTCCTTATATAGGAGAGGCCAGAAGGCCAGCCCCAAGCGTGCATCCTCGGCTCCGCGCTGAAAGGCGCCGTTGCCCGAAAGGTCGCGGTTTGCGACAGCACCCGAAAGCGACAGCCCTTTGGCGATGCCGATCTCGAACAGTCCGCCCATGCGATTGTCTTCCCAAGCCTCATTAGAGAGGGTCGCGCCCCATCCGGAGAGGCGGAATCTGCCCTCGCGGACAGGTTTTGCCCCTGTTTGCGGGTCGCAAACAGCCCCGGAGGGCCACGTGGATGCCCACGAAGCCCCTGCTAAGAATAGCAGAATTATTGCTTTAACTTTCATTTCTTTAAGTATAGCAGATGCGACAGCACCTTTTTGCCGTAGTGGAAGTAAGCAACCCATGTGCCAGTGATAAAAATCAATATCTTACGATGCGAACTTGAGATTTCCTTAGAGGAAAGCGGTAAGGATTGCCGGAGGGGAAGAAGGGGGAAGAGGGATAGCGTGAACAAAAAAGGGCGGCCCAAGTGCTTGTCAAGCACCGGACCGCCCTAATCATAGTAGCCTTGTACTGACTTACCTTAATTTCATCGCGTGCGGATCATCCTGAATCCCGACTTGCGAAATCGCGAATTGGTAGCCGCCCTGCCCGTCGTAGGCGTAGATCATCACGCGAATCGTCACCGCGCTGCCCTGCACATTGCACGTGAAGTCCTCATCACCCTGCGCCTCACCATAGCAGCCCAGCTGCGTTACGCAATCGTCCGCATAGGTGTAGATATCAAAGTCGCCGCTGGCAGCCACGAGCTGGAAGCGCCACGTTCCCACGCCAAGCGTTGTGCTGAACCAATTCGTCGAGTGATTCTGCACGGTGCAGTTTGACACAATATTTCCGGGCGTGTAAGCCACAGCCGTCTCGCATGACGTTGCGCATTGCTGTCCGCCGCCGCCGCATCCCGCCGCACACGTCACTCCACCCGTCCATGTTCCCGCAAGTCCGTTGCACTGAGTCTGCGTCACGTCCTGACAGCTCTGATTACTGTTGTAACAACAGCGGCCGGTCGGATCGCCTCCGCCGCAACCGTCGTTGCACGTCGCACCTTGCGTCCACGTTCCGTTCACCGTCTGACATTCCGCCTGCGTCACATCCGCGCACTGCGTATTATTATTGTAGCAGCATCGTCCCGTCGGAGCCTGCGCGCCGCTTCTCAAGAAGGTCGAGAGGAATGATTGCCAGTTCGTCGCGCGGAATTCCAGTGTAACGTAATTCGAAGAGTCGAACTGCTGCATCTGATAGGGGAAGTGAATATTCAATCCGCCGCGCGGAACTACCGGATCACTTCCATAGAAATAGCTATTCGTAAACGGCACCGCCGCGTTTATCGCGCTGATCACGTCATCCGCAGCCGTGCGAATCAGATTCGAGTTCTGTAGATGCTCTTGCTGCTTCACGCGATTGGCAAACTCGCGCAAATCCACATAAGCCTGATTGTCATACTGCGTCGAGTGCGTGCCCTGCCACGCCGCCTGCACTTCATTCCAATACTGCCCGCCCTCCTGCACCAGGATATTTCCGAACGCCCCGACCCTTGACCCAAGCGTGTTCATTTGACCGAGCGCGATCATGCCGTACTGCGTGGTCTTCTGCTTGAACTCTGCGCGCTCGCGCACCGATTCCGCAATCTTTCTGGCAAACTGATCGGGGCTTGCATCAAGGTTATCCTTCAACCATCCGAGCCAGATATCCGCGCCAAGAATATTCTCCATCGGCATAGTAAACTGACAGCCCGTCATGTAATCGGCCACGTTGCGGAATTCGTAGGCCACTTCCACCATCGCCATCAAACAGGCGTGCCACGTGAGAATATCCACGCGTCCCAAATCGGATTGCGCAATTGCTTGACGCAACTCGACATTGGTCAGAAGACTTCCCGCGCCGCCCACTTCATCCACACAGCTTCCCGGCCAACCCGCGCCGTGATCATCCACCAAGAGTAAATAGTTATCCGCCGGGTAGTTCGCTTTGCAGTAGTTGATAAACTCGCGCATCGTCGCCGGGTCGGACATGTCCTTGGTGCCAAGGTTCAAAAGCTCTTCAGAGCTGATCTGATCCGGGTTTTCGCTGGGATAGTAGCCCAGCTTGTAATACTTCGCATTGCCGCCGCCGTTGTAGCGCGACACCATCGAAATGATGTTCATGCCGCTCTGGCTGCCCACCTTCTCCATGTCCTGTACGTCCTGAACAATATAGGAGGTATTGTTGTTCGCCTGATCCAAATCGTTGTTTCCCGCGCCGTAGACCATGATGGTCCACTTCGCCTGTCCGTTGTCATCCCCTCCTCCGTCGCCCGAACTTGAGCAGCTTTGGAAGATGAATATCGCCGTTGCAGTCATAAGAAGCGCCGTGAGAAACACACGCGTATTCAGGAATCTCATGTTCATTGCCCTCGAATTGGTTGTTTCCGTTGTTTTCAAAATATAGTTGATTCATTCAAGACTCTCAAGCACTGTAGCCGCCGCATTCTGTCAGGCTCGGACGACGATCGAACTGGCGAAACTGTCCAGCTTTTCAAGCTGGCTACTCTACCCAGTCCGCAATGAAGATATTCGTTTCGCCCAATTCCTTGCGAACACCGCGATTGGAGGCCCACACCAGTTTCTTCCCGTCATACGACCACATCGGGAAGCCGTCAAAGGTTGAGCCGTATGTAATCCGCTCAAGTCCAGAGCCGTCAGGTCTGGTTCTGAAGAGATCGAAGTTCGGCATCCGCTTGTTACCTAAACTGTCCGCCCAGTTCGTGGTGAAAATAATCCACTCTCCGTTGGGATGCATGTAAGGACAGAAACTCGCGGAATTGAGATTCGTTACTTGTCTTTGCTGCTCACCTTCCGTATCCATCACCCATAGCTCGAGGCGAACAGGTGACACGGCCTGTTTTTCCCAAAGGAAATTCCACTTCTCAAACTCCTCGGGAGTCTTGGGATGAAAAGTGCGATAGACAATCCACTTTCCGTCAGGCGAGAAGAACGGCCCTCCGTCATAGCCTACCGTGTGCGTCAAGCGCTTCACGTTCCGCCCGTCAATATCCATTTTGTAGAGTTCCAGATCGCCGTCGCGCCCCGAGGTGAAGATGACTTCCTTGCCGTCCGGTGACACTGCGGCCTCCGCATCGTACGCGCCTGCAACATCCGAGAGCTTCGTCAATCCGCTTCCATCCAGCTTACACTTGTACACTCCAAAATCGAAAAGCCCCCAAACATAGCCGAGACTTCTATCCGGCTTCTCGGGACAATGCGCGCCGTGCTCATGAGTAGAGCAGAACACAAGCTCGTCCTTACCAGGAACAAAAAATGAACACGTCGTCACGCCTGTTCCCGTGCTTACGAGCGTCTGCTCGCCGGTTTCAAGATTGTACGTGAAAATCTGATCACAATCAAAGCTGTCGCGTGTTGATTGATAGACCAGGAACTTGCCGTCCGTCGAGAAGTACGCCTCCGCATTTTCTCCGCCGAATGTAAGCTGCTTGACATTTTGAATATGCAACTCTCCTTCATACCACAGTGAATCCGGCGGCGAAGTCGAGATCATCGTGCCGTGCAGAGGCTCTTCAGCAAACAAAAGCGAAGAGGTGAGTGCAAGCAGTAGAATAATTCTGTATGTCATTTCCGGTTCCTATTTCCTGTTTCCGGTTCACTTAGTGCTTTTGCGGCGGCGCCTTCAAAACCACTTGCGCAACTTCATTCTTGTTTTCGCGCATGTATTCCACTTCGACGGTATCACCCGGCGCATAAGTTTTCAGCGCGAAGACGAAGTCATAGATGTTGTTGAGCTTCACCTTGCCCATGCGCACGAGCAAGTCGCCGCCTTTGATGCCTGCAGTTGCAGCGGGACCACCTTCGCGCGCGCCGGAGAGCAGCACTCCGATCAAAGAATCCGGCTGAGCATAATCGGGAATCGAACCGAAGTATGCGCGAAAAGCGCCGCCGCCCTGATCCGGCGGCTCACTCGATTTTACATAGGTCAACGGCGAATTGAAGGAGTCCACTTCCCGCAGCGTGTTATAAGCAAGCTGCGTCACTTTCGCCGCACCGTTGTAATTGATGAGGTCCGCATCATCGGTTGACTTGTGATAATCCGCGTGCGCGCCCGTAAAGAAGAAGAGCACCGGCTTTTCCGCGAGATAAAAGTTCATGTGATCGGAAGGCCCATAGCCGTCGCCTTTGCAGGTAATCGTCAAACCGGTCTCCTGACTTGCGCGATCCACGATTCCCGAAAATTCCTCCGCGGACTTGCACGACAGCACCGTGAACTCAGCTTTGTCGTTCAAGCGGCCCACCATATCAAGATTGAGCATCATCTTCACGCGAGCCATGTCGAGTGGGAAATGCTTCACCAGATGACTTGATCCACCCAATCCGGTCTCTTCTGCCGTAAACGCGACCACGAGCACCGTTGAGCCGATCGGAGTCTTCTTCAACATGCGCGCAGTTTCCAGAATCCCCGCAACTCCGCTCGCGTTATCATCCGCGCCGTTGTGAATCACATTCAATTTCTCGTCGAGGCTTCCGCTCTGACCGTAACCGAGGTGATCATAATGCGCGCCGAGAACCAGCACATTGTCTCCGCCCTCTACGATTCCACCGACGTTTTTCACCTTCACGGTTTCACGCGAAAGATCGGTTGAGAGCGACACGCTATCCTTGGTTACTTCCAAACTGCGCGGTTGCGTGTTGGAATCAATCGAACGTTGCAGCTTCGCCAATTCAAATTCGGGAAATAACTCGGCGACTTTCTTGCGCGTCATTCTCATGACCGGAATGCCGCAATCAATATAGGCTTCATTGGAAGGCGGTGCGACCAATTCCTCTGCCTGCGTGGAATCCGCGTAGAGCGGCCCGTCAACTAAGAGCATTGCAGCCGCGCCATGCTGCTTCGCATTGCTTGCTTTGGTTCTAAGCGCCGCGTGCAAAGTCGTATTGAGTCCTTCGAACTTTGAGGTCGAATCAAATTCGCCCGGCTCTTTGCGCATCACCAAGGCAATCGCGCCATTCACGTCAATATCGGCATAGTCATCATATTCAAACTCTGGCGCCGTTATTCCGTAGCCTACAAACCTGACCGGCGCTGTCACGGTTCCCGCTGCAGAGAATCCTGTCGGCATCACTCCGTCTTCTGTTGTTGCACTCTTTTCGCCATAGACCAATTTGTTATTCGCGCCCATCTCAAATCCCCAGCCCATATCAAACTCCTGAAAGTAGGAGCCATCGAAGGGCGGAGTGAGACCGATCTCTTTCATTTGCGCCGCGATGTAATCCGCCGCATCGTCCAAGCCCTTGGTGCCGATACCGCGTCCTTCACGCGCATCATCCGCGAGGTAATAGACGTGGCGCTTCAAATTGTCGGACAGATCGTCGGCCTGCGCGACCGCCGAGAAACATAGAATAAGAATCAGGAAAATCTGGAACATATAAGGGACCCGTTGGCTGCTGGATTTATTCGCGGGGAAATATTATCTTCTTGTAACCGGCAAGGAAACAGATGTGAAACTACGAGTAGATATTTGGCTGCATCGCGCGCGGCTCTACAAATCCCGGACTCAGGCAACCGCTGCGTGTCGCGAGGGCAAGATCATGATCGGCGAGCGCTTCGCGGATCCGGGGGACACGATTGATGCGGGTGCGATTCTGAAAATTCGTGTCAAGGGACTCTATCGCGCCTATCGGATACTCGAATCCGCCGACATCAATCTTTCCAAGAAAGACGCGCACCGCATGTACGAAGAGATCACCGATCCGGCGACGGTCGAAAAATTTCGGCAGATTGAGGAGTCAGATCGGCTTTGGCGCGATGGCAGCAAGAAGAACGAAGGCCGCCGTCCGACGAAAAAAGATCGCCGCGACATGGATAAATTCCACGGAGACTCGTGAGCTATCGAAGCAGCGCTCTAAGCGAAGCGGCCAGCACTTCGCGCGGCGTGATCAGTTTGATATGCCCAAGCTTCGCGCATTCCGCTTCTACACAATGCGGTCGCTTGTCACAGGGCGCGACCAGCATCACATTATTCGGATTCTCTGCATCGTTCCAATTTGAGGGTCTCCCCGGTCCGAAAATCGTCACGGTCGGAATTCCACATGCAACCGCTATGTGTTTCGGGCCTGAATCCGGACCGACATAAAGCGCGCAATTTCGATATAGCGCAGTTAAGTCCACCACACGCGCATCTTTCATGTGCACAACCGGAATCTTGAGCTGCTTCAGAATCGCCTCGCCGAACTCCCCCTCACCCGGCCCACTCGTCAGCACCACATTCATTCCCTGCGCGCGCAAGAGATCAACCACACTCGCGGTCAAGTCCGCGGGATAGCGTTTCGCATTGTTTGCATTTCCTGCGGCGATTGCAACCACCACACCGGATGCTGACCGCAAAGTTTCTCGAGCCCTTTCTTGCGCCGCCTCATTCTGAAGATCGCAGTAGATTTCCAACTTTCGAGAGCGAGATGCGATACCTAATTCGCGCAGCATCGAAAGCCGCAAGTCCACCGCGTAGGCATCCGCGTCCTCAGGCTCTTCCTCCAACAAGTAGTTGTAGGCCCACGCTCTTCCCCTCCTCGCAAGCCCCGCACGAACACCCGCACGCGTGAAAAATGTCATCTGCGCGCTGCGTGGGTTCGCCAGGAAATCAATCACCCAATCATATTGCTCGCGACGCATCTTACGAACGAACGAAACCGTGTCCATGAGCCCGCGCTTGGGTGTGAGCCACAGATTTCGGATCAGCGGATGTCCACGCAAGACTTCTTCACCCGGCTCTTCCGCCGCGAAGTCAATCTGCGCGTGTGGATACTTCTCGTGGAGCGCGCGAATCGCCGGTGTACAGAGTAACACATCTCCAATGCGTCGCAATTGAATCAGCAGGATTCGTCTCGGTCCGAGATCGGGAATTTCGCCGCGAAGCTTCAAGAGAGATTTGAGAGATTGAGAGTGAGAAGCCGCTCACCTGTTTGTGGCACGCAGGCTTCCAGCACGAGTTCACGACTATCGCCCGTCAGCCAGAGATAGTGATGCGCGTCACCTTCTGTTTTCAATTTCGATCCGCCGCCGCCGGAGATGATGTAGTGAATGCCGTCGCGCCCGGAATGCAGTAGAGAATGAATGTGACCGGAGAAAACCGCCGTGACTCGATGCTTGCGAAATATCTCGTGCAGCTTCTCCGCGTCCGGTCTGTGCTCGATGGCGTAAGATTTTCCTTCGCGCGGATCAAATAGCGGCTTGTGACAGAATACAAGGGTCTTGCCGGAATGTGGTGATGCGAGCGTCTCTTCCAGCCATGCAAACTGCTCATCGCTCAGTGCGCCCCATGCAGTATTCAGAAACACAAGACGCAGGTCCGCGAGCACAAGGCTCCCGTTGTCCGTTCCAAAAAGCCCGTGAAAGTAGTGCGGTTTGTAAACGCGCTTAGCGACAAGGTCGTGGTTGCCCGGCGTGACCAGAAGCGGCAAGCGCAGATTTCTCAACATCACGCGCAGCCTTCGATAAGATAGCGCAGTCGCGTTGGAAGCAAGGTCGCCGGTGCATATAACAACATCCGGCTTGCGCTCGTTGAGTTCCGAAACCAATTTCCTAAAAGCGAAATAACCGCCACGACGTGAAGAGAATGGAAATTCGGAGCCGGTGACATCGCCGAAAATTGCGATACGCACTTTGTCTCCATCCGCAAGCGCAAGTGTTTTAGGCTCGCCCGCCCACACTCTTTTGTTACGGAAGCTCCTCGCAACCAGCGTGTCAAAGCGACATTTTTCACCCGGAGTGCGCGCGGCCCTGGGAATGCTCCTTCCAAAAAGGAAGCGAACACCCGCAAGCGCAAGCATCGCAACGGTCGTCAACCACGGCGCGATATTGAATGTGGCCTTCAGATCTTCATAGATGACTTCACCCGAATATAGAAACCACAGCGCTCCAATCACCGCTCCCGACAGCGCGAGCATAAAGAAGAGCCAGCGTCGCATGTCCTTCAAGAGCGGGACGAAGATTACAAGCCCTGCAGCCACCGCCAGCAGTGCGTGATTGTGTCCGACGACGAGCAGGTCCTCGCTCTTGAGCACGCGCCACAGAAGAAATGAAATCATCCCGAGCGCGGCGGGCGCGGCGATCCAATTGAAGCTCTTGAGTCGTCCTGATTCTCCCGCATCAAACCACGATTTCAGCAGCGCCGCAGTGATTAGCGCGAGCACGGGAGTCGCGCTGCCTAGCGATGCAATCGGCGAATTCCCAAGTGCAAGAGAAAGTCCCGTCAATATGAAGAGACTCAGTGCTGTAAAACGAATCCACGATTCCGAAAGCGAATCACGCTTACCGAAGATCCCCGCAAGTAACCATACACCCCACGGCAATGCGAACAAAAACTCTTGAACGAGTGAGTTCTCAATTGTCACGTGCCGCGTTGCCGATTGCGCGAAGGGCAGCGAAGGCATTCGATTGACAATCAAACCCGCAAGCACCGGAAGCAAGACGAGCAGAACATCCAGCGGTTTCAATTGCGCGCGAGTATGAACAACAATTCCTGCAAGCAACGGAAGAAAGGCGACCGGTTGAAATCCGAAAGACGCCGTCGAAACTCCGGACAGCAGCGAGACAAAAAACAGATTCTCCGCGCGCGTTTCATCCGTTGCGCGGGATGCAAACCACAATGACGCCGACGTAATAAACATCAGCGCAGCATCGGGCAAGAGCGGCGCCTGGCTGATAACAATTCCCGCGGCAGGGAACGTCACCGCTACAATTGCGGCATAGATTCCCTCGCCTTTTCCGAGCAGTCTTTCCGCCGCGTCGTAAATGAAACCCGCAGCAAGCGCGCCGAATCCGGCGCCAATTAGGAGCGCGAAGCGATCTCCGAAATTTTCCCGCACACCGAAGAAAACAAAGGGTCCCCAACCGATGAGCACGGCCAAGAGAAAGACCAGCGAACCGATGATTTCTTCCTTACGCTCGCGCACTCTGATCTACCACGGCTTGAAAGACTTCCACGTAGCGACGCATCGAAACATCAAAACTGAACTCGCTCTTGGCTCTGACTGCAAACTCCGCGCGATGACTTCTTAGCTTCTCTCGATTAGAAATCCAATATGAAAGCCGCTCGTTAAGCGCTTGGGCATCGCCCGCTCGAATAAGGAAATCACTTAGACTCCCGCGCAAGAGAGTCTTCATCGCACCGACGTCGAATCCTAACACGGGAACACCCGCACTCATCGCCTCCAACACCGCATTCGGCGTGCCCTCATTTTCCGACGTCAACACAAACAGATCTGCATCTCCGACGAGTGAAGCGAAGTCCGAATCAAAGCCCGCGAAAGTGACGCTGCTCTCCAAATTCATTTCTCTTGTCAGAGACTTCAGAGCCTCCTCCTGCGGGCCTCTGCCGAAGATCGCAAGATGTGCATCTGCATCATGCGAGTCAGCAAATCTCCATGCTTGAAGCAGCAGATCAAATCTCTTCTGCTCCTCAAGTCTTCCTGCCGCGACGGCCAAGAATGTGCTGTCGGCGAGCTTCAAGCGCTTGCGCATTTCACCAAATCGCTGTGTGAACTGAGACACTCCGTTATGAATCACGGACAATTTCTTGTCGTTGATTCCAAGAGCGAGATAGCGATCGCGGATCGTCTCCGCATTCACAATCAGGTGATCCAGCAGCTTTGCAACGAGCTTGTGATGCAGCTTATCCGACCAGAGCGGAAAGCCATGCCGTGCGATCAATCGCGTATCCATCTTGTCGCGCGCGAGACCGAAGTGCCACGCCTCTTTGTTGAAGTTCGTCAGCACGCATTGCGGTTTGACTTGCTTCAGTATTTTGTGTGCGCGCGCAACTGCAAACGGATCAAAATCGCCGCCGAAGGGCGTAGAGACTGTGTTCAATCCTGCCCCTCTTGCGGCCGTCTCAAATCGCGAATCGCTCCTCGCGCACACCATGACATGGTGTCCTTCTTCGGTGAACCATTTCGCGGCCTCTACGAACCACTTTTCGCCGCCACCCCAAAGTTCCGGAGCTGCAGAATTTACCAGCAGGAGCTTCACTCGACTCTGGCTTCCCGCTCATATTGCTGTGTAAGGACGCGATACAATTCGCTCGATTGAATCAGCGAGTCGTGCGTGCCCTGCGCGGCAATCTCTCCCGCATCCATCACGATCACGCGATCTGCAAAACGAATCGAACTCAGACGGTGCGCGATGATGATCACAGTGCGGTCCCGGAATAATTCCTCCAGCGCGTGTTGAATCAGTCTTTCGGATTCGTTGTCAAGCGCAGAGGTTGCTTCGTCGAAGATCAGCAGCGGTGCATTTTTCAGTAACGCGCGCGCGATGGCGATGCGCTGTCGTTGTCCGCCCGAAAGCTGTGCGCCGCGCTCGCCGACAACGGTTTCCAATCCCTGCGGCATCTGCGCGATGAAATCCGCCGCTTGCGCCCGCGCAATCGCTGCATGTAATTGCTCGTCGGTAATCGCCGGATTGCCGTAAGTCAGATTGTAGCGAACGGACTCATTGAAGAGGAAGACATCCTGACTGACGATGCTGACGTGCTTGCGCAGGTCTGGAATCTTGAACTCGCGCACGTCTTGACCATCCCATAGCACGTGCCCTTTTTCAACTTCATAGAATCGCGGAAGCAGATTCGCAAGCGTGGTTTTCCCGCTTCCTGATCGGCCTACCAGCGCGACGCGCTCGCCTCGCTTAACTTCAAACGAGACGTTGTTCAAAATCCAATGTTCCGAAGTCGGATATTTGAAGAAGACGTTGTCAAATCGCACGCCGCGCTCGAGCTTAGTGACAGGCTTGCCAGTCTCGTTGAGCAACTCCTGCGGCTTTTCAAGCAGCGCATTGATGCGCGCGCCAGCCGCCGATCCGATTTGCAGATAGTTGTGCAGGTTGCCAACAGCTTTTGCGGGTGCAAGCATCGAGAACAGCACAACAATGAAACGAATGAAATCTTCAGCATCGAGCAAGGAACCTGAGAGCACCTGCTGACCGCCGAGCAGAAGAACCGTAGCAATGATTCCGACGCCGATGGTTTCGGAAAGAGGCGAGGCGAGACGTTCCAGTCTGACCATGCGCAGCGCGTTTCGGAAGAGTCGTGTCGAGCGTCCTTCAAAGCGCTCGCTTTCAAATTGCTCCGTTGAAGCAGACTTGATTAAGCGCGCGCCGGAAATGGTCTCTTGCAGCGCGGATGTGATTTCCGCCATACCCTCCTGAATTCTGCCGCTCTTGCGCTTCAGGCTGCCGCCGGTCTTGCGGAAGATAATCCCGAAAGCCGGAACAATCAGCAGCGCCGCAAGCGTCAATTGCCACGAGATGCTGAAGAGAATCACGAGCAATGTGAGTACGGTGAGCGGGTCGCGCACGGCCTGCGTGAACACGCGCTGGAATGTGACGGAAAGCTGATTGACATCGTTCATCACGGCGCTCATCAGTTCACCGGTCGAACTCGAGTCGAAGAATCCGTAGCGCTGGCGGATCACGTGCGAATAGACGCGTTCGCGCAGGTCCTTGATCATCCGTTGCTCGACGTACGAGACGAAGTGCATCTGCAAATATGCAAACACATTCTTCAGCACAAAGACCGCAATCAGTGCGACACACAGACGAGGCAGAACCTGCTGCGGATCGCCGCCGCCGATCATCTCCCATGACCACTGCTTCAGCGAATCATAAACTCCGCGCAGCCCCTCACCCACCACGGCGTTTGTTGTGGGATCGCTCTTGCCGGGCATGAAGAGCACGCTGAGCACGGGCGCGACGAGCCACACGGACAGCGCGTTAAACGCCACAAAGAAAAGCGTGCTCACCGCCGTAGCAATCAGATACTTCGGGTAGCGCTTGAAAGGGTTAATGAAACTGAGATAAGTAATCAAGAGGATATGGCTTGACGGACGTCGCTACGACTTAGTTGGTGTCAGGAAGGAAGTCTATCATTCCAACATCCTTGTTCCTGAACTCTGTGGCTCTGCTTACGTGTTGTTGAAAGACTTCCTCTGAGCACCGATAAATAGTGTCGGGGAAATATCTCGATGTTCGATAGGTCCCTATACCAAACACGGAGAATTCACTGTACACAAAAGGCTTCCCGGAAATGTGGATGCAAACCGTGTCAGCACCCACAACATAGCGACCACCAATGTGGAGCCTTCTGTCGGATTCAGATACGTAAGACCAGGGGGCAGACTGCAACAAGTCAATGATCGCGGTCATGTACCGGATGT
>JADLDM010000028.1 GCA_020846695.1 bacterium | reverse complement strand
GTATTCCGGACGGCTACGTGGACGCAAATGGCGACCAGACCTACAATGGCGAGGGTGAAGGCTACCACGATGAGACCAGCAACGGTCGTTGGGATCGCGGTGAGGATTGGGTGGATCTGAACGGCAACGGCGTTTTTGACAGCGCGGAGCCGTGGGTGGATCGTCCGAACGGCGCGGGTGTGAACAATGCAGGTGTGTGGGATCCGTGGGATCCGTTCGTGGATTTGAACGGCAATGGTCGCTGGGATGATTCAGAGCCTCAGCTTGCCGAGCAGGACTGGAACAATAACGGCGAGTGGGACGGCGAGCGCTTTCAGGATGCGAACGGCAACGGCCGCTATGACGGTTTTGGCGAGGGCTACGACGACCTGAATAACAACGGCGCGATTGATCGTCAGACGAATTTTGAAGACGAAGAAGACACGGGCGAAGGTCTGGTTGACGGCGACTTCTGGTTTGACACCGGGGAGCCGTTTATTGACTTGCCGGATACGAACGGTTATTATAACGGCGAGCATGATCCGGGCGAGGTTTGGCTTGATCTTCCTTCGAGCTACTCGCCTGCGGGAATTCGCTTGGCTCCGACTCGCGACGGCGTCTACAACGCTCCGAACTTCGCTTTCGACGAATATGAATTGTTCACGTATCCGGCCGATCTTGGATTCGGCATGGATCCGCGGACTCCGGTTCTCTACACATGGGCGAATCTCCTTGTCGAGTTTCCTGCGGGTGAGCCGGAGTGGTTGAGCATGGGTTACGACAATTACGGCAATCCGATGTACGCCTATTTCATTCCGGGCAAATCCACGTGGACGAACAGGACTTCGACGGATGCCGCGAATCCGGTTTTTGACATTCCGGATTTCTTCCGTGAGCCGGGCGAAGTTTTCTATGATTACAACGGCAACGGGGAATGGGACTACGCTCCCGACGGATTCCTGAATCCGGGGCAGTATGACGAGTTCTCATTCTATCAGGATCGCAAGTCACTGGAGTATACGTCGAAGTTTGACATTACGAGTCAGGTAAACAAGTCTCATGAGTTGCGTTCGGGACTTGAGTTGAAGTATCGCGAACTGAACATGCAGTCTATTCAGGAGCCGGATGAGCCTTACACGAATGAGGACTTCCCGCTTCCTGACGGTTCTCCCTATCCGGGCATCGGCGGCACGCGCGACTTCTACAATCACAAGCCGTGGGAAGGTGCGGTCTACTTTCAGGACAAGATGGAGTTTGAAGGTTTGATTGTGCGCGCAGGCATCCGTTCGGACTTTGTGATTCAGGATGACGGGTTGTTGCAGGATTTTCAGAGTCAGGTGGATCGCAATCAGCCGGGCGCATTGCTTGCCGACCGCGGTCGTTATGTGATTGCGCCGCGTTTGGGAATTTCGCATCCGGTCTCATCGAAGTCTAAGCTCTATTTCAACTACGGGCACTACTATCAGACGCCGTCGTTCCAATATTTCTATCGTTCGGCGACGGCGAATATTGCACCGAACACTGAGGTCGGAAATCCGAATCTCGAGTTTGAAAAGACGGTTTCCTACGAGGTAGGTGTGAGCACGGAGTTCACGGAGAACTGGGTTGTGGACGTTGCGGGTTACTATCGCGACGTTTACAATCAGATCGGGACGGTTGAGGAGCGGATTGGGCCGATCACTCTGAACCGTTATTTCAATCTTGGTTATGCGCGCGCCCGCGGTTTTGAGTTTTCGGTGGACAAGAAGTTTTCGAGCATGTGGGCGTTTACGGCGAACTACGATTTCTCTTTTGCGTATGGCAAGGAATCGGCTGCCGCGGCGGGACTTCTTCAGCGCTTGAACAACGTTCCTGAAAACCGCAATGAGTATCCTCTGGATTGGGACGAAACGCATCGTGTGTCGGCGTTCCTGACTTTGATGGTGAACGAGAATCAGAATCCTGAGGTTTTCGGCGCACGTCTGCCTTCCAACTGGCTGACGACGGTGGAGTTTTCCTATGGCTCGGGGCTGCCGTACACACCTTCCACTTATATTACGCAGACGCCGGAGAATTTGATTCTTCCGAATTCGGCGCGTATGCCGGCGACGTCTTCGACGGATTTGCGATTTGACAAGTTCTGGACGATAGCCGAGAATTTCAAGCTTTCGACCGGATTTGAGATTTTCAATTTGTTGAATCGCAAGAATGTCCGTTCGATCTACACGGCAACGGGCAATGCTTATGATTCGACTCACGAGCAGGATCCGGATGCGAGTGAAGATAATAATTTGGGTGACGATTACGATCACAATCCGCGCAACTACAATCCACCGCGGCAGGTGCTTCTGCATATGAAGCTTGAGTTTTAGTGGCGGAACGAGTAACTGAATTAGAAGTCCCGGGAGTTTCCCAATGAAGATAATGCGTATAGACTATTTGCTGTCGAGTTTGGCCTTGGCGGCTTTCATCTGGTTCGGTTGTTCGGATCCGGTATCTAATCCGGTTCTTCCTCCGGATCCCAATCGCGAGGGCGACACGCTTCGCGTGACGACAGGGACGATAGGTCCGAGCGGCACGGGTAAGCCGTGGTTGATCGCGGAGGATTGGGTCATCCCTGAGGGTTCGACGGTGACGATACAGCCGGGGACTGAGATCATGGTGTTAAGCGGCGCCTGGATTGACGTGCAGGGCGTCATCGTCGCGGAAGGCACCCCGTCTGATCCGATCATTTTCACGAGTTCGAAGTCTGATCCCGATTTGGGTCAGTGGCGCGGACTAAAACTCCACAATCGTGAAGACGGCTCGGTGTTCCGCTACTGCATTTTCACGTACGGAGCGCTATTCGATACGGATACCTTGTCGCCTCGCGGTGTGGATGCGCAGCTTTACAAGGGGATGCTTGCGATTCGGAACAGCAGTCCGACGATTGAGCATTGCATTGTGACGCACAATCAGAACAATGCGGTTTACATTTCGGATTCGTTGGAATACGCTCCGTCGAATCCTCGGATTCGCTACAACATATTTACCGGGAACGACGCTTCGGCGGTGCGCGCGGACGGTTCCATTGATCCTCACGTGCTGGACATTGCTTATAACAACGTCGCAGACAACAGCGCTCCCGGTTTCATTTTGACCAACGATACGTCGTATTTCACGGTTGATTCGGTGTTGGTGCCGAAGGTTTTCGGCGACTTGTCGGCGGTGAATGGGAATTTGGATTCCTGCGACTCGCAATACAACATAGACACGGATCCGCTGTTTATCGATCCTGCTGTGGGGCTTCTGACGAGACTTGCGAATTTTGGAGTTGAATCCTGCTCACCGGTGATTGACGCAGGTCCGTTTGATATGGATCCTGATGCAGACGGAACGCGGGCGGATATGGGCACTCGAACGTATACGCAGGCTGCATTTGAGTTGCGCGGACGTCTTGAGGGAAATCTTCAGTCGGCCACGTATCGCATGTCCTGCGACGTGGTGATTCCTCCTGAGGCGACGGTAGTGATTCCTGCGGGTGCGAAGATTGAAGCGACCGGTCTATTTAATATTGAAGTGTACGGAAGGCTCTTGGTGGGAGGCACGGAGGGGAATCCGGTTGAGTATTGCCCGTGTCTGGCATCGGATCAGGATCGCTTGGGCGGCATTATCTTCTACGAGCGCGGCGCAGAGCCGAGCGTGATCAGCTACCTGGTAATTGATGATTTTACAGAAGTGGTAGTTGGCAAGCCGCGCGTGCGGTTTGAACACACGAAGTTTCTGCGCGGGTTCGAGTATGGTGTGGCCGTTCTGACGAATTCGCTGACGGAATCGGATGCAGTCGTCTTTGAGAATTGCACGTTTGAGTCGAGCGGTACGACGGCGATCGGGGCTGTGTCATCCAGCATGACGGTTGAGCGCTGCCGGATTTCGGGTTCGCGCGGTCACGGCGTCTGGCTTGCGTACGTGGGCGAATCAGTCGTGATAGAGAATAGCGTGATTGAGGCCTGTACGACGGACGCGATTTACATGCAGGACTTCTGCGATCCGCGGCTTGTGAACAATACGATTCGCGGGGCGGGTTACTACGGAATCAGCATGGAGCAGAATTGCCTTCCGTTCATCGTGAACAACATCGTGACGGATTGCGGACGCGCCGGTATTTCCGCGCGATTGTCATCGAGTCCCTATTTGGACTATAATGACGTCTGGAACAACGGGACGCGCGAACCGCAGGACGTGAACTATATTCCTTCGACTCTCGATGTCGGAAACAGCATCAGTCAGGATGCACTACTGTCGGGGAGTGATTTGCGTCTTGGCGCGGGATCTCCGTGTGTGAACGCGGGGCATCCCGACAGCGAGTATAATGATCCGGATGGTTCGCGGAATGATATTGGCGCGTGGGGCGGCCCGGGTTCGGGTTCGGTCGGCGCGGGATACTACTTTGGCGGATTGCTTGCGCGGCGATAGCGCAACAAATTGAATTAACAGCTTGCCGGCGATTTGCCGGATAGTGCTACACCTGAGGTTGCACATGCACTGGAAAACGAAAACCTTTGCCCTCATTCTAACGATAGCGTTCAGCGGCGTATTGCATGTGGTTCATGCGAAGAATGCGCCGTGGGATCCTTCGCGCGTGCGCGGGCCGGTTCGGACGGCGGTTGCCAATCCGCAGATTGAGAATCGCGTTCACAATGCGGGCAGAATGTGGATGAATATTACGAATTACGGCTACTTCGGCAACGACGGCCCGTCGCAGAGCACGGCGCTTGAGGATCCGTGTCCTCCGGGCGGTTGGGCTCCGCAGTGCGAGTTTCCCGGCGGTTCCGATCAGCAGTACCTGTTTCAAGGCGCGCTTTGGATTGGCGCATTGATTGAAGAAGAGGGATTTCAGACCACGCGTGTATCCGTGGGAACGGACGGCTGGTTCACTCCTTCGATCAATGAATTCTATCCCGGCGAGGGCTTGGAGTACGGGATTCAGGAACGCTCTAATCGTCCCGGCTTCACCAATTGTTTGGGAATGCCGGTTTACGATTCTCTGGCGATTTCGGATCAGGACTTTGTTTGTTTGATGGCGGACACGCTGCAGGATGATTTCTGGCTTGAAGAAGATCCGACAGATGGTCCGCATCGTCCCTTGGGAATCGAGATCAAGCAGACGTCTTATTCGTTTAGTCAGGCTTTTGCGGAAGATTTCATTTTGATTGACTACGAGATATCGAATATCGCGTCGAACTTTTTGAAGAATGTTTACGTCGGTTTGTATGTGGACTCTGATTGCGGCCCGTCAGGATTGTTTGAGGGACACACGGACGACGTTTGCGGTTTTGTTCGCGAAGTGGATGAGGTGAATTCAGCAGGCGAGACGAATCAAGTGCGCATTGACGTGGCCTGGATTGCGGACGGCGACGGTCACGGCCCGGAAGGGATCAATGCGCCGTTCAACATTCCTCACGTCACGGGAACGCGCGTGATTCGCGCGCCGAATCCGCGTTTGTTTACGTCGTTCAACTACTGGATTTCTAACGGCGATCCGAACTTGGATTGGGGTCCCTCATGGGAAGCCTACTCGGCACGTGACAGCTTGGGTATGAACTGGACTCAGACTTATGGCACGCCTGTGGGTGACGAGCATAAGTATCAGGTGATGCGCAACTGCGAATTTGACTTCTGGCAGACCTCGGCAGACGAGCTGTTGGCCGGAACCGTTGCGCCGGATACCAACTGCTATGGTGGAGATCGCCCACAAGCTTGGTATGTGGACAACGCATTGCCTGCCTCGGACTATGCAGACTTGGCAGACGGTTATGACACACGCTATTTGTTATCCTGGGGTCCCTTGGGAATTTATGATTTCACGGATGGACAGGGCAATGACATCTATCGTCTGAATCCGGGCGAGCGTTTTCGTATGACGATTGCTTATGTTGCGGGCGAGTATTTCCATAACCCGAACAATCAGCAGGTATCTAATACGAACCTCGACACCTCGAAATACAATTTTGAGGATTTGAAGAACAATGCGCGTTGGGCGAAGGACGTTTACGACAATCGCATGTTCGACACACCGATCTTCGACTGGGGCTATGACGGATTGCCGAACACGGACGATCCGGACGGTTCGGAGGGCGACGGTCTTCTCGACACCGGTGACGGTTGGTACGGTGAGGACGTAGGACGCGACGGATTGTACGGTGTGATACCGATCGGCGTGGATTCCATTGACATCACCTACTTCCTCGGGGCGAGTGAGTTCAATGCAGGCGGCGCTGAGATATTTGCCGGACGTTACGGCGGACCGGATGACGGTGAACGCGACGGCCGGATTGACACGGTCGTGAATACCGCTTTGAACGGACGTAATCCGTTCCCTGTTCACACTGAGGACGACATTGTTCCCGCAGACTTGGTCTATGCGTTTAACGTCTTCCATCCTCTTCAGCTTGGCGCATGGGACATGGGTTGGATGTCGAGCAATGGGCAGTTGGATTTCGGCGACGGTATTCCCGACTTCACTGGACCTCCTCCTCCTCCGATTCCGGCCCTGCTTGACGTCCTGCCTAACACCTACAATGCGGCGCAGACATTTGGCGGCAGAGTGCGCACCGAAAAGGGTTATATCGGTGGCTTGGGTTACGAGCTTGGGCAGAATGAAGTAATCCTGCGCTGGTCGAAGAAGTCCTCGGAGCTTTCGACCTATCGCGATCCCTTCTCGCGGGTTCAGGACTTTGAGGGCTACCGCATTCATGCGGCGGGTGTGAATCTTGAAAACAGCTTTGAGTTGTTGGCGCAATTCGACCGTATTGACTTTGCATATTTCTCGGATGAGTCGGATTCAATGATGACAATTCCTGTTGAAGATACGACCGGATTGCAGCAGCGGGATACCTTCAATCTTGTCCCGGCGCATCTCGACAAGGTAGGCAACAACACGGGATTCGCTGAGATATTTGTGCCGTCGAACAGTTCGGAGTATGACGACTATTACGAATTTTACATTCCTGCGGCGAAGCTTTCTCCGAAGTATTACTCCGTAACGGCCTTCGACTTTGGCGATCCGAAATCGGGCTTGGGTTCTTTGACGACGCGCGCGACTGCGAATGCAGTGCTGCTTGCTCCGGCGGGACAACCGAAGAAGCCCGTGACGGTTGTGCCGAACCCGTATCGCGCCTACCAGGATTACACGGCCTCTTATCTGGGGCAGTCGTGGGAGAACCAGAACGACGGCACGGCGGACTTTTTCCCGCAGGTGGACCGTCGCATCGAGTTTATGAATTTGCCTGAGCGCTGTTTGATCCGCATTTTCACGACGGCGGGGGATTTGGTTCAGATAATTCCTCACAATGAAGACGGGGACATCAGTTCGTGGGCCAGTTTGTATTCCGAGAAGTGGGATTTGAATTCGCGCAACAATCAGCAGGTTGTAGCGGGGATCTACATGTTCTCGGTGGAAGACCTGTCCAATCATCAGATTGAGATGGGCAAGTTTGTGATTATTCGTTAAGATTTTTTGAACCGCTTCTCATAGACGGAAGGATGTTCTTATGAAGCGATGGCGATTGTTAGGGCTGTTCATTTGCGCGGCGCTTCTTCCTGTTCTTGCATATGGACAGGCGAAAGTGGGCACGGCCGGAGTGCAGTTCCTTAAGATCAGTCCCTCATGTCGCGCGGTGGGAATGGGCGAGGCCTATGTCTCCGTTGCGAATGACGCCAGTGCGATCTGGCATAATCCCGGCGCTCTTGCCCGGCTTGAGAAATCCGAGGCGATCCTAAGTTGGATTGACTATGCTGCGGGTTTGCAGTACGGTTATCTCGGGATCACGCAGCCTGTAGCGAAACTGAACGGCACAATGGCCGCGTCGGTGAGCTATTTGACGACGGACGAGATGAAGGAGACGACTCCTGAGCGACCGGACGGCACGGGCCGCACGTTCACTGCCGGCGACGTTGCCATTGGAGTTTCGTACAGTCAGCTGCTGACGGACAAGTTTTCCGTGGGCGGGACGGTCAAGATGGTGAGCGAGATGCTTGCGGACGAATCGGCGACCGGCTGGGCGGCGGACGTAGGCACGTATTACGAGACGGGCTGGCGCAGCGTTCGACTTGCGATGTTGACCTCGAATTTCGGTCCGGACATGAAGTTTGTCGAGGAGGGATTTCCGCTTCCGATGAATTTCACGTTCGGCACGTCGGCGTATCTGATCAACTCGAAGGATCGTGAGTGGTGGACCGGATCGGATTCGGTGGGAACTCACGCGCTGTTGACGGCGCTGGCGTGGTCGCACCCGAATGACAATCTTGAGGTTTACAACATCGGGTTCGAGTACGGGTATATGAATACGGCGTTTTTGCGATTCGGGAAGAAGATCAACGGATGGAAGCGTGTGTCGTGGGATGATTATCGCGAGGTGATCAATCGCGGCGAAGACGCATCGAACATGAATCCATTCTATGAGTATCCATTGTTTTCGGAGAACGGGACGTTTTTCGGCAACGGTGCGAGTTTGGGCGCGGGAATCAATCTTGAGAAGATCGGTCTGAAGATTGATTATGCTTACAATGCGATTGCATTCCTCGACAATATTCACCGCTTCTCGTTGGGCTATCGGTTCAACAAGCGGCTGTTCTAAGGGGGAAAGTGAAGATGAACATGAGAAAACTTTTACACAATCCCACTCGCATCATCCTCCTTTCGATCGTTGCGGTGATCATAGTCATCGAGGGATGAGATCGTTATACGGACGAGCCGGAAACGACTAATCAGCAGCCGACGGTTTGGTTTGTGAATTTTCCCGAGGATTCGGCGGAGTTCAGTTATGCTCAGATCGTCTACTGGCAGGGATACGATCCGGACGGGCGTGTTGCGGGATTTGAATATTTCGACGATACGTCTCAAGTCGGATTGAACGCCTATCGCGCCGGCAATGCTCAGTGGGAAGCGTATCTTGCATCAATTCCGGCGAGTTCGTGGAGTCGCACGAATGAGGCGAGCCGTCAGATTTTTCTCTTGACGGACGTCGGCGTCATTACGGAGCATCTGTTTATGGTGCGCTCTCTGGACAATCTGGACGTGCGTTCTCCGATTGCGGTGCGCACCTATTTCCGCTCGAATCTTGCTCCGAATGCGCCGCGTGTTCGCTGGTCCATGGGACCGACGACATATGAGACCGAGTTGACGATTGCGGACACGCTTCTGATGGGCGACACGTTGACGGTGACGTATTCGGGATTGCGGCTGCTGTGGCAGGGCAGCGATCCGGATTCGCGTACGGGCAATCTGATTCCTTTAGAGTTCAGCTATGCGGTGGTGCGTCTGCCCGCCGATACGGTTGCCCTTCCGGTGTATGACGACAGCAATCGCGTGGTCGGTTACCGGGCTGGATGGAGTGATTGGGGCGAGACGTCGCAAATTGCTCTCTACGGTTTTGAGACTGGGGACTACGTGTTCTCACTTCGCGTGCGCGACGACGGTCTGACTTTGTCGGATACGATTTCGCACGTCAACTTTCACGTGATCAAGCCGACGTTTCATCGCACGTTGCTAATTGTGGACGAGAACAAGGCGCTGGGTGCGGCCGATCCTCAGCGCGGAGGAATTCACCCCGATACGATTATGAAGCGTTACTGGGGTGAAGACGGCAATGGCGGATTTGTGCGCGACGCCTTTGACATTGCGGAGATTCTCGCATCATTTGTGGAGTCGGACACGTTCCAGATTCCGCCGTTTGTTTATGACACTTCTGACGACGGACCGGTAATGTGGTATTCCAACCGCACCAGCAATCCGATTCCGGTCGGTCTGATTCAGCAGTTCCGTTCGGTTTGGATTATTGACGACGACAATGTCGGCACGGTTCGCAGCCAGGCGGATGTGACGAGTTGGGAGGCCCCGATTTCGTCCTACCTTGACGTAGGGGGGACGTTGATGTGGTCGGGTCGCAGACTTTTCCATGAGACGCTGGCGCTTTCTTCAGGCGCAGGCGCGCCTCCCTTCGTTCGCGACTACTTCGGAATTTACACGGTTAGATCGAAGCAGCAATATTCGGTCGCGACGCCTTCAGAGTCCGGGACTCCGGATTTTGCGGGGGCATCGTCTGCGGATCCGCAGTGGCCGGACTTGGAAGTGGATACATCTTTCACGAGCAGGCTTCGCTATTTCCTTCAGCCCGTGGCTTGTCCTCCGGAGATTGAGTTCTTCGGACGATCTTCTACGCCGCAGAGTTTTGACTTCGCGACGACGGTTTACAACTATGTGTCTTGCACGGCGGGGCAGGGGCTCGAATTGACGAACATTGACTGCAGCGTTGACGAGCGGTTTACGACGCCTACGGTTGTCTGCTTGATTCCACAGACTGAGAATCTTGCTCTTCTGAACGTCACTCGCATTCGAAACGTCACGCGCGGAGTAGATGCGGATTTTATCAACGTTGCGAATCTTGAGGACAACCCGATCAATCCGATTTGGCGAATCTACGCTTCGATTCCATTTTCGGCCGGAGTCTGGACGGACGAAGACGTGCTGGAAGTGGATTACTATTACATCCCGCTTTCGGACGATCACGACGAGCCGATCGGCGTGCATTTTGTGAAGTATGAGGGCACGATTGAGATCGAGCAGGACGGCAGTTTTTTCAGGACGCGTGTGACGGCGGGTCCGCGTTATCGCACGGCGCTGTTCACGTTCCCGCTTTCTTATTTGAAGAACGACACGTTTGTGCATCCGCTTCTTGGCCCCGTTCCGCGCCTGACGATGATGCTTGCAAACGAGCTGGTGTTCTTCCAGCAGAACTTGAACGTCAATTTTGAGAATGATCGCGATTAGCGATCCGGGAATCCTCTCATAACGGAGAACAACAGAGGCCGTGGGTTGCTCCCGCGGCCTTTCCACTCATGCTAAGTTTGTCACGAGACTCCGCCCGTCGCTGGCTAATCATCTGGTCCGCGCTGATGCTATTGTGCGCCATCTTTTTTCCCATCGGTACGTGGACGATTGACGATGCGGTGAAAGAGATCGCTGCGATTAACGGTCAAGGCGCCTTCGGATCTCCGGTTGCGGATGGTCCGCTACGCGCGCAGCTCTCGAATCCCTCCAACTTTTCTGCGCTCGAAGAGCCGTTTGCCGTGCGCGAGAACGGGGGAGTAAGGCCGGGATTCTCGCCCTTTGCGCGATTCTTCTTTCAGCTTGAAGACTGGATGTCGAAGCGGATGATGTTGATCAGATCGGCGATGATTGCGATAGGTTTGGGCTGGCTCCTGTGGTATGCGGGCTTCGCTTGGGGGTTCGTGCTTCTGCCGCTTACATTCTATGGGCTGGCGCCGTGGGAGCATCTTCCCGCTTGGCTGTTCTCTCTTCCGGCTCTCTATCTTGTATTTGTTCGGGATTTCGAGAAGAGGTTGTATTGGTTGCTTGTGGGCGCGGGTCTTGGACTTGCGACGGCGTTTCGCATCGAACACGGAATACTCATTGCGGTCTGTCTGCTTGCATTACTTTTCAGAAAGCAGATGGGACGCGCGCTGCTTCTCTTTGTGAGCTCGGCCGCAATTCTTGGTTTGGCAATTCTGATTGCGGGACTCTCGGAATTCACGCTGCAATCGCAGTTGAATCGTCCGGCAGGATCTCTTGGCGGGGTGGACAACTATCTGATAAGCCGCCTGCTTGCGATTTACGATCTGTTTTTTGCCTGCGGACCCGCGGTTGCGGTTTCGCTGGCTCATGGCGGGCTGTTGTTTATCGGTCTCTATCTTCTGAAGCGCGGGGACGACATCAAGCAGATTTCGGCGGCGGCTGTTGCGCTCGCGCTCTATCTTGCCGGCAGTTTCTATTACATCTGGGCGCATCCGGTTCCGCCGCTTGGACTGTTGACGCAGGGCTCATTTGTGACGGCGCTTCCGTGGGTTGTTCTCCTGCTGTTGCCCGGCGAGACGCGGGTGGCAATTCGCCGCTATGTGTTGTTGTCTCTCTGTCTGGGCCTCTTGATGGTTCCGCTCTCCTCGGGCGAACATTGGGGGCCTCGACTTCTGTTGTTTGCGGTTCCCCTGATGCTGATTGCGCTCTATCAATCCGGTCGCGCTCATGGTCGGGCATTTGCGGCGGTTCTGATTGTGACGGCAGTTCAATCGCTCAGCGCGGGCGCTCTGGTGTGGGCGCGCTATGTGGAGACCTCGGAACACATCGCGCGCACCGAACAGCGGGTTGGCTCACCGGTGATTTGCACAACTCGCGCGCAATGCGCGGACTTCGCGCCTCTTTGGAAGAACTCCGAGTTTTTCACGGCCTCTACTCCGTCGGAACTGCGAAGTCTGCTTGTGCAATTTTACGAGCAGGATTTGGACAGCGCATGGCTTCATCTCGATGCTTTTGATTCGCTCTATGTGATCACATTCCCCGACTCGAAACCCGTCTGGCCGCACAAGATGACGATTATCAATGCGGGAAGCTGGTACAAGACGATGTGGCGGCTCTATCAACTTGCAATGAATCGCAGCGCGGTGGAGTGGGCTCCACTCTTGGAAGAGCAGGCCGCGCGCTACATGGCGGACGGAGAGCACACCCGTGCGCTGCATCTTCAGGCGCGCGCTTTGGAGCTTGCGCCGGATCGCGCGGAGGCTGAATCGAATTTGGGATTAATACTGGCGAGATTGAAACGGTATGGCGAGGCGAGGGAGGCGGTCGAGCGTGCGCTTCTGCTTGATCCTACTTTGGCGCAGGCACAGGAGTTGTCGAAGCAGATTGAGATTGCCGAAGCTGGTTCATCAAAGTGAGTGCAGGGGAGTAGGCGGGATCGAGTTCGAGAGATCGGAGAAGTTCTTCTCGAGCGCCGGTTTCATCGCCCAATTGACCCAAGGCGACGGCCCTGTGGTAATGGACAGAAGCGGTGGGGTGCAGTTGAATGGAGTGATTGAAGTGAGGAATGGACTCCTCGGTAAATCCCTGACGAAGCAGTCTTTTGCCGATTTCAAGGTGGAGTCGTGCCAAGTTCATCAGGGGATCAAGGAATTTCGCATCGAGCGGTATCGCAACTTGATACGATCTCGCTGCGGCATTTGTGTCGGAGAGTTCCTCTTGCACGGTGCCAAGATTGTTCCACCCTTTTGCGGAAGTGGGAAACTCCGCGACGAGCTTTTGAAGCGCTGACACGGCTGCGGCGAAATTCTTTGCGCGTGATTCCGTAACCCCGAGGTTCAGCAATGCGAGTTCTCGCGTGTCGGGATCGAGTTGCGCCTCCTGAAAGCAAACGCGGGCTGATTCGAGTTTGTCAAGCGCGAGGTAGGCATTGCCTTCCATGTAGCGCGCGCTTCCAAGCGAAGCCTCTCGCGCATTCCACGGGTTCATCCACGCAACGATGACAAGAGCAAGGACGAGCAGCGCGGCGATGGGCTTTTCCTTCGATAGCTTTATTTCGGGTAGCGCCGTCGCGCCGATTCCGGCCAGCACACAGAGCCACGGCACGGCGGGCATCCGAAAGCGGCTCGCGATGAAGAAGAGGATGACGGAAAAGGCATAGGCCCCGATCATCCAGATCAGGAGTCGCGCTTCGGGCAGCCTTCGACGCAGCCACAGTCCCAGCCCAGCCAAGGGGAGCAACAGTCCGAAGTTGAGCAGCATCAGTGCGGGAAGCAGCGGCGTCTGCCCGGCGAAGTAGTTCAGGTGTTTGTTATTGGAAATCTCGAATCGGTTGAAAAACAGCGCCGTCTTTCGTAACATAAGCCTAACGGCTGAGCCTGGACTGGAAGAGAGGAAGTCCCGGCCCTTGTCATAGTAGAAATCCGAGATTTCGCCGTCGCTCATGGGCTGTCCAGCCTCGCGGCGAGCATCGGCCCGAGCCTCTTCAAGAGTCCAGAAGCGGTCGCGACCCGGCAAGACAGAGGAAATTGCATCGGTTCTGGGGTTGTTGCCGATCCAGAAATTAATCCCGCCCTGAGTGGCAATCAGCACCGGCTCACCTCCGATTAGCCAGTTTGCCGCAGTTACGGGCAGAATAGGCAGGAAGAGGCCGATCCACACAGCCGCGATGGGAATGAGCCTTTTGGCGCGCAGGAGCGGCCAGAGCACGACAATCAGAACGACCGGCGCGACGAGCAGGAAGTTCGGACGGATGATCGCTGTCACTCCCCAGGTCAGGCCGCAGGACAGCGAACTTTTCCAGTTTGCCTCCTGAATCAAACTGAGCGTGCTCCACGCGGCCAGTACGGCGGCGAGCATCTCGAGACTTGTTGAGAGAATCTCCGCTGAGTAGAAGATAGCAAGGCCATTGATGGCGAACAATGCGGCAGCCACAAGAGCCGACCGCCTGCCGAAGAACTCGCGGGCCATGCCGTAGATTGCCCAGATTGTCGCAGCTTGCAAGACCAGATTCAGAATTCTCGCCCAAAGCAGGTCATGCTCGAAGAGCCGATAGACCAGTCCGAGGAGCAGAGGATAGAGCGGAGCGCGAAACAGAGGCCACGGCCCGAGGTCGCCCTCTGAGGCTCTGAGCGCCGCCTCATGGTACCACAGCGGGTCCACGGCGGGCGCCCAGAAGGTTGGGCTCTGCATGGCGTGCAAAAGGTGCCAGACGCGGAGCAGGATTCCGGCCCCGAAAATCAGCCAAAACCACGGATCGCGCAGGGCATAGTGCTTGCGAAGAGCATTCATGTCAGTGAATATAACAAAGCAAAGCAAAGATTCCATGCCCAAGTTTCAAACCACCTTCTCGGGGGTTTCCATGAAATCACATTTCTTGACGGCCGTCTTGTTCACCCTGATCGCGGCCACCTCGTTGGTTGCGGCGGAGTACTCGCCCGCGCTTCCGGATCAGCTTGCGTCCGCCGGTGCGGACGAGGAGATTTCGGTGATCGCGTTTCTCGACAATCGCGTCGAGATGGACGAGGTCTATCCCGAGGCACGCGCGCTGCCGATGAAGGAGCGGCGTGAGTTTGTGGTGACTCGCTTGAAAGAGCGCTTCGCTCAGATGAGTCCGCGTGTCATGGAATTTCTCGATCTTCAACAGAAGTCTGGCGGCGTCACACTGCTTCGTCCTCTTTGGGTGATGAATGCGATCCGGCTCTCCGCGAAGCCCGAAGTGATTCATGCTCTGTCGGCTCAGTACTCTGAAGTGACCTACATCATGCAAGACCCGGAATACGATAACACGTTGGATATTGGTTGGGGAGTGTTTGAATCACAGGCTCCGGAAACGTGGCTGCAATATGGCTCGCGCGGTCAGGGTGTGTTGGTCGGACACAAAGACTCAGGAATCAATCACGAGAATTGTGCGCGCTTCGCAGGGCGCATCTGGGTGAACTCCGGCGAAGACCTGAACGGCAACGGCACGATTGACGGCGCAGAAGAGAACAACGTGGACGACGACGGCAACGGATACGTGGATGACTTCTACGGGTGGAATTTTGATTTCAACAGCAACGACGTGCAGGACAATGATCCGATTGCCGGAGGTCACGGCACGCGCACGGCATCGGTGATTTCCTCGAATTTTGGAACCGGCACAAGCTGTGATACGGTGGCAATGGCGCCTGAAGCGACGCTGATGATTTTGCGCGGATTTCGTTCGCAGGGCGCAGTGTATGAAGCAAGCCAATACGGCATCGAGATGGGTGCGCAGGTCTTTTCTGCAAGTCTGAGTTTCAAACAGAGCAATTGCACAAGTTCCTCTTCGCGCGATTGTCCGGCTCGTGTCTGTCATCGCTGGGTTTCAGAAATGGAATTGGCTGCCGGAATCATTCACTCTAATTCAACCGGAAATGAGGGATTGAATAATCCGCGCCCGATGTCTACATCGTCTCCCTCGGATTGCCCGCCGCCTGCCATGACGGATGCGCATTGGCAGCAGGGTGGAGTGAGTTCTATTGTCTCAGGTGCAGGATACAATGCAGATGGAACATATTACTCCAGTAGCGGACGCGGTCCTGCGGCCTGGTCTCGCCAGGATATTTGTGTTCAACCTCGTATGCCGTTTTGTGCGCCAGAGGGTTTCCCCGGCGAATACCCGGATGAATTTGAAGATTATCCCTATGCCAACGGCAATCATGGATTGTTGAAACCGGATGTTTCGTCGCCGACGAGCGTTGAAGCGGTGAGCACAAGCTGCACCTGCTCCAGTATCGGTGGTACAAGCGGCGCCACTCCGCACGTCGGCGGTGCGCTTGCCGTGATTCTCTCGGCATTTCCGGGGATCTCTCCCGAAGACGCCTATCTTGTTCTCGTCAATGGCTGTCTCGATGCAGGCGATCCCGGCCCTGATTCCACGTGGGGATTTGGAAAACTCCGTTTGCTTCCCGCTGTGCAAGGCGGACATGGTTCACTCGGCTCGGTTGCAGGCACTGTATCGTCATCTGTTGGCGGCGCGCTTGAAGGCGTCAGAATTTCAATCGAAGATCACGAAAATATGACACGTTCCGCAGGCGATGGAAGCTACGAAATATTCTTGGCTCCAGGTACCTACACGGGCCGCTACGAGAAGTTCGGATACGGGCGCGTGCTCAGGAACATCGCCATCACTTCAGGTCAGGTGGACGACGGAAATCTGACTTTGACAGTGGCAAATGCGGCGAACATCGAAATCACCGTGCTGGATCCTATCGGCAATCCTGTTTCAAACATCTCGGTCGCGCACCCCATAAGCGGACAGGTAGAGTTTACGGATGCACTCGGGCAGGCCGACTTCACGACGATGTACGACGGCGAACAGATATTTGTTGTCGGTGAGAATTTTGAGCATTTCGCCGCGCAGGCGGTCACACTCCAGTTGCTTCCCGGACAGAATTCGCACGTGGCCAATCTGAATTACTCTGACTACGTCGGCGCGACCGGTCCGGATGCATACGGCTACTTTGCGTATGACGATCTCGATTTCTATGGCCCGGTATTCACATGGACAGATATTCGCGGAGCGGGCGCGGAGAATCTTGGTCTTTCAGGTGACGGATCCACCGTTCGCACTCTTCCCTTCAATATGACGTTCTACGGCCAAGATTACGGTCAGATCTGCATCAGCGCGAATGGGCATGTTGAAATGGGTGCAGCTTGCACCTCCGATTGGAGCCGCTGGCCGATTCCTGTTCCCGGCGCACCGGACAATTACATTGCGGTCTTCTGGCAGGACTATCGGCCGGAGTTGGGCGGCGGAGTCTGGTATCTTGACGACTCGGACAATCATCGCGTGATCATTCAATGGCAGGATGTGCCCGAGTATTTTGAAACCGGCACCGCGAGTTTTCAATTAGTGATTTACAATCCGATTTTCAACGGATCGAGCGACGGAAACAGCGTGCTCGAAATGTACTACGGAGATTACGAAGGACGTCTGGAAACCTCTGTGGGAATCGAAGGGCCAGACGGCACGCAAGGTCTGCTCTACTCCTTCGGGCTGTTCTATTCCGAGCATTCGGCGCCGATTCACGCGGGCAGAGCGATCATGTTCACAACCGATGAACTGATTGCGGCAGACAACACCGTGGAGATTCCATCGGGTTTTGAGCTGTTGCAGAATTACCCAAATCCGTTCAACGCGCAGACCACCTTCCAATTTGCTGTTCCGCAGGTGAGCAGAGTGAAGCTCGAACTCTTCGACATAACCGGCCGTCTCGCAGCGACTTTGGTGGACGACGTGCAGTCTGCCGGCCTTCACCGCGTCTCTTTCGACGGCAAGAGTCTCGCGAGCGGTGTTTACATCGCGCGCATGATTGCCAATGGAAATTCCGTTGAAGCGCGAAAAGTGCTGCTTCTGAAGTAGCACGACTCAATATTGCAGACAGAAAAGCCCGATGCAAACTTCGCATCGGGCTTTCTTTGTTGATTGATATTTCATCGCCGAGCCGGGTTAAGCATCATCACCTGTTTCAACTGCAGAAATCATCAGCGCGCAACCCGGCCGAAATCCGCTATTTGACATCCGCCGTCAGTTCAACCCTCTCAAGCGAAGCATCTTTCTCGATGAGTGTCAGCTTCCATCCGACGGTAACAGGCACACATAGTGATCGATCATTCTCCGTACAGTAAGCCAAGAACAGCGCCACCGTAAGCTGCTCTGAATTCCGCAATGAAGATGCAGGCAAAGTCACTTCAACTGGAAGTTTGCCCTTCTCGATGACCTGTTCCATCTTCATTCCGTTTCCGTCCGTGACCGCATAGGCGAGCGGCGCATCGGCATTCAGATGTGTTCCCTTGGGCAATTGGGGATTCAAGATGAGCTTCAAATCAGAGCCTTTGCGGAAACCAACCTCGACCGAACGGAATTGCGACTCCTCCATTATTTGAGTTTCCGAGGCGCGCAGCCCTTTCAACTCGAAGACGCTCCACGTGCGCGTGTCGGTGTCCACTTTGATGATGCGATCATGATTGGTGTCCGCAATATAGAGCAGATTTCCGTCCACACACAATCCGCCTGGCTCATAGAGCGAAAGTGAGGTTTCACTCTCCTCCCCAAAATTCGGATTTCCACTTCCCGCAAAATCACTCGATTGCTTTTGGATAAGATCGAGCTTCTTGACCTTGTGGTTGTAAGTATCGGCGACATAGAGAATCTCGTTTTGCACCGCTACACCCAGCGGATGCTGAAGAATTGATGCACGAAAGTGTCCCGTCTGATCACCGAAATCGAAGAGCCCGCTTCCGATCAGCGTCGTAACTTCTGATGTTTCGGTGTTCGCGCAACGCACGGCACTCACTTCGCTGTCCGCAAAGTAGAGCTTGTTCCCTGATAACGCGAGGCCGGAAGGCTGCGCCAGCGCCGCGCTGCGCGTACCCACTCCATCAATGATATTCTCTTGTCCGCTGCCCGCCCAAGCCTTCGCCAACATGGTCTTCAAATCAAGAGTCCACAATTGGTGCGGGCCGGCCATTGCGATATAGAGCGTATTTCCCTGAAGCGCCAAATCCCACGGGCTATTCAGACCTTGCGCTCTTCCGAGTCCTCCGCCCGTGCGATCATAGACCTGCTCACCCGTTCCACAAATCGTCTCGACGGTCTGCTTACTCAGATCAACCTTTCGGATCAGATGATTGTCCGTGTCGGCAACATAGAGCAGATTGGCTGCTTCATCCCAGACCATTCCTTGCGGATTGTCAAACTCCGCTTCACTGTACGCTCCGTCGCGTTTCCCCTTCTTGCCGGAACCAACAATTCCCAGCACATTTCCACTTGAGTCCGCCACAACAATTCTGTCGTGATTGGAATCGGCGATGAATACGCGATCTCCCTTGGCATGGATCTTTCCTGGAAATGCCAAGCCCGACAACGAGGGGACGCGCGAGTCACGACGAAACTCAGGCGGTGCGGCGGCCAATGTTCCCTTCTCACTTCCCTCTTCAAGCAGCGCGGCGATCACACCGTCGAGAACTTCGCGGTTGCCTTCACCGGAAAGTGCGCCCACGACCTTGCCTTCGGGATCAATCACCATCAGAGTCGGCCAGCTATTCACTCCATACGCGGACCAGATTTCGTGATCCTGATCCACGATTACGGGATGCGCAATGTCATAGCGATGAACCGCGCTCAGAATGTTCTTGTGGTCGCTCTCATTGTCGAATTTCGCCGAATGCACTCCGATAATCACGACCGGCTTGCCTGCGTATTTGTGCTCGATGTATTCGAGATCGGGGAGGATGTGCATACAATTGATGCAACAGTACGTCCAGAAGTCGAGCACGACAACGGAGCCGCGCAGCTCCTCCTTGAGTCTCAGAGGGCGATCCGTGTTCACCCATGCGAACTCGGAAGGGAATTCGGGCGCGCGCACCCGTGACGTCGGCAAGTTCGGTTTCGGCATGTTGGTTGATTCTCCTGCATCGGTGTGCGGCGCGTCTGCTGCCTTGCGAAAAGGAAAGGCCGTGCGCTGTGGGCTATTGGAGCACGACATGATCGTGACGAGCATCAGCGCGGCGAACGCGGTGGCGCGTGTTCTTCGTTGTCGCATATCGGTCAAATAAGGGTGAACGGATAGGTTGGGAAGGCATGGAGGGTTGTCGAGTGCACGCCGGTCGGCGGGAAAAGTTCCGCGCGCTACTCTTGAGAAACCACGACGCTCTGCGACAAATTGAAATATAACAAAATCTTAGAAAATGGGCAACTCGGCGAACAACTGCGCGAAAGGTCTCCGCATGTTTCCCGCCTTGACTGACCAGCGGAATTTCCGTATTTTCAGGTTTGAAGTTCGCTTAGAGAGACAATGACCCACAAACCCGAACCGCCCGACACACTGCAAGCTCTTCTTGAAGCCGAACAGGTTCTGATCGGCAAGTCCGAGCAAAGCCCTGAATCCTCGCGCACGAGCGACTCCCTTTCCACGCGCTATCGCCGCGTTTTGCGCCGCGATCATCCGCAAGACACGGTGGTAACGGTGCGCGACGTTACGATTGGCGCAACGGAACTCTGTGTGATCGCCGGCCCCTGCGCCGTCGAGACTCCGCAACAGCTCTTCAAAGCAGCTGAGATTGCGGCCAATTCGGGTGCGCATTTGCTTCGCGGCGGCGCGTTCAAGCTGCGCACTTCGCCGTACGCGTTTCCCGGATTAGGTGAACCCGCGCTGAAGCTGCTGGCCGAAGCGCGGCGCGTATCGGGTCTGCCTGTCGTGACGGAAGTTGTGGATGAAGAGAGCGCAATTCTCGCCGCGCTCTACGCCGACGTGCTGCAAATCGGCACACGCAACATGTTTAACTACGTCCTCCTCAAACAGGTCGCGCGTACGGGCAAACCGATCTTGCTGAAGCGTGGCATGGCGGCGACGCTTGAGGAGTTTCTTCATGCGGCGGAATATATTCTCGCGGAAGGAAACGATCGCTTGATGCTCTGCGAGCGCGGAATTCGCGGCTTCTCTGACTATTCGCGCAACACGCTCGACTTGAATATTGTTCCGGCGCTGAAGCAGATTTCGCATTTGCCGATTCTGACCGATCCCTCGCACGGAACAGGCATGCGCAATCTTGTCCTGCCGATGGCGCGAGCGTCCGTCGCTGCGGGAGCGGACGGCGTGTTGGTTGAAATGCATCCCGATCCCGATTCAGCGCTGTCGGACGGATTTCAGTCGCTTCATCCGGAGCAGTTGACACAGATGATTGCGGATCTCACGCGTCTCGCGCCTGCGGTCGGACGCACGCTGACTCCGCGTGGCCGCTGATCGCGTTGCGCGCATCCGCCGTCCGCGCGCGCCGCTGATCGGAACGGTTGCGCCGAAGGGTGACAAGTCGGTTTCCATTCGCCGCGCGCTGTTTTCAATCTTCACCAAAGAGCAAGTTGCGCTTGACAATTACGGGAGCGGAGAGGATTGCCTCACCGCTCTTCTTTGTCTTCGCGCTTTGGGAAAACGCGTCGAGATTCAGGATTCGCGCATTGAGATTGAGGGTTCGGCCGATCAATCATGTGAACTCGATTGCCGCAACTCAGGCACAACCGCGAGGCTGTTAATGGGCTTGCTTGCGGGTAGAGTCGGCGAGTGGACGCTGATCGGAGATGAATCGCTTTCCCGCCGTCCGATGCAGCGCGTAGCGGAACCGCTTCGCAGAATGGGCGCGAAGATTGAACTCACTCACGGGAAACTGCCTGCGAAAATCACCGGCGCGCGTTTGCATGGTGCGACACACGATCTTGAGATTTCCAGTGCGCAACTAAAGAGTGCGCTGCTCCTTGCAGGACTTTTCGCCGAGGGCGAAACTCGCGTGCGCGAGCCGCTCTCGTCGCGTGATCACACCGAACGATTGCTTGGGCTAACGCAAGACGCGCAAGGGTTCTGGCGCGTGAATCCCGATTGTGCGAAGTCGCTCTCTGCATCGTCGTTGTCAGGCGAAATTCCTTGCGACATATCGAGCGCCGCATTCTGGGCCGGAGCCGCGATGCTTGTTCCCGGCTCTGTGATTACGATTCGCAATCTGCTGCTGAATCCGCTGCGCGCAGGTTGGATCACGGTCTTGAAACGGGCTGGCGCGGATATTTCATATCGAGTTGAACACGTGGTCGGCGGGGAACCTGTCGGAACCGTGATCATTCGCCATTCGCAACTCTCTTCTCTCAAGATCACAGCGGATGAAGTGCCCGGTGTCATTGACGAGATTCCGGTGCTTTCCGTGATTGCATCGGTTGCGGGGGGAACTTCGCGCTTTGAAAACCTCGCCGAGCTGCGTGTCAAAGAGAGTGACAGGCTTGCCGCGATTGCGGATTGTCTCAGTTTGATGAATGTCCGCACGATGATCTCCGGCGACAACCTGTCTGTCGAGGGAAACTCGGTGCTTCAAGCAGCGACGATTGATCCGCGTGGGGATCATCGCATTGCCCTTGCCTTCGCCTGCGCAGGTCTCGCGGCAGAAGATGAGACAACTATTCTCGATCCTGATTGCGCGTCGGTCTCCTATCCGGAATTCTGGTCTGAATTGTCATCGCTGTCACATCAGCAAGTTCTCTAAGTGCCTTCTCTGATTGGTTTTTCATTTCGATTTTGAGTTTTCGCTTTTCATTTTTCTCCCATGTCTTTTCGTCTCGGATTAGTCGGTGAAAACATATCGTCGAGTCTCTCGCCGATTCTGTTCTCGTGGGCGTTCCAGAATGCTGATGCGCCCGGCAGCTACACGCTGTTCGACTTTCCGCGGCGGCTCGCGCGCTCGTTCTTCACCAATGCACGCGTGGATTGGGACGGTTTGAATGTCACGGCGCCGCACAAGGATCTTGCATTTACCCTTTGCGATGAACTCTCGGAGACCGCCCGCACTGCCCGCGCCGTCAATACGTTAGTTCGCAAGCAGTCGAAATTGATCGGCCACAACACGGACGTCGCCGGATTTCGTTTCGCGCTTGAACGCAGGCTGGAACAGGTTGATCGGGTGGAGCGCGTGCTGATGATCGGAACCGGAGGCGCGGCGCGTGCGTGCTTGGTTGGCATGGCTCAGCTTGCACATCCCAAGGAAATCTGCATTGCGTCGCGCAAACCCGCAGAAGCCATCGTGAAACTTGACGGCGTGCTGCCCGTGAATATTTCGCCGACCGTCGTCACGATCTCAAATGCGAAGAAGCGGCTGCCCGACTTCGATCTGATCATTCAAGCAACTCCAGTTGGTCATTTCTCGAGACCGGGCTTCGCAATTGAACCGCCGCTGACGTTTAAGCGCGGCGCGCTCGTTTTCGACCTGATCTATTCGCCTCGAAAGACACTCTTCCTTGAAGCAGCGCAGGCTTTCGATTGTCAAACTGAAAATGGATTGGTGATGTTGCTTGCGCAGGCCGCAGAGAGTTTTCAAATCTGGACCGGCAAACCGTTTCCGCTTGAACTTGCCTTGCGCGATCTGCTTCCGGAGTTGCAGAAATCATGATCAAGTTTCTCACAGCAGGCGAAAGTCACGGCCCCGCACTCACGGGAATTCTCGAAGGCATGCCCGCGGGTCTTGAGATTTCTGAAGCGGAGATTGCGAGCGATCTTGCGCGCCGTCAGCTTGGTCATGGACGCGGTGACCGCATGAAGATCGAGCGGGATCACGCGCGCATTCTCTCAGGTGTGCGTTACGGCAAGACGCTCGGTTCGCCGATTACTCTATTGATCGAAAATCGAGATTGGGAAAATTGGACGGAGAAGATGTCCGTGTCCGATCCGGGCGAGTCCGCGCGCATTCCACGTCTTGCAAGTCCTCGCCCCGGTCACGCCGATCTTGCCGGTTCAATCAAGTATCATCAGAACGACATTCGCAATATTATTGAGCGTTCGAGCGCGCGCGAAACGGCGATGCGCGTCGCGTTAGGCGCAATCTGCCGCAAGTTTCTTCGCGAGTTTGGAATCGAAATCCATGCGCACGTCGTGAACATCGGAGGAGTCACGGCGCCTACTCATTCGAGCGCATCTTCTTCGGATTTCTGGGAACGGGCAGAAAAGAGTCCAGTGCGATCTGCCGATGATGCCGCTGCGAAAGAGATGATGGAGGTGATTGACCGCGCAATCGAGAGCAAAGACACCGTCGGCGGCATATTTGAAGTTGTGGTGGCGGGTATGCCGATTGGACTCGGCAGCTTCGTTCACCATGACCGAAGGCTCGATGGAATCCTTGCGCAGGCGATGGTTTCCATTCACGCGATGAAGGCCGTCGAGTTCGGCATGGGTTTTGACGTTGCAAATACTCCGGGCAGTGGTGTGCACGACCAACTCTTCACCTCCGCTCATAACATCATTCGACAGAGTAATAGCGCGGGCGGAATCGAAGGCGGCATGTCCAACGGTGAACCGATTGTGATGCGCGTTGCCATGAAACCGCTCTCGTCGTTGATGCAGCCGCTCGCTTCGGTGAATCTTGAGACCGGAGAAGCGGCGGAGGCCCTCCGAGAACGCAGCGACGTGTGCGCGGTTCCCGCAGCGGCTGTTGTTGGCGAGGCCATGGCGTGTCTTGCGCTGATGAATCCGTTCCTCGAGAAATTCGGCGGTGATTCCATGGCGGAAATTCGCGCGCACATTGCTTCCACTCCTCCTTCGCCATGGCGCTGATTTTTCTTTGCGGTATGCCCGGCGCAGGTAAATCTACGGTCGGAAAGCTGCTCGCTGAAATGCGAGGCAGTCCGTTCCTCGATTTGGATTTGGAGATTGAACGTTTCGCCGGGAAGTCCATTCCGGCGATTTTTCAATCGGAGGGCGAAGCGCATTTTCGCAGACTCGAGTCGCTCTGCTTACAAGATGCGCTGTCTCTGTCCGAAGGCGTCATTGCATTGGGGGGTGGCGCTTTGGAGAGCGAACGCAATCTCGAATTGCTCAAGGAGAACGGGACGCTTGTTTTTCTGCAAGTGGATGCAGAGTCACTCGCGCAACGCATTGCCCACGAGACTCATCGCCCGCTTCTCGAGGATGCAAGGTCGGAGCAGGACGTGAAACACAAACTTGACGAGCTTCTGAAACGACGCGAGTCGAATTTCCGAGAGGCAAACTACACAATCGAAGCAACGGACAAGTTTCCTGAAGACATTGCAACGGAAATTCATCTTCTTCTGAAATGAGCGTTCTCGAACTCAGAACCGCAAGCAAACTGATTCCCATCCGCATAGAATGCGGCGGCATGGAGTGGCTTGCGCGCGAGATCGAGTCGTGCTTCGCTCCGCAGCGCCCTCGCTTTCTTCTCGTTTGCGACGAGCGCGTAGCCCTGCTCTACGGAAAGAGTCTTCACACTTATCTCGAATCGTGCGGGCTCAGCGTCGAATTCATGTCGCTCCCACCCGGTGAGAGCGAGAAGAACTTCCGCACTCTCAAACTGATTCTCGACAAGCTTGCGCACAAGAACTTCAGCCGAAAAGACGTTCTGCTCGCACTGGGCGGCGGTGTGATCACGGACATAAATGGCTTCGCGGCCTCGATCTATGCGCGCGGCATTCGATGGATTGCTCTGCCGACCACCGTGCTCGGAATGGTGGATGCCTCGATCGGCGGGAAGACCGCCATCAACCATGAGACCGCGAAGAACTTGATCGGCGCGTTTCATCAACCGGAGTGTGTGCTGGCGGATATTCTGACACTTAAGACTCTTGTTCCACGTGAAACGCGTTCGGGAGCCGCTGAAATTGTTAAAGGTGCATTGCTTGAAGGCGGCGCGATCTGGATGGAATTGCAGGATGAGGGGCCGGATGCCCTTACGTGGAGCGAAGCGCAACTCTTTGCGATGATTGAAAAGGGTGCGCGAGCAAAGATCGAGATTGTCTCGCGCGATGAATTTGAATCCGGCGAGCGCATGTTGCTGAATCTCGGCCACACCTTTGGCCATGCGCTGGAAAATGTCGCAGGCTATGGAACTCTCACGCACGGAGAAGCGGTGTTCTACGGAATGCAGGCCGCAGTTTGGCTGTCTGAGAAGATGGGGTTGATGAAAAAGGAGATCGCCGTTGCGCTGTTGTTGTGGATGCAGACGCTTTCGCTGCCCCGCGCAAATGTGACCGCTGAATCACTATTGCAGGCTCTACCCTCTGACAAGAAAGCAGATCAGGGTAAGCTGCGTTGGATTCTTCTTTCGAAACCCGGCGTTCCAGAGATTCGTGATGACGTTCCACTTGAACTCGTACAAGAGTGCGCCGCGTGGCTGTGTGATCGCGTGCGGGGTGGGGAAGAGGTTTCGGTGCGTGAACATTCCGCGAAACGAATTCTCATTCTGCACGGCCCGAATCTCAATCTACTTGGCACACGCGAGCCGGAGATTTACGGTTCGCAAACGCTATCGGATATCGAATCCCTCTGCGAAACTCACGCACAGAAATGCGGTGCAGAATGTCTCTTTCGCTCTTCCAATCACGAAGGCGAGTTGATTGAGTACATTCAGTGGGCGCGTCACTGGGCCGACGGAATAATTGTCAATCCCGGCGCTTATACGCACACGTCGGTCGCTCTTCGCGACGCACTTTCGGCTATCAAACTTCCCACAATCGAACTTCATCTCTCGGATCCATCCCAACGCGAAGAGTACCGCCACCACTCTTTCATCCGTGATGTCTGCCTCCGCACGGTGTCCGGGCACGGCGCCGACGGATACGCTATCGCCCTCGACTTCCTCCTCTCCCACCTTTCGGGAACCCTCGGCCAGTCAGCGGGTTGAATCAGAACCCGCCCAGTCGCTTGAGTTTCCGACACAAAATCAGTAACTTGAATATTCAGCGAACTCCATTGCCAAGCTTGTGAAGCCTGTCACAACGTGGCTGGTGACCAGCCGATAAGCAGACATAAAGTAATTACAATCAGGAATTTAAGAATGGTTGCCTCCATTCACAATGTTGTTATCGTCGGTTCCGGCCCCGCAGGGCTTACCGCCGCAATCTACGCCGGACGCGCAAACCTCAACCCCGTCGTGGTAGATGGAATCCAACCCGGCGGCCAACTCATGATCACCAGCGACGTGGAGAATTTCCCCGGCTTCCCCGACGGAATCGAGGGCCCCGAACTGATGGACCTGATGCGCCGTCAGGCGGCGCGCTTCAACACCACGTTCGTCGAAGACGAAGTCACATCCGTCGAAGTCAACAAGCGCCCCTTCAAAGTGAATCTGGGCTCAACCGATCCGCTCTACGCGCACTCTGTGATTATCGCCTCCGGCGCATCCGCGCGCTGGATCGGAATCGAGAGCGAAAAGCGGTTGCAGGGCCGCGGTGTATCCGCCTGCGCTACCTGCGACGGATTCTTCTTTCGCGAAAAAGTTGTCGCGGTAGTCGGCGGTGGTGACACAGCAATGGAAGAAGCTTCGTATCTCACGCGCCACGCTTCAAAGGTCTATCTGATTCATCGTCGTGACGCCTTCCGCGCCTCGAAGATTATGCAGGATCGCTGTTTGAGCAATCCCAAGATTGAGGTGATCTACAACTCCGTCGTGGATGAAGTCCTCGCCGCTCCGGGTGATACGCACGTCACGGGACTGCGTTTGAAGGATACGACGAGTGGTTCGACGCGCGAACTTCCCGTTGACGGACTCTTCATCGCCATCGGACACGAGCCGAACACCAAAATTGTGCGCGACATCCTGAGAACCGACGATAACGGCTATCTGCTGCATCAGCCGGATTCATCCTACACGGATATTCCCGGTGTGTTTGTCGCAGGCGACGTGCATGATCATCACTACCGTCAGGCTATCACCGCCGCAGGCGCCGGTTGCATGGCCGCGATTGACGCCGAGCGCTGGCTTGAGGCCGAAGCACACGACGGCAAACTTGCAAAGTCCGTTTGATTTCTCTATCAGCGCAGTTTTCATTTTTCGATTTTGGATTTCTTTCCCGTGACCACATCCGAATTTGATATCCTCGTACTTGGCGGCGGCCCCGGCGGCTACGTCGCCGCGCTTCGCGCTTCGCAGCTTGGCCTGAAGGTTTGCGTCGTGGACGAGCAGCCGCTTGGCGGCGTTTGCGTCAACTGGGGCTGCATTCCCTCCAAAGCGCTCTTGAAAACTGCGGAGTTCTATCAGGACTTGCTGCATCTTTCCGCCGATCTCGGAGTTCACGCCAAATTTGAGGGATTCGACTGGAAGCGCATCATTCAGCGTTCACGCGAAGTCTCCGCGAAGAATTCTTCAGGCGTCGAGTTTCTGGTCAAGCGCGGCAAGATTCATCGCATCACGGGCCGCTTTCGTATCGTCGGCGATCGCGAAATTGAAGTGCATGAAGTCGGCAATCCGCAGAAAATCATCGAGCGGCTTCGCGCGAAGAACTGCATTATTGCGACGGGCAGCGCCAATCGCAAACTGCCCGGCATTGAGGTGGATTGGAAGCGCGTCATCACATTCAAAGAAGCGATGTCGCTTGAACAGCAGCCCAAAGCGCTCGTGATTGTCGGTGCAGGCGCTATCGGCTGTGAATTTGCCTACTTCTATTCCGCGTTGGGAACGAAAGTTGTCTTGATCGAGCTTCAGCCGCGCGTGCTTCCTTTGGAGGATGCCGATTCGAGCAAGGTCGTTGAATCCTCGTTCAAGAAACTCGGCATGGCCGTGCTTACTTCGTCAAAGGTTCAGAAAGTCGAGCATCTTTCAAACGGTGTGCGCGTTACGGCGGAAACTCCGACCGGCATTCAGAATTTCGAGGCGGATCACTGCTTAGTCGCCGTCGGCTTCGCTGCGAATGTCGAGAACTGGGGTTTTGAAAAAACCGGCGTCGAACTCGAGCGCGGCTTCATCAAAGTTGACAAGTTCTATCGCACCAACCGTCCCGGCTACTACGCCATTGGCGACGTGATCGGTTCGCCGCAACTGGCGCACACCGCGTCACATGAAGGCGTGATCTGTGTCGAGCATATCGCGGGCATGGATCCGCATCCCATTGACTACACCAATAATCCGGCCTGCACCTATTGTCAACCGCAAGTCGCGAGCGTCGGCTACACCGAAGAGAAGTGCAAGGCACAGGGACTCGATTACAAAGTCGGCAAGTTTCCCTTCTCGGCGTCCGGCAAAGCTCGCGCAATCGGACACACCGAAGGCCACGTCAAACTCATCTTCGACAAGAAATACGGACAGCTTCTCGGCGCGCACGTCGTCGGCCCGGAAGCAACTGAGATGATCGCACAGCTGGTTATGGCGCGCACGCTTGAAGCAACTCCAGAATCATTCTACGATGTGATTCACGCACATCCCACGCTCACCGAGGCCGTCATGTAAGCGGCCCTCGCGGCGGATGGTCGGGCCATTCATCTTTAGGTGATGGTAAGAGAATAAATTCTCTCCTCGCCATTGTCGGCCTGCCCATGTAAGGGCCTTGTGACCGGCAATGAAAACTGTCGGAGGTCCTATGCTGAACAAAATCTTTCTATCTCTCTGCTTCGTATTGCTCTTGGGTTTCTCGTCTTCGTTCGCGCAAGAGGAAATCTCCTCACCCGCGCTCGACCAGGTCGGACAGGTTGACGTGGACAAGGCTCCGCCTCGCGTCATGACTCTCTATGAACAAGGTTGGGAAGAAGGGGTCAAAGTAGGCCGCTCAAATTCCGGCAAGATCGGTTGGATGGGACTCGGAGTTCTGACCAATGTTCCCGGCATGTGGCTGCCTTGGGTTGTCGAGCCTCGTCGCCCCGCAAAACCTCCGATTCAAGCCGAAGAAGAATTTAACAGCGGTTTCAAGAACGGCTATCGCGCGGGCTGGAAGAATGATCACAAAGCCTTCTACATCATCGGCGCAGTGATCGCATCCGGTGCGGCAACCGGAGTGATTCTCGCAAATCAATGAAGTACGTCGCGCTCTGCATCTTCGCTTCTGTTATGTTCCTTGCTTGCGGCAAGGAGCCTGAGAAGTCCACTGCGAAACCCGCGCAGCCGGAAGTTCGCGCGAGCGATCCCGCTGACTTCATCACGGCTGGCTTTCTACCTGAGCAAGCGATGAAGCGCGGCGCGCTCCGTCAGCAGATTAATTCGTTGCGCAGAGCCGCCGTCGTGGATCGAAAACAGATTCAACTGCTCGTCAATCAGCGCAAGGGCGAGATCATGTCGCTGAAAAAGAGCGTCAGGAACAGCGCGCGCTTCACGGCAGCGCAAAAGGATTCGTTGATTCTCCCGCTCGAAGAGGAGGCGACCGAACTCGTCGAAGACCTCGTCGCAGTCGCTAAGTAACAACCGTTGTGAGGTAGTTTCATGGAAAGCTTGCTCCTGACAGAAATCAAAACCTTTGAGGACAATCGGCTTGCGCTGCTTGGCAGGGCGAAGGAGAAATACGCGCTGGTCAAAGGAGATCAGATCGTCGGCGTGTATGATGCGAAGTTGGACGCGATTCGGCAAGGTTATCAGATGTTCGGAAATGTTCCATTCCTCGTGAAACTGGTGACGGAAGTGGATATTCCCCTGAACTTCGTGACGAACTACTTTGACTGATCATGCCGTCGTTCACAATTCAGACTCAGAACATTGAGTCAACCGGACCGCTTGTCGAGATACACCTCGCCATAGACGCAACGCTCGAATCCGTGTTGAAAGCGCAAGGGAAGACGATTCCCAACCCCGTGCCGGTTCTTGCTATGATTGACACAGGGGCAACGGCGACCGTGATTCGGGAGGACTTGGCGCAGATACTCGGAATCAAGCCTGTAGGTCAAGCTCTGGTCACAACGCCTTCGTCGGCTTATGTGCCCTGCTACGAGTATTTGATCCGAGTACTTTTCCCAAACGGCATCACGGTCGAGACGACGGCAATATCGGCCTCAATGCAGGGACAGCCGATCCAATGCCTGATCGGTCGCGACGTATTGAAGCACGGAGTGTTCATCTACACAGGCTACACAAATACCTTCTCTCTCTGTTTCTGATTCAACACTGAGCCGCGAGCTAACATAACGCATTTCAATTCCACATGGCCAAGAACATCACCCCGCGCGCGCAAGATTACAACCAATGGTACGTTGACGTCGTGCGCGAGGCGAAACTCGCAGACTACGCTCCCGTCAAAGGCTGCATGGTCATTCGTCCCAACGGATACGCCATTTGGGAAGGCATACAGAGACAACTCGACAAGATGTTCAAGGAAACGGGACATGTCAACGCCTATTTCCCCATGCTCATTCCGCAGAGTTATCTCGAAAAAGAGGCCGAGCACGTGGACGGATTCGCCATGGAATGCGCCGTCGTCACGCACTCCGGCCTCGAGCCTGATGTAACGACCGGTCGCCTGAAACCCAAAGGCAAGCTCGAAGAAAACTACGTGCTGCGTCCCACATCCGAAACCGTGATTTGGGCCATGTACAAGAATTGGATTCAGAGCTACCGAGATCTGCCTTTGCTCATCAATCAGTGGGCCAATGTCTATCGCTGGGAAATGAGAACTCGCCTTTTTCTGCGCACAGCGGAATTTCTCTGGCAGGAAGGGCACACTGCGCACGCCACCGCCGAAGAAGCTGTTGAAGAAACCATCAAGATGCTGCACGTCTACAAGGACTTCGCGGAGAATTACATGGCCATGCCCGTGATTCACGGATTGAAGAGCGAAGGTCAGAAGTTCCCCGGAGCAGTG
>JADLDM010000027.1 GCA_020846695.1 bacterium | reverse complement strand
GTTGACCTGAACCAATTCTTCGCGGCGGTCGAGATCCGGGACAATCCGGCCCTGCGCGGCAAACCCCTGATCGTTGGAGGCAATGCCATTGACCGGGGCATCGTCACGACGGCAACGTATGAGGCTCGGCGGTACGGGATCAGCTCGGGAATGGCGCTCTCCGAGGCAGCGAAGCTCTGCCCGCACGGCGTCTTCATCACCCCCACCTTCCATAAATATGCCGATGCCTCGCGCCGCGTCCGCGAAATCCTGGTCGAGTTCACAGACCGCGCGGAAATGGTCTCCATTGATGAGGCGTGCCTTGATGTCACCGACGTCGTCTGGGGCTACACCAGTCCCGAGGCGCTTGGCCGCGAAATTCAAAAACGCATTCGCGAGCAGGTCGGAATCACAGCCTCCATCGGAGCCGGCGCCAATCGCACCGTTGCAAAAATGGCCTCTGGCATGAAAAAGCCCGAAGGATTCGTGTACCTCCCCCCTTCCAAAGTCATGGCGGTTTACGGCCCTATGGAAGTCTCAGAATTGATCGGTGTCGGCCGATCAACCACGCGCCTCTTAACCAATCTTGGAATCCGCACCATTGGCGACCTTGCAAACTATCCCGTCGCCGTGCTCGAACAGCACATGGGCAAGCGCGGGCGCGAACTCCAACAGCTCGCGCGAGGCGGAGGCCGCGACATCGTCGTCCCTTCCGATGAACTCCCCGACGAAAAATCTGTCAGTCACGAAACAACGTTCTATCAGGACATCAAAGACGTCGAAGTGCTCAAAGGAAGACTCTCGCTGCTCTGCGAAAAGGTCGCAAGAAGAATGCGCGCCGCAAGACTCGCAGGCCGTGTCGTCACCATTCGTATCCGCTATCACGGATTCGAGACCTATCAGCATCAGCATAAATACGCGCGCTTCCTCAGCCTTGAAAGCGATATCTTCGTCGCAGCCTGTGCGCTCTTAGATGAACAATATGAAAAAGGCCGCCCGGTCCGCCTGATCGGAATCGGAGTCTCAGAACTCTGTCCCATGGCCAAACAGAGCCAGCAGGAACTCTTCGGCGGACCCAGTGCCACCGAAAAAAAACTCGCCGAAATCTGCGATGAAGTCCGAGGCAGATACGGAGATCACATGCTCGAATTCGGAACCAGCATGTTGTCGCCCCGCTCCTCCAACCGCCGCAGCGGAAACTCCGGAATGGGAGTCTCTCCATTCCGCTTCGATGGCATGAACGGATAACAACCTCGATTCCTTCACAGAGAAAACCCCCTTTTCAAGGGGGCGCTTCGACGGAATGAACGGATAACAACCTCGAATCCTTCACAGAGAAAACCCCCTTTTCAAGGGGGCGCTTCGACGGCATGAACGGATAATCTCGTAGGGGCGACCCCATGCCTGCCCTGTGTTAGGGTGGTCGCCCGCACCGCAATAATCAATCAGAGCAATTCTCCACTCTGAGTGACCAAAGAAAATCCTCGTGTGCGGCACGAGGATTTTCACATCTCTATTCCCCATTCTCCGTTTAGGGGAAAGGGGCCAGGGGATAGGGGTCACTTCAAAACTCCCGCCCCCAATAATCCCAACAACAGCACCCCCACAACGATCCGATAGACAATAAACAGATAAGTCGAGTGTCGCTTCAAATAGCCCAACAAAAAAGCAATCGAGGCGTAACCCACAATCGCCGAGACCACCGTCGCCACAATAAGGTTCGACAATCCTGCGTCCGATGAAAGCAACTCCTCGCGCTCCTTGATCATCTCGAAAATCCCCGCCGCAAAGACCGACGGAAGTGACAACAAGAACGAAAATCGCGCAGCCTCCTCCCTACTCATCCCCATCAGCAATCCGCCCGTAATGGTCGTTCCCGAACGCGACGATCCCGGAATCAGCGCAACCGCCTGAGCAATCCCCACAACAAAAATTTCCCACCACTTCAAGTTCGCCGATGTCTTCAGAGTCACACCGCGCCGGATTCTCCGCTTATTAAGAATCTCTGCAATCATCAGCACCAAGGCGAGCAATATCATCGAAGCGCTGATCACATAGAGCGAACGCAACGTCGTCTCAATCGCGTCCTTAAACAGCAGTCCGCAAACCACAATCGGAATCGTGCCCAATCCGATCATCCAACCCAGCCAAGCGTCGTGCGACTGAAACGGCTTGCCACTCGCAATCCCCTTCAACATCGCGCCCGTGATCTTCTGAATGTCGCGCGCAAAATAGATCAACACCGCAACCAGCGTCCCAATCTGAATCACCGCAGTGAACGCGGCGCCCGGATCATCCCAACCGAACAGCGCCGGTACAATGCGCAGATGCGCCGTGCTGCTGATCGGCAAGAACTCGGTCAGCCCCTGAATAATTCCAAGTATGATCGCTTGAAGTAGATCCACGATTCTTAATCTATAGCTGCAATTGCAAACTTCAGGTATTCCGTCTCCGGCATCGCTGCAAGCACGGGATGATCCGGACTCTGCGTGCCGAATGCCACAAATCTCACCTGCCTTCTGCTCTTGAAGGAAGCCTGCTCAATCATCTCGCGCCAATTCACGCGCGAAATCAAGCCCGAGCAACTCGACGTCAACAGTAGACCGCCCGGCTTCACCCACTTCATCGCACGCGCATTCAAGTCACGATACGCTCTTAACGCCTGCATGGCTTTTGATCTACTCTTCGCAAGCGCGGGAGGATCAACACTCACGATATCGTATTGCTTTCCCCCGCTCTTCAGCCAATCGAATATGTCAGCTTTCAGCGTTTCGCACTTCGCCTCGAATCCGTTCAATCGGGCAGTCTCTTTCGCAAGCTCCAGTGCGCGCGCAGAACCGTCAACGAATGTAACATACCCCGCGCCTGCTCTTGCCAAGTATGCCCCGAATGCTCCGCTGTAACAGAATAGGTCAAGAACTGATTCGCCGCCTCGAACAAATGTCTGCGCGAGTTTGCGGTTCAATCGCTGATCAAGAAAATAACCCGTCTTCTGTCCTTTGACCGGATCACAAATTAGTTTCAAATCGTCCTGCTCAAATACCGGCGTCTCGTTCATTTCCCCGAGAATGAACTTGCGCTCCTGCGTAATCCCTTCGAGTGTCCGCATTGATGTATCATTCGCCGCGACCATTGCAATCGGGTCCAGAGTCCTCTCAATCCATTCGATAACCGAAGGCATCAACGTGTCCATTCCCGCAGTCAGGGACTGATAGACCACCCCGCGATCAAACTTGTCAATGATTAACCCCGGCAAACCATCCGCCTCGCTGAATACAACCCGACATGTGTCATTTTCAGGTAGCAATCGCTTTCTCAGATCAAATGCGCGACTCAACTTCCCTTGAACAAACTCACGATCAATTCTAACGTCCTCACGAGTGAGCAATCTTCCTGCGATTAAACTATGAGGATTGAGAGTCGCAATACCGCAGCAGCGACCGTCATTTGAAATTACGCGCACTAAAGAGCCTGCGTCCAGACTCTGGAATCCATCCTCAAGCTCATTCGAAAAAATCCACAAGTGCCCACCCACAATTCTGCGGTGCGCGCCTTGCTTCAAACTGACTTCAGGATAGAGACTCACTTGTCGCTCACTTTGCAAAACAAAAAGAACAGGCTTGTCCCGCCTGCTCTTTCAAATGGTCGGGGCGACAGGATTTGAACCTGCGACCCCCAGACCCCCAGTCTGGTGCGCTACCGGGCTGCGCCACGCCCCGAATATTCCATCAACTCCAAAATCTCTCGCAACTCCTTCTTCACCAACTCAAGCACGTCACCGTTACTCTCTTCCACCGCTGCCCCGTCGAACGACAACTCCAACTGCTTGCGAGCGCCCGCAATCGTGAACTTCTTGTTCTGAATTAAGTCTTGGATGCGGAGAACCAACTCAATGTCGCGCTCGGTGTACAATCGGTTTCCTCCGCGACCGCGCTTCGGACGAAGCTGCGGAAATTCATTCTCCCAATACCGCAGAATGTGATCCGGAATCCCCGTCCGCTCGACAACTTCGCCGATTGGCGAATACAGTTTCCGCAGTTGAGGCGCGCGCGATGATTTCCGCTCATCCTCCCGCATAGATTCACAACTCTCTCAATATAAGAATTCTCAGAACCTCTCGCAACAGCTGATTATGCGTGACCCGTGCTGCCAAATCCGCCGCTGCCGCGCTCTGTTTCCGGCAACCGACCGACTTCATTCCACTCCGCGCGAGCGACGGGACAAATTACCAGCTGCGCAAATCGCTCGCCGCTCTCAATTTTCACTGACTCCCGCGAAGCATTCATTACCAGTACAAGCAACTCACCGCGGTAGTCCGAATCAATCGTGCCCGGCGCGTTCGGCATAAACAGTCCCGTTCTCCGCGCAAAACCCGATCTTAACCGCACCTGTCCCTCAAAGCCCAAGGGAATCGCAATCGAAAAACCCGTCGGCAGCAACATCCGCTCGCCGGGTGAAACAATCACACTGCTGCCCGCCAATCGAATGTCTGCGCCGGCCGCGCCTGCACTCGCATACTCCGGCAAATTCTCAGGCGCGTGCGGCATCCTCGTTATCGGAATCCGCACAACTTCACACCCACTCATGGCTTCTTGCCCGAAGGCTCCAAAATCGTTGTGACGATATTCTTCCCGTCGAACAACATCCGCGCCATCGCCTGAATCTTCTTCGGAGTTACGGCGTCAATTCGCGCGCTGATCTCATCCAAAGGAACATAGCGCCCCTGATAAATTTCCATCCGCGCAAGCCGCATCATCCGGCTCGATGTGTTTTCAAGACCGAGCATCAATCCGCCCTTGTACTGCGTCTTGATTTCCGCAAGTTCACTTTGCGTGAGCGGAACATCCACGAGCATGTTAAGTTCCTTCATAACCATCTCTCGTGCGCGCTCCAAACGGGACTTGTCCGTCGCAAGATAGACCCCATAGTAACCCGAGTCTGAAAGCGAATCCGTGAAGGAATATACCGCATATGCGATGCCATGCTTCTCGCGAATATTCTGAAACAGACGTGATGACATTCCGCCGCCAAGAACCGTGCTGAGCATCGAAACCGAAACTCTGTCCTTTGACTTGTAAGGAACACTGCGCCCTCCAATCAGCATGTGCGCCTGCTGAATCGGACGGCCGCTCCTTTCAAGACCCGGCTTCAAACTTGCCGGCTTGCTCTCTGCAAGCCTGGACTTGGAACGCTTCAACGAAATCTCTTTTTCAAGCAGCTTTTCGAGCTTCGAGTGAGAAACGTTGCCCGCCGCCGCTACCACGATCCGGCCCGGCGTGTAGTGCGAAGCAAGAAACTCCTTTAGAGAATCCCGAGAGAAACTCTTCACATTTTCCGGCGAACCAAGTATCGGCCTTGACAGCGAGTGCTTTCCAAAAACCTGGCCTATGAATTTCTCATGAACGACGTCATCAGGCATGTCTTCATGATCGCGAATCTCATCAAGTATGACCTGCTTCTCCTTCTCCATCTCAGCAGGATCATACAGTGAATTCTGAAGGATATCCGTGAGAATATCAACGGCCACGGGCAATTGCTCATCGAGCACGTGAACATAGAAACACGTTAGCTCTTTTCCGGTAAACGCGTTGATATGACCGCCACCGCGCTCGATCGTCTTCGCAATATCCATTGCACTACGCCGCGACGTTCCCTTGAACGCCATGTGCTCAATGAAATGAGATATTCCGTTTTCAAATTCGCTCTCGTGACGAGAACCTACCGTCACCCAGATTCCAAGAGCCGCTGAGCGCACTCCGGGAATCCTCTCGGTCACCAATCTAACGCCGCTCGAAAGTGCGGACTTCGTGTATGTGGATTGCTTCGACAATTTAGTCTTTGTCTTCCACCTTCGAGTGATGCGGCTTCTTATGGTGCTTGTCGCGGTCGTGGCCTCCGCGCTCCGGACGATCGCGTCGCTCGCGCGGCTGCTCCTCCGGCATTCCTTCAGGTCTCGGCAACAGAGCCTTGCGCGACAAATCGAGTTTACCTTCCGGAGTGATCTTCACCAACTTGACGTCCACCGGCGCGCCAACCTGCAAGTGATCACTCACTTTCGCAACGCGATGATGCTCAATCTCGCTGATGTGAAGAAGCCCTTCGCGGCCCGGCAGAATCTCAACGAAGGCGCCGAAATCCGTAATCTTCGTCACCTTCCCCGCATACACCGTGCCGACTTCCGGATTCTCCGTCATGCCGCGCAATATGTCAATCGCCTTCTGCACCTCTTCGTAGCTCGGACCGGATATGCAAATCTGACCCGTATCTTCGATGTCAATCTGCGCGCCGCTGCGGGCAATGATGTCGCGAATTGTCTTGCCTCCCGGTCCGATAATCAAACCGATCTTATCAGGATCAACCTGGAAGAACGAAATGCGTGGAGCGTACGGCGAAACATCCGGGCGTGGCTCTGGAATCGCCTCAAGCATCTTGCCGAGGATATGATCAATTCCCTGACGCGCCTGCTTGATTGCGGTCCGCATCAGATCGAGAGAAATCCCCGCAATCTTGATGTCCATCTGACACGCGGTGATACCGTCGGCATTTCCTGTGACCTTGAAATCCATGTCGCCAAGATGATCTTCATCGCCAAGAATATCGGAGAGAATCGCAACCTTGCCGTCTTCTTCAATCAGGCCCATCGCAATTCCGGCGACCGGAGCCTTCAATGGAATTCCCGCCGCCATCATGGACATACAGCCAGCGCACACCGTCGCCATAGAAGAGCTGCCGTTCGATTCAAGCACTTCCGACACCACGCGAATCGTGTAAGGGAAGTCATCCCACGCCGGAATCACAGGCTGAATTGCGCGCCACGCAAGATTTCCGTGGCCGACTTCACGACGCGATTGCCCCAAAAACTTTCGCACTTCGCCGACACTGAACGGCGGGAAGTTGTAATGAAGAATGTACGGCTTGAAGTACACGCCTTCAATCGCATCAATCTTCTGCTCGTCAAACTTAGCGCCGAGCGTCACCGCTCCAAGCGCCTGCGTCTGTCCACGCGTGAACAACGAACTACCGTGTACGCGCGGAAGCACGTCCACTTCACAAGTAATCTGTCGAATGTCCGCGTAGCCACGTCCGTCAAGGCGAACTTTCTCCTTCACGACACGCTCGCGAACAAGTTTGTCAAACCGTTCACCCACCCAGTTCTTGATGAAACCCTCGCTGTCCGGATAGGTTTCGGAGAACTTCTCGACCGCCTGCGCAACGATTTCCTTCATCGCCGCACGGCGGCTCTGCTTCTCAGGCATCAAACAAAGCGCGCGCACTTTGTCGTCAAACGAACTCTTCAACGCAGCCTCAAGATCAGGCATCCCATCCTTCGGGACAAACACGGCCTTCGGTATTCCCGCCTGCGCGACAAGATTCAATTGCGCCTTGACAATCCGCTTGATCTCTTCGTGCGCAATCGCGATGGCCTTCAAAAACGTCTCTTCATCAACCAGCTTGCACAAACCTTCGACCATCATAATAGACTCAGCCGTGCCAGAGACCACTACGTCAAGCGCGCTCTCCTCGAGTTGCTTGAATGTAGGATTCACGATGAACTCGTTTTCAAGGTAACCCATGCGCACCGAACCAACGGGTCCGTGGAATGGAATTCGCGAAATCGCAAGGGCCGCAGATGCCGCAATCGTACCCAGCACATCCGGATCACGCTCTCCGTCCGAGGAGAACACGTTGATCATGATCTGCACTTCCTTGTTGAATCCCTCGGGAAAAAGGGGTCTCAATGGACGATCCGTCAAGCGAGCAGAAAGAGTCTCTTTCTCGCTCGGGCGCCCCTCACGCTTGAAAAATCCGCCCGGAATCCTACCCACGGAATACATCTTCTCGCGATAGTCAACCGTAAGCGGCATGAAATCGAAATTCGTGTCCGCTTCCAAATTCGCGCACACCGTTGCCAACACCGTCGTGTCCCCGTACGTCAGCCAAATCGCACCGTCGGCCTGCTTGGCAATCCGCCCCGTCTCGAGCGTGAGCGATAGCCCGCCGAGTTCCAGCGTTTCTTTTTTACTCATTTTTCTTCCTTGCGACAGATTAGCCGCGGAGTCCGAGTTCCTTGATCAACTCGCGATAACGTTTCACGTCCATTTTCGAAAGATACTTCAGCAAGCGACGACGCTGACCCACAAGCAGCAGCAAGCCGCGACGTGAGTGCGTGTCCTTCTTGTGTACCTTCAAATGCTCCGTGAGATAGTTAATGCGATTCGTCAAAAGGGCGACTTGAACTTCGGGACTTCCCGTGTCATTCTTGGTGCGGCCGTATTTCTCAATCAGAGCGGCGCGCGTGTTCGTGGCCTCTGCCATGTCTTCTTCTCGTCTTCTATTTGTCTTGTTGTGTATCCTGTATGGTCGAAATCCGCTCGGGCGCAAGAGAACATCCCGCTGCTTGCAGCATCTCGCGAATCCGAAACAGATCGTCCTGAATCTGCAGCGCAAGAGCCGCTGCGCCGTCAAACTTCACTTCCCCCCTGAGTCTCTTCACAAACTGCACTCGCATCTCCTGATCATACATGTCAAAGTCAACGTCAAGCAGATGAGCCTCGACTGAGTGTGCGCGATCCTCAAACGTCGGGTTGTACCCCACGGAAACTGCCGCCGGATAACTGTAACCCCCGATCTCCGCAAGTCCCGCATAGATTCCGTTGCGCACCATGATCTTGCTGCTCGGAATGCGCGCGAGATTCGCGGTCGGACAATTGAGCTTTCTGCCGCGACCGTGCCCGTGCACAATCACGCCGCAAACCTCGTAATAGCGACCGAGCATCTGAGACGCGGTCGAAACATCGCCTTCGCTCAGGCGCCTCCGTATCGCCGTAGATGAGACAACCGTCTCGCCGACGTAAACCGGAGGAACAACGCGAACCTCAAAGCCCGCCTCTTTGCCGAGAATCGTCAAACTCTCGCGGTCGCCGCTTCGCCCCTTGCCAAATGCGTGATCGAAACCGATCACAACAACTTTCGCGTTGAACTCGCGAAGGAGAATGTCCGTCACGAACTGCGCAGGCGTCAGCTTCGCCAACTCATGCGTGAAAGGAATCACGCAAACGTGCTCAACTCCCAGCGCCGACAAATGGGAAAGCCGCTCCTCCACGGAGTCAATCAACGCTACGTCCATGCCGTCCCTGACGATCTTGCGCGGATGAGGATCGAACGTGATCACGACCGGATAACGCGACGTTTCGCGCGCTGTCTCACGAACTGTTTCCACAATCGCGCGATGACCAAGGTGCACACCGTCAAAGGTGCCCACCGTCACGACCGTTTCCAACTTCTCATGCCCGGGGAGGCGGGACCGGAAGACCTGCATAGACTCTAATTGGTTCCTCTAAACTCCGGTTGCCGCAACAACTCATCAATTGGCCATGCGTGCGAGAGATCAAACCGACCGATCTTCGTGCGCGTCAGACTCGAAAGCGATCCACCGCAACCCAATCGCTCGCCCAAATCACGCGCTATCGAGCGGATGTACGTGCCGCGACTGCATCGCACACGAACCGATATGTTCGGAATCGCCAGTGCGCAGAGCGAAATTTCGTGAACGTGTACCTCGCGCGGCGAAAGCTCAACTGCATTCCCCTTGCGCGCGAGTTCGTAGCTCCGTCGCCCCTTAACCTTCACTGCGGATACCGCAGGAGGCGTTTGCTGAATGCTCCCGACAAACCCCTTTAGCGCATCTTCAATGTCACTCGCGCCGCTTATAACATCGTTACGTGAAATGATCTCGCCCTCAGCGTCGTCCGTTGAGGTGCGCACACCGAGGCAAATCGTCGCAACGTATTCTTTCTCAAGCGACATGAACTCTTCGGTACGCTGGGTCGCATCTCCAAAGAGAATCAGCAGCAGACCGGTGGCCGGAGGATCGAGAGTTCCTGCATGACCAACTTTCTTCCAGCGCAGCCCGCCCCGCAATTTTGCGACTACGTCAAAGGACGTCCATCCCGCAGGTTTATTTACCGGCAGAATCAGAGATTCCAATTTCAATTGGGCGCAATCGCCTTCGTAAGCGCCGCCTCCAATCTCGGAAGCAGCCTGCGCTCAACACTTTCAATCGTTCCGCTCATGCGAAACCCCGCCGCGCGCTCATGGCCTCCTCCCCCGAATGCAGCCGCAATCTCCGAAACGTTAACGTAAGAGTTCGAGCGCAAGGAAGCGCGAATCCTGCCGTCCTTCATCTCGCTTAACAACACCGCGACTTCCACTCCGTTTATCGCGCGACCAATGTCAATAATGTTGTCCGGATCCTCAACTGAATCCCTGACCGGAACATGCATCGTGCTGATCCTGCCGTTCGCATGCATCTGAAGCGTGTCGAGAATCCGTCCCGTCGCCCGCACGTCTTCTTCAGGAATTGCGTAGTAAAGCTGCTCCGTCAATGCGCTGATGTCCGCGCCCGCTTCGACAAGCTCCGCAGCAATCTGCAAAGACCTCGGCGAAGTGTTGCTGTGGCGGAATCGCCCCGTGTCCGTCAATACTCCAGCAAGCATGTTCGTCGCGAGGCTCTTCGTCACTTTAACTTGCAGTTCATGACAAAGATCAAAAAGAAGCTCGCCGCTCGCCGCCGCGTCTGTGTCCACAAGGTTAATAGCCCCGAAGCGAGTGTTCGAAATGTGATGATCGAGATTTGCAACCAAAGCATCCGTCGCAATGAACTGCTCGACAATCCCGATCCGAGTTCTGCTCCCGCTATCCACGACAATCACGCGCGAATACTGCGAAACCTGTCCCAACTCGCGCGCAGTCCTGATTTCCTTCGCGCCCGGAAGACTGAGACACCTCGTCGGACAATCATCCTCCAAGATGCAAACAGGCCGTCCACCGAATGTCTCCACCATCTCTCTTAGAGCGAGCACAGAGCCAATCGCATCGGGATCCGGCCGCATGTGAGAGGAGATCAGAATCTCCCCGCCCATACCAAGCAAATCATGCAGTTTGCCGATCTCTACTCGGTCCAACTTCACTGCGAATCATCCTCCGGCCGCACTTGCTTGAGAAGCTCCTCAATGCGCGCCGCATTTCGCGGAGTTTCATCATAGCAAAAGCGAATCTCAGGATGCTGACGCATGATCAAGCGCTGCGAAATCGCTTTACGAAACTCCCCGCGACGTTCATTTAGCCTGCGCTCTATCTCCGCGCCATTGTTCTCCTGCGCTCCGATCAAACTGAAATATACCCTGGCTTGCAAGAGATCGGAAGTCACTTCAACCGAGGTCACCGTTAGAAAAGTGCCGCGCGGCAACTCCGCGATGTCCCGGATCAGATCAGGCATCTCGCGCTCAAGCTCCGCCGCAATTCTCAGAGGCCGCCGCGCGCCCGATGAACCGCGCAATGCATTAGACATAATACTGAATCCGCGATCCGTAAACCATCAAACGCGGCTCCTGCTCGATAATCCCCGCAACTTGTCTGAACTGGGACTCCACAAGTGACTCAGTCTCCGCGACACACGCAAATGCCAAAGCCGCGCTCTGCCAAGTCTCCGAAGGCTCCTCATAGACCGAAACATTGCAGCGATGCTTGACTCTCTCCTTGACGGAATTCACCACGCTGCGCCGATCCTTCAAACTGCGCCCTGCCGGAATCGTCATATCAACGGTCATCACGCCGACACAATGCTTCATGCCATAGATTGCTCGAGTTTGCGCTTCACCTCGACAACCGTGATCACTTCAAGCGTATCGCCTTCGCGAACGTCGTTCATGCCTGCAAGCAAGATACCGCATTCGTAGCCGGCTTTCACTTCGCTCGCGTCATTCTTGAATCGCTTGAGCGATGAAATTGAACCCGCCCAGACTTGCCGACCGTCACGAAGCAATCTCACGTGACTCGATCGCTTCACGGCGCCCGATACTACGAAGCAGCCCGCAATTGTGCCCGCCGACGGAATCTTAAACGTATCGCGCACTTCAATCAAACCGATCACGTCTTCGCGCGTATCCGGCCTGAGCATACCCTCGAGCGCCTCGCGAATATCGTTCTCCATCTCATAGATGATGCGATATACGCGGATATCCACGCTTTCACGCATCGCAAACTCGCGGGCCTTCAGGTTCGGGTGAACGTGGAAACCAAGAATAATTGCGCCCGTTGCCGCCGCCAGCAGCACGTCGCTCTCGCTGATCGCGCCAACGCCGCGATGCACAATCTTAACCGCCACTTCCTTCGTCGCAAGCCGCTGAAGCTGATCGCAAATCGCCTCAATCGAACCGTCCGCGTCGCCCTTGATAATCAACGGCAATTCGCGCACTTCGCCCTCGCGAATCCGCTGAGAAATCTGATCCAGACTGAGCGTGCGAATCTGGCGGAAGGTCTGCTCGCGCTGAAGCAATTGTCTGCGCATCGCAATGTCCTTCACTTCACGCTCGCTGTCAAACACAACAAAGGTGTCGCCTGCCTGCGGCGCTCCCGAAAATCCCACCACCTGAGCAGGGCGCGCCGGACCTACGTTGTCAATCGGTCGGGCGCTTTCATCAAGAAGTGATCGCACTTTTCCGTGCTGCTGCCCTGCAACAAAGTAGTCTCCAACCTTCAGCGTTCCGTTGGTCACGATCACCGTCGCGACAACACCGCGGCCCTTCTCGATTCGCGTTTCGATAACCGTTGCGCGCGCTCTGCGGCCCGGATTCGCCTTTAACTCCAAAATGTCCGACGCAAGCAAAACTTCCTCAATCAGAGTGTCCACGCCTTGCCCGAACTTCGCAGAAACCTCCGCCGACTG
>JADLDM010000026.1 GCA_020846695.1 bacterium | reverse complement strand
TTGGAGTTTATGGCCGGAGAAATCTTCGCCTGTCGTGGCGTCGCTTCCCGATACGACGACGATCAGAGCCGATTCGCAAGCGGTGAAGACTGCAACTCAAGACACGTCCAAGACAGTAGAGAGAAGAGTGGACGTGGTGAGGCCGCTGACGGCGACTCCGGAGTTTCGCACCGCGCCGAAGGAAACTTCTCTTGTTGCGAAGCAGAGCGACGCGTTAAGGATGGAGTCTTCGGTGATACAGGATTCGGTCTGGGTGGAAATTGACGCGACGCCATGGGCACACATCACTTATCGCGGAAAAGATGTAGGGACGACGCCGCTCTCGAAGGCGTTACATGTGGCTTCCGGGGCGTCGAGTTTTCTGTTGAGCAATCCTGCTTATCCTCCGATAGACGTGGAGATGACGATTGAGAAGGACACTCGACTTTCCATTCGATTGGATGATTATGTGCAGCGAGTGGAGGTTTCGGTGGAGCCGTGGGGTGAAGTCTATCTCGACGGGGAGCACGTGGGAACTGCGCCGATTGCTAAGCCGATCTTTGTATTGCCGGGATCCCATACGCTGCACATAACGCACCCCAATCTTCCTCCTATAGACAAGCAATGGCAGGCGGCGTCTGGCGAGACTCTAAGGCTGCGCGCGAATTTGCAAACTTCTGAACTTGCCGTGGGCAACGGAGTGGTGCCGAAATGATTTTCTTGCTCTATCTTCTGTTTCCGCTCGCGCTTTTCGCCGCGCCATCGCCATTGGTTCAGGAATCGGACTCTCTTTTTCACGCGGGGGATTATGAGAAGGTGGAGTTGCTTGCTCTGCGCGCTGAACAGGACACGTTGTCGCTTTCTGTGGAGGATCGCATCGCGCTGCATCTGAACGGGGCGTATTCTCTGATCATGCTATCGCGCGAGGACGATGCGCGCAGGCAATATGAGAAGGCGCTCTTGCTCAATTCAGATTTGGTGCTTGATCCGGTTTTGGTGAGTCCGAAGTTTCGCGGGCTGTTTGAGGACGTGAAGTTGGGCATGCAGCGCGAGCAGATTGCCGAACCGAAGCGAGGGGTGGTCACGCGCGGGGCGCGTCCCTTGTCGTTAGCTTTGAATCTTTTTGTTCCGGGAGTCGGTCACTTGCAGGAGGGCCGGACGCTTCGGGGTGTGGGATACTTGGCTCTGGAAGCTGCGATGGTCGGCGCGTGGATTTATTACGCAGGTGAGGCATCGGATTCTCGCGCGGCCTATCTTGCGGAGCAGGATCGCACACGGGTGCCGGGCCTCTACGACGAATACGACTCGGATTACCGGGTGATGAGGGCCGCAGCTTCGACAGCAGGAGCGGTGTACTTGCTTTCACAGATTGATCTTGTTTTGTATCGCAAGCAGGATGTGGCGATCACGGTTCTCCCGATGCCGCAGGGGGCCAGATTGGGTATCCGATTTTAGCTTGCGCATGGGGTGCGCTTGCTCCGTAACTACGACGCGCACATCGGGGTCGAGACAGCTTGCAAACAAGCTGTTTTTTATTTATTTAACTATCTGGTATAGGTCTTGCCAATATCTATTTCGAAATGGGTAACAAACTAACCTACTCTATTATTGGAGAAACGAAAATGAAGAAGACCTTGTTTGCGATTTTGCTGTGCCTATTTGCGGTTTCCGCATGGGCGCAGACGGGCTCGCTTGCTGTGACCGTGGTGGATGACGAAACCGGGTTTGCAGTTGCTGCTGCCCTCGTAGACGCACGGCTGGAAGGGCACGGCCACAATCTTCCGCACTTTGATGGTATTACGGATGAGAACGGCGTTGTGTTTTTCCCGGACATTCCTGTCGGCGAGTATGAGGTGAATGCCGGTGCGCCGGGCTACCGGATGGAGCATGAGGACGTTGACGTGACGGATGGCGTGACCACAGAACTCACACTCGAACTCGAAGCACTTCCGGAGTGGACTCCGTTGCGTGTCGAGCCGGGGCATTTGCATTTCGGCCCGGTGGATTTGGGCGCCACGGTTGTTCGCGACGTGCACTTGCACAATTTAAGCGATGTCGAGATTGCCGCATCACTTGCAGTAACGGGCGATGGCTTTGCTCTGGTGAGCGCAGCAGATGTTGTTGTGGGATCTGGGCCGATTGGCGCAGTTGAAATTCTGATTTCCCTCACGGCAGCCGACCTTCAGGATTACATCGGCACGTTGACGATTACGACGGCTGATGACGTAATCGAAGTTCCGCTGGATGGTTTTGGAGCGGATATTCAGACTGGCGCGCTTTCGGTTGACGTCATTGTGACGGACTCGCTTGGTGTTTCCACTCCGGTGGACAGTGCGCGTGTTCGTTTGGCCTTTGTACGTGATCACGGCGGCCCCCGCCCGCATCACGTCATGGGTTGGACGGATGCCAACGGCCATGTTGAGTTCGCGGATGTTCCGGTTGGGCTTTATAATCTGAATGCGTCCAAGCGCGGTATTGGTTTCGCGAGCCAGCCGGTTGAGATTCTTGCCGAGCAGACGACGTTT
>JADLDM010000025.1 GCA_020846695.1 bacterium | reverse complement strand
GCGGCCTGCAGGAAGAACGAGCTTCTTGAGTCTTTGAAGAATGGGTCTTCCACCACTTCGTTTATCGGCAGGTTTGTGTGTTTTCCCTGTTCGCCGATCCAGTTCCCGTACTTGCTCGGAATCGGATTGTAGACTCCCATCTTCCTCGCCAATCTGAGATATTCTCCCTCTGATCCTTCATCAACAATCAGCAGACCCTTTTCGCTTGACTTCTTGAGAAGGATGTTGATGCGGTTCAGGAGCCGTTCAAACAGCCGAAGTCGTTGTGACTTGGAATCGCAGGCGTTGATGATGCGAATTCCGGGGAGTGCTGCGATGTTTTCTATCGCTTCGCGAAACATGATCGAACGTTCATGTTTGGTGACGGTGCGCACGGTAGAAAGCTGGCCTCTACCTGCAACGAAATCCGTTGCGTGGAATTCCTTTCTGACTAACACGCCGAAGCGCGAACGAAACTCCTTGCGCTGGTCACGCAATTTGTCAAAGCTTGCCTTCCATGTCACGTCGGGAATGCACAACGCAGAAAATACATATTGTTTCTCGTCTGCCGAGTCGTCAATATAGATGAGTTTCATCAGCGGCCCCCCTCGACTCCGCTGTCTATCTTCCCGCCGTTTTCTTCGAGGATCTCTCGTGCATGCTCGGCGGTGACGCCCTTGAAGTGCATGACCAGAGCGGTTTTCAGTTCACCGCTCGATGAGGTCAGAAGTTCGTCGGCCCACTCGTAATCGCAGCCAGTGATCTCCATCAGAATCCGCCGTGCGCGAGCCTGCAACTTCGAGCTGCCCTGCCGCAAATCCACCATCAGATTCTCGTAACACTTCCCCATCCGTACCCAGGCCGCCGTCGTGATCATGTTCAGCGCGAGCTTGGTGGCAGTACCCGCCTTCAGCCGCGTCGAACCCGTAAGTAGCTCAGGACCAACGGGTAAGCTGATAATCACATCGGCTACCCCCCCTAACCCCCCCGCACCTTGCGGAGGGGAACCGCCCTCTGGCCCTCCTCTGTTCACGGGGGAATCAGAAGGGGGTGCCTCCTCATTTGGAGTACTCTCTTCGGGTGGTTCGTTGCAGATAAGCAGTGCGGTCTTGGCTCCCTCCTCCTTTGCGCGTCTCAATCCCCCAATCACATAGGGCGTACGCCGCGAGGCCGAGATACCGATCACCGTGTCGAGCCGGTTCACGCAGGCGATTTCGGTCAGGTCGTGATGCGCTCCGTCCTCCTTGTCCTCGGCACCCTCGGCAGCTTTGCGTAGAGAGTCATAACCCCCGGCGATGAAGCCCTGCACCTGCCACGGCTCGGTCCCGAAAGTCGGCGGACACTCGGCTGCGTCGAGCACACCCAAACGTCCCGACGTGCCCGCACCTATATAGATGAGGCGGCCGCCGGCCTGAAGGCTCTCGACCACCATCTCCACCACCTTCTCGATCTGAGGAATCGCCGCAGCCAGAACATCCGGGACTTTGTGATCTTCGCGGTTCATTGCCTCCAGAATCTCGCGCACGGACATCGAGTCAAGATTCATTGTGTCCGGATTGCGGGACTCCGTCAGAAGCCCCGCTATTTCATCAAATACGTTCTTCTTCATCTTTCAACTTCGAGTTTCAGAAGTACGCTGCCGTCTGTTAACTTGAGTTCTGTGATTAGTTTAAGACCCACGGCTTCGGGCCAGGACTCGTGCCGCCAGTCGCGGCCCTTCCAAAACAAGAGGAAGCCGTCTTTGGCAAGAAGTGACCGCGTCCAAGCGGCAAGCTGCGGGAGATCGGTCACGGCGCGGGCCGTGATAGCGTCGTAAAGACTGTCCTTGTCGCGCGTGAGCTCCTCGACCCTTTGATTCAAAACAATGAGGCCCTTTTCAAGGGCTGTTTCACGTGAAACACGCGTCAGAAATGCGGCTTTTCGTTGGTTGGATTCAACCAAAGTCCATGACAAATGAGGAGTTAGAATCGCCAACGGGATTGCCGGGAAGCCGCCGCCGGAACCGATGTCGAGGATTCTCCCGGTTTCTGGGAGCAGATCGAGCCCCGCGAGGGACGGAGCGAGATGTCGTTCCTCTAAGCGCGATCTATCCGCATAGGAGACCAAAGGAAGGCCTGCCTTAGCGACGCGATCGAGGAAGTGTTTGAGATGAGCCTGTTGCTCAGGAGTTGGGATCACATCGGATGCCTATTCACACCTTTTCCACAGCTTGAAAAGCTGCTTTTGTCTTCGGAGCATGGTTTTCAAAGTACTCATGGAATTGAGTTTAGAGACGGTATTGAGTAATTCGGATGAGTAAAATCAGAGACTTATACACACTTCTCGCCGTTGTTTCACGTGAAACAATTTCTACAGCATCCCGGATTTCTTCAGGTGAATGAGAAGGGCTGATGAGTCCGATGGGCTGACACCAGAGATTCGTCCGGCTTGCCCTAAAGTTACTGGTTTATATTTGTTTAACTTCTCACGAGCTTCATAGGACATGGAGTGAACCAGAGAGAAATCAAGGTCTTGAGGCAGCGAGACATCCTCCCATTTCTTGGCCTGCTCCGCACGGACGCGTTCGCGCGCTACGTAGCCGTCGTACTTGATGTCCATTTCGACAGCAGATAGCTGTTCCTCTGGCAGCTTCATGTCCCTCAAGCGTCCAAGCTGGGGGCTGTCCTGGATCATCCCTTGAAGGTCGGCTTCGGGACGCTTCAGGATCGCGGCGAAGCGGCTGCCCTTCAGCTTGGGGTCTGATAAAAGGCCGGATTCGGAAAGCTCCTCGAGTTTGGCCTCATGTAAGAAGTCTCTTACTTCGTTTAGCTTTTGTTTCTTTTCAAGATATGAATCAATCTGTGCATCTGATACTAGCCCGAGTTCGCGGCCAAGCTCAGTCAGACGAAGGTCTGCATTGTCCTGGCGCAGAATCAGGCGATGCTCGGCCCGCGAGGTGAACATGCGATAGGGTTCGTCGGGAGTCTTGGTGATTAAGTCATCAATTAACACACCGATATAGGCCTGATCGCGGCGCAGAATTAGGGGCGGCTCGGATTTCAGGTGCTGTGCGGCATTTACCCCGGCGATGATTCCTTGAGCGGCGGCTTCCTCATAGCCAGTGGTCCCGTTAATCTGCCCGGCGAAGAAGAGCCCCTCTACGAGCTTGGTTTCTAAGGAATAGTGGAGTTGATGAGCGGGAAAGAAGTCGTACTCGACGGCATAGCCCGCGCGCATCATCTCGGTCTGCTCGAGTCCGTGTACCGTTCTAAGTGCTTCAAATTGAATCTCTTCTGGAAGGCTCGAACTGAAACCGTTCATATAGACCTCGAAGGTCTCCCAGCCCTCTGGCTCAAGGAAAATCTGATGGCGGTCCTTGTCGGCGAAGCGGACGATCTTGTCTTCGATGGAAGGGCAGTAGCGCGGACCGCGGCCTGTGATCCGACCGGCGAACAGCGGCGAGCGATGTAAGCCGCTTCTAAGAATGTCGTGAGTCTTTGTATTTGTATAGGTTAGATGACAAGAGAGCTGGTCGGCGATAGGCTTCCCCGTGCGAACGGAGAAGGGGATGATCCGTCCATCGCCCGGCTGGTGCTCGCACATGGAGTAGTTGATGGTCCTTCCGTCCAGTCTGGGCGGGGTTCCGGTTTTCAACCGTCCGACCTCAAAGCCATGATTCATCAGCATCTCGCTGAGCCCCGTGGCGGGCGCTTCGCCGACTCTACCGCCCGGGGTCTGGAAATCGCCCATGTGCAGCAGGCCATTTAGGAAGGTGCCCGCACAGAGCACGGCAGCACGACATTCGAAGCGGTGGCCGGAGGACGAAATGCAGGCGGTCAGTCTGCCGCCGGCAGTCTCGAATCGAGTGATTTCTCCCTGCTTAAGATCAAGATTTCGTTGATTTTCGAGAGTCCGGCGCGCTTCGCGGGCATACAGTCCCCGGTCGCACTGCGCGCGCGGTGACCAGACGGCAGGCCCCTTCGAGCGATTCAACATGCGGAACTGCACGGTGGCCACGTCGGTGATCCGCCCCATCTCTCCGCCGAGCGCATCTATCTCCTTGACTAATTGGCCTTTAGCAAGCCCGCCGATAGCAGGATTGCAGGACATCTGGCCGATAGTCTGGAGGTTCTGGGTGACCAGGCAGGTGCGGAAGCCCATGCGTGCCGTTGCCAGCGCGGCCTCGATTCCCGCGTGTCCGCCGCCCATCACGACGACATCATATATATGTGTAGTGGCCAAATGTGTCTGCTAAGTTGAGTACAATGAGTTGTTTGAATTGCGTTTGGCGTTTGAAACACGCGCTTTGCTTCAAAGAAATATTATGTGCTAAATTGAGCGCAGAGTGTGAGTTAACAGGGAGTTGTAGTAACTCCGAGTGATCCTTCACTTTGTTCAGGATGACAACACGTTTGGGAGTGGCGAATTTGTTCGGGTTTCTTGCCCAGCAAGGTGCTTGAAAAGCACCGGGTGCTACGAGATGCAAGGTGCTCGAAATGCTCGATTTGTTTGGATAGATTCAAACAAAGAATGACAGAACGGGATTGCGCGGACACGATATATCGTGTCCCTACATGCAGCGGTTAAGAGGGCCGGATCCTTCCGAGGACAAGGGCCGCCGCTAGTTTTTCGGGCGACCAACCTTACGAGGATGAGCCCATGCTCGGGTTTGTTTTTGTTTTTGCTCCCTTTGTTTTCTTGGAGAGCGCGGCGCGGTCCGAGGCTTCGATGGAAAGTTTGCCGAGTTCGCGGAGCGTGTCGTCATCTTCCAAATCCTCAGAAGACAAGAGGTAGTAGCCCATTTTGTATTGCTGCTTGTCTTCGAAGGGGACGAATTTTTCCATGCGTCGGGCTTCGAAGCGCGCGCGATTCTGCTCGTCGGCCTTCAGATAGACGCCGTCGCCATTGGTGAGCGCGAACATCTTCCCATTGAGATAATATCCTGCGCCGCCGAACATTTTGCGCATACTCACTTTGCCGAGCAGCGAAAGGCGTTCGGTGCAGTAATCGAGGAAGTCTTGAGAGATTGCCATGGGGTATGAATCCTTTCAGAGCCACGCTGCGTTCTCAGAACCAGAGCGCACGCTGTGTTCTCGGAACCAGAGAGCACGCTGCGTTTTCAGAACCAGAGCGCACGCTGTGCGGCACTACGGGTGTCGTTCGGGATTTTCGTTATCAAGGTGCCATCTTCGCGGGTTGTCGCGGATGCAGGCAAAGAATGTCGGATGAAATGGAATGAGATGTTGTTTCGAGCGCACGCTGCGTTCTCAGAACCAGAGCGCACGCTGTGTTCTCGGAACCAGAGAGCACGCTGCGTTTTCAGAACCAGAGCGCACGCAGTGCGGCACTACGGGTGTCGTTCGGGATTTTCGTTATCAAGGTGCCATCTTCGCGGGTTGTCGCGGATATAGGCGCGGATGTTGCGGAACTCCTTGTCATCGCGGATAACACGATCGTGGAAGCGCGGTTGCCAAACGACGAAGCCGGGATCACGAAGCTGCTCGCGTATTTTGCGAGTGGTCGCGGCCTTGAAACCCGCAACCATCGAACTGATGGATTTCGGAGCGCGGTCAACACTCGTCCTGTGCGGCTGATCATGTAAATTAACCTGTAGTGCCGCACTGCGTGCGCTCTGACTCTCGGCATTCAGCAAGTACACGATCCCGTGCAAGTGATTCGGCATAACAACAAACTCTCCAAGCTCCACCGCCGGGCGCATCTCCGCGCATCGCAGCCACTCCTCGCGAATCACTTCACCGATTGGCTTCAGAATCCACTCCGCGTTAGTAATCTCGGCGAAAAGACATTGCCGATTGTGCGCAACAAGGGTGAGAAAATAGGCGTTCGACTCGCTGTAGCTAATGTTCCGCAATCGAATCGTTTTGTGTTCCGTTGGCGTTCGTCGGTCTGTCATTCAATCAAATCGGCATAGATTCTCGGAGCGCACGCAGTGCGGCACTACAGTGAAACTTTGGGCTGGGGTATCAGCGGATTCTTCGATGAAAAAACTTTAATCGCTTCCCACAACAACAGGGCAGCGAGGACGACAAGCAACAACGCAACCCACGGCACGGGCGCAGTCGGAATTGCAAATCCCGACGCGGTGTTGAATCCTTGCGAGACAAATTCCAAGAGAGCCCAACTGCTCATGATATACATGAGAACTGTGGGAAGGCCGACCAAGGTCCAGACCCAGCGCGCGCGATAGGTGCGATGAAGCCAGACCGTCAGACCGAGCAGCGTGAGCGCGGCGAGCAGTTGATTGCTTGCGCCGAACAGCGGCCAGAAGATTCTCCAGCTTGGAATGATGTTGCCCTTTGCGTCGGTGACAGTCTGCATCACGAACAGCAACGGAAGAAATGCCGTGATCGCGGTGGCTGCGTATCGCCCGAAGGTTCCCTGCCAGCCGAAGAGTTCTTGCAGAATGTAGCGGCCCAAACGCGTGCAGACATCGAGCGTGTCGTAAACAAATGTGGTGAAGGCCATCAACCCGAAGAGAATTCCGAAGCTTGCGGGAATGCCCAAGACTTCCATGAATCTTCCAAGCCCGAGCGCGTATATGTAATTCGGTTTGCCTTGCAGTCCGGCGACCGCTTCTTTTGAGAGGATCATCACGCAGGAGAGCGAAACGACGGCGACCATGGCTTCCAAAAGCATCGCGCCGTAGCCGACTTTTTTCGCATCGGGCTCGCATTGCAATTGCTTCGAGCTGGTGCCGCTGGCGATGATCGAATGAAACCCCGAGCACGCTCCGCACGCAATCGTGATGAACAAAACCGGGAAGAGCGACGCGAAGCCTGCGCCCATCGGAACTTCCCAACCCGTGAAGGCCGGGTATTTTACTTCGCTGCCGCTGAACAAAACTCCTAATGCTCCGGCAAGCAATGCCGCGAACAAGAAGAAGCCGCCCAAATGTCCGCGAGGTTGAAGCAGTAACCACATCGGCACGACTGCGGCGATGAAGCAATAGACCAGCAGCAGAACATCCCAGAGTTTGTGCGCGCCGTTTTCGGAAAGCCCGAACATTGCTTGTAGATCAATCGGAATGTATTGACCGAACCAGATCGCGCAACCAACCAATGGAAGGAAGATCAGCGTGACGGTGAGCAATGAAAGACGAGTGAACCTAAGGACAAACGCCATCACGAGCGGAAGCGCGAGATAGAGCAGCGACGACGTAGCGATGCCGGAGCCCTTTACAACCTGCCCATTCTCCAGCGTGATCTGACCGACGAAACTTCCCGCGACGATGTCCGTGAACGCGACAATAATATAGATGAGGGCAATCCAAACGAAAATCAGAAAGAGCAGATAGCTTCTGCGCGTCATGTGTTCGCGCACTACTTCGGCAATCGAGCGCGCCTTGTGGCGAATCGAGGCAACCAGTGAACCGAAGTCGTGAATGCCGCCGATGAAGATCGCGCCGAGCAGAATCCAAATCAAAGCGGGCAGCCAGCCGAACATCGCACCCGCGACAATCGGCCCGACAATCGGACCGGCTGCGGCAATCGCGGAGAAGTGCTGACTCAAGAGAACCTTCCAATCAATCGGATCATAATCCACTCCGTCGCGCAACTCCACCGCCGGAGTTTTTTTGTTCGCGTCAAGCTGCAAGAGCCGCGCGAGCATCGAGCCGTACGTCCGATAGGCGATGATCAGAATCAGCGCGGACGAGAGTATGATTACGAGGAGCATACGACGATAACGACTTTTCCTCGCGCGTGGCCGGTTTCGACATGGCGGATTGCGTCAGGGACTTCGGTGAGTGGATAGGTTTTCTCAATCACGGGGCGCAGCTTGCCGACTTCGATCATTTCTTTTACCGCTTGCAGACGCGCTTGATTGGGCTTGGAGGCGACCATCTTCATCTTTTTGTTGCCGGACATGGTGTGAAACGGTGCGAAGAAGATCATATCAATCAGGAGCTTCGTGTTGCCGCCGGCCATCGCGTAGATTCCGTTGGGGGACAGCGCGCGCTTGAAATCGCCGAGCGGATGATAGCCGTTGACGGAGAAGATCACATCGTATTGCTTGCCACTTTTTGTGAAGTCTTCTTTGGCGTAATCAATGACGTGATGCGCACCGAGAGAGCGGGCCTGATCGTGATTGCGCGAGCTGCAAACTGCTGTGACTTCCGCGCCGAGAGCTTTCGCAATTTGAATCGCGTAAGTTCCTACACCTCCGGCGGCGCCGTTGATCAGCGCCGTTTGTCCCGGCTTGAGTTGGGCGACGTCACGCAAACCAAATAGCGCAGTCACACTGGCCATCGGAACGGCGGCGGCCTCTTCAAACGAAAGATTTTTCGGCTTTGCAACCAGTATCTTTGCCCTCGCGCAAGTGTATTCCGCGAAGCCGCCCATACCGTCATCAAAGGTTTCACCGAAGACTTCGTCGCCAATTTTGAAATCGGTGACGTTCTTTCCAACTGCCGCGACCACTCCGGCAACGTCTCCGCCGAGAATTTGAAATTTCGGTTTCGGTTTGGAAAGTCCGAGCATGAAGCGCACGGGAAATGGATCAGCGCGCAAGAGATGCCAATCCGCCGCGTTCACGGAGGCCGCATGACTTTTGATCAGGACTTCATCGTCCTTGGGGGTCGGCTTTTCGACGTCCTTCAGTTCGAGCACATCGGGCGACCCGTAGCGTGTGAAGGTAATTGCTTTCATGTGCGTATGAAAATTCTATGTTCTGTCATCCTGAATGAAGTCTGCGGAATGAAGGACCCCTCCGGAGTTCTGTCATCCGGCGCCTGTCCTTGTGAGGGTTAGGATCTACTCAGGCAGGCTGATGACGATCTCATTGCAGCGTGATGATCGGGTATGCAACCAGTTCCTTACACAGGATGACAGAAAGGAGAGAGGCGTCGGCAGCCACCCTAACACAGGGCAAGCAGGGGCAGCCGCTACGGGCGGACACGGACACGATCCTTACAGGACAAGCGTATCGCGTCCCTACAACTTCTTCGCATAACTAATCTGTCTATCCACCTCATGAAACCCGAGCTTCTTGTGAGCACGGTGGCTGATGGTGTTGTCAAGCAGAGCATCACTCCCGAGTTCGAGGATGTTGTGAGCGCGCGCCCACTCTTCGGCGGCCTGCATCAGCGCGCTGCCGATACCCTGATGGCGAAAAGGCTCCTCGACAAACCAGCCCTCTATATATAGGATAGAGTCGGACACACAGCCGTCCGCCCGGTTGCAGGTCTGCGCCTCCAAGAAGCCGATGATATCGGCGTCTTGTTCAGCAACCCAGATCAAGTAGCTCGGTTTCGCCCTTAGCCGCTCGGCCTCCTCCAACTCTGGCGGCGTATCCGGCCAGAGTTTTCTGCGCATCGCGTGCCAAATTTCTATTTCTAAATCCCTTAAAAATCTAATCAGCATCGGAAGAGGACTTCTTAAGCATGAAGAAACATGACCTTGTGAATGAAAGTCCTCGCGCGCGATGAACTATTTTCGCAATGTCTTGTTTTGTTTAGGCGACCGCAAATTGACCTTCGACAAGTTTATGCGTATATTGGTGCTTCCAGTTCGACCCCCGCCTACTCCTCTATCCCGGCCTCCTTCAACCAAGTCGCCTTCCCTGTTTCCTCCCGTGGCAAAGCGCTAAGATACTGCCAAAGCGCCGATACCTCCAAGCTGTCTGCGTGTTTCAAATCGCGAATCGGCATCGCCACCGTATCCACGATCGTCCCATCGGGACGAATTCCCGTCAATAGAAATGCCTGAAAACTTTCCTGCGTGTATTTCTTGAGCGTCGTCGAGAGATTCGACGCGGGCGGCCAGCTCGGATCACCCTGAAAAAGCGGTCCGCCGGAATATTTCGGACCGTGACAGCCGATGCATGCGACTTCCGCGAGATACTTTCCGTATTGTGGCGTCGCAGAGGGCGCCACTTCAAGCGGTGGCTTATAGCTGTGATCCGTTACCTCGGGCAGCGCTATGAGCCCGCCTTGTGATAATACCATCCGCCCGATCGGCCCAAGCTCAAGAGCTGGACTTTCTTTGTCAACCTTTGTCGCGGTTTTCAAATACGCGTAGATTGCCGCAACGTCTTTGTCCGCCATGCGATTGTAATGATAGCTCGGCATGATGAACACTCCGGTCTTGTCGCGCTTCACCGCGTGCCGCACAATCAAATCCAAATCCTCAATCGTGTAGTCCGCCGGTAATCCACCCTTGCCAAACGTGATATTCGAAGTATTGAACATCATGAACGGCATCATGTCCTGCGAATATCCGCCAAGATCGGGATTGTGACAGCCTGCGCATCCGGCTATGCAATGAACAAGATGCTCGCCGCGAGCAACCGTCGCGCTGTCATTCGGTACGTAAATGTTCTTTCCCTGAATGTGCGTGTAAGTTTTGCTCAACATACTCGCGGACTTGAAATAGACATAGCCCGCGAAAATGAGCAGCAACACAATTACTCCGGCCAGGATAATTCCCAGCCACTTCAGCAATACCTTCATCCGTTACCCCAGATTTATGTGTGATTATTCTAAATATTCAGGCGCCTGATCCGAGAGAAGCTCCTCCAATTGAAAGGAGTGCCGCAGCGGGTGCATTACGGCATGTTCAAGCATGGACTCGATGGACATGTCCACGCCCCACCGCGCTTTATGCACGGCATCCATTTGCTGCTCGTTGATCTGTGTCAGGGGCTCGCGCCACTTCTCCAGAAGGTGCTCAAGAAATTCGTCGCATTCATCTTCAATCTTCTCGACTGCGGGAATCTCATTGATATGCGGATCGGGAAGATTCAACTTCTCGCACATCCACGTCATGTAACCGCGCGCGGCACGAAGCACGTGATAGAGCAGGTGATCGAGCGATTTGTAATCGTCGTCATTCGTCGGCGGAAGTTTGATCTCGGCGGACTTTGCGGCCCACCAGATATCCAAGAAATCGAGCATGAATTGCTCGTGCATCAGAACCAGCGCGCGCGCGCCGCGGTACTTGTAGTGTTCGAGTTCGGGCATGGGAGTGGGGGAAAATATGAATTATGAAATATGGATGCGGAGAAGATTGGGAAGCTCAAGCATATCCTTGAAGACAAGTTGACAGCCGAGATTGCGCAGACGCTCCGGAGTGTCGGGTGCGATGTGACGGCCGCCGGTGAAACCCCAGACCGTCATGCCCGCGGAAAGCGCAGCAGTAGCGCCGACCACGCTGTCTTCGATCACCAAACACTTTTCCTCTACGACTCCAAAATGCTGGGCAACATGAATATATATGTCCGGCGCAGGCTTCGGCTTGCCCACCATCGAAACTGAGAAGATGCGATCTTCAAAATGATGAAAGAGCTGTGTGCGCTTCAGCATCATCTCGATTTCTTCTGGCAAACTCGACGAAGCAATCGCTTTGGGTGTGCCGTTCAATCTCGCCAGCGTTTCTGCAACGCCGGGAATTGCATCAAGCTCTTCATGAAGAGCACGGGCGACGCGTGGTTTCAGGATGTCACGAAAATTCGCCGGCAACCCTGCAAAGCTGTTGAGGTATTCATCGGAACGCGTGGACATGCCGACGTAGCGGCGGATGTATTCCTCAATCGAAATCTGTTGGCCGAACTCGGCCCGAGTTTCCACCTCAACACGCGCGACCAGCCACTCACTGTCCACCAAGACGCCGTCACAATCAAAGATCAGAAGAGACAAATTCATACGTTTCGTGCTATTTGCCAATACAGAATTTCGAGAAGATTCTATCGAGGATTTCCTCGCCGATGGTTTCACCGGTGATCTCACCAAGCGCATTTGCTGCATCGCGGAGATCCGAAGCCATCAGAACGGATTGAGTGATTTGCGCCGTCGCTCTGGAAAGACTATCGCTCGCCCTCGTAAGCACATTGAAGTGGCGCGCTTCAGTGATGACAATTTCCTCCCGGGTAATGTCTTCCGAATGCGACCAGCTTGAGATTTGTTGCAGCAACTCTTCGACACCTTCGCCGGTCTTTGCGGAAATTCCACTAATGTTTTCTGCCACCGGAGCCAGATCGCACTTGTTGAATACCGTGATCACTTCGCGCGATTGCATGATCTCAAGCGTTTCCGTGTCGGGCATCGTCTTCGTGGCAGCGTCAATCAACAGAACAACCAAGTCGGACCTTTCGATGGCTCTGCGCGTGCGGAGAATGCCTTGAGACTCGATGGCGTGATTTGTTTCGCGCAGGCCGGCAGTGTCCTGAAAGATCACTTCGATTCCGCCGAGTTCGATATGCGCCTCGACTACGTCGCGCGTGGTGCCGGGTTCTGGTGAAACAATTGCGCGATCATCGCCGACGATGCGATTCAGAAGTGTTGACTTTCCCGCGTTCGGCGCGCCGACAATCGCGACACGCAAACCTTCGCGCGCAAATCTTCCCCGCGAAAAAGTGCTTGATAAGCACCGGATCTGCTCCTGAAGAGAGGCAAGTGTTTCGAGTCTGCTTTGTCGCGTTTGAAACTCGACATCTTCTTCAGAAAAATCCAACTCCAGTTCCAGCAGCGCGAGTAAATCAAGAACCTTCGCGCGCATGTCGTGAACCAGCGCCGAGAGTTTTCCTTCCAATTGACGAAGCGCAATCTTGCCGGAACTTTCGCTGCGCGCATGTATCAGATCGGCAACCGCTTCGGCTTGCGCTAAGTCTAACTTGCCATTCAAAAAAGCGCGTTCGGTGAATTCACCGGGACGAGCAAGTCGGACGCCATTCTTCAACACAACATGTAACACGCGCTTCGCCGCGTAGCCGCCGCCGTGACAGGAAATCTCAACGACGTCTTCGCCCGTGTAAGATTTCGGCGCACGGAAAAATGTCAGCAGGGCTTCGTCCACCAACTCGCCGTCGTCATGAAGGGGCGAGAAGTGGACGGAGTTCGGGAGAAGACCTGAGACCTGAGACCTGAGACCTGATATTTCAGAAGCAATTCGCCATGAATCGGGGCCGGACAGTCGAATGACGGCGATGCCGCCGATGCCGGGCGGAGTCGAAATTGCGCAAATCGTGTCGAAGGAAACGGACACAACTATTTCTTCAGCCGCTTCTTGACGGACTCGATCTTCTGCTCAAGCTGCGCGATCGTGTCGGCGACGTGATCGAGCTTCTGCTGCTTGTCGGTTTTCCAACCTGCAACCTGATCGGCAAACTCATCTGTGCGCGCATTGGCTTCCATCTCGTTTAGGCGCTCGATCTGCTCAAGCAGCCTGCCGCGAAATTCGCGCATCTTCTCAATCTTGTTCTGCCACTCTTCGAGTAAGCCCTCGGCCTTCTCTGACCACTCTTCAAAGTGTTTCTGGCGATCGGCGCGCTGTTCCTGAATTCGCGCGGCGGCTTTGTCCCATGCAAGATCAAGCTGCTTGCGGATTTCTTCTCTTTGTTCACGTGACAGTTCCACGTCGCGCTGCCACGGGCGGAGTTCCTTGATCTTCTTATGGCACTCAATGGGATCGCCCTGCTCGGCCATTTCGAGAAATTGCGCGCAGTATATCCTGCCCTGCTCGTAGTTTTCTTTGCGCAACGTTGTGCGGCGCGACCAGACCTCATCATCGGCAGCCTTCCAGATTTTCCACAACGCTTCGCGATCGCGCGCAAGCATGTTGGGCTCAACACCCTGCTTCGCGGTGAAATCATTGCGGATTTTCGCAAGCTCCGAGGTGACGGTGTTGAACTCGGTTGCTTTGGTCGCGGCCTGAGCCTGTTCGCGCACGGCGGCAATCTTCGCTTCGAGTTCCGCGCGAAGTTCGTGAGATGAAAACTTCAGCTCTTCCTTTTCGTGCGTCTGCTGCGCGCGCACGTCATCACACAGCGCGGAAAATTCCATCCACAACCGCTCGCGATCATCATAGGGCAGCGGCCTCAGTGTCTTGAAGAGCGCGCCGACCAGTTTAGCGGCATCCCAAAACGATTTGTAATTCCGCTTGCCGTTCTCGATGTGACCTGCATCAAGTGCGCGGATCGAGGTTTCGAGCGTGACGAGATTCTCCTGTTGTGCCGCAGGGGCTGGGGGATGGGGGATGGGGGATGAAACTGGTTCCGCGTCGGCAGCCACAGGGGCAGCCGCTACAGCTTCGGATTCTTCCGGTGCGGGCGTTTCTTCGACCGGGATCCTATCCAGGACAGAGTTGAAGCTGGAAGATTGCGTGAGGTCTTCCGGTGTTTCGTCCGGTGTGTCGTGTGTGTGGTCTTTGTCGTCGGGGAACATGGGATTACTCTTCGAAGTAGTCCGAATCAATTCGTTTGATGGAATAAGTTGTTACGGTGCTGACACCGATGTCGTGATCTATCATGAGTTGAGCAAGTTCGAAGCCTGTCAACAGGACTATCTTCTTCTCGCCCGTTCTTGTAACGTACTCGCGTGCGTCCTTCGTGAAGTCCGAGGTTGTGATAAACACGCCCTTCTTTGCGCCGTGATAGTCGAGGCTGCCCGAGAAATCTCTTACCTCTTTTGCCCCGACAGGGTTCTCCCAGCGCTTGGCCTGAACGTATATGATGTCAAGCCCAAGTTTGTCTTCCTTAATAATGCCGTCAATTCCGCCGTCGCCAGACTTGCCGACAACGCGAGCCGTTTCGTCTACGGAACCACCGTAGCCCATTTTCACGAGCAACTCGACAACAAGGCGTTCGAAAAATCGAGGAGAGCAAGACTTCACCTTGGAGAGGATTTCGTCTGCAAGCGCGGCGCGGAATTGAGTATAACCGTGATCCATCCGCTCTTGAGGTGTGCCCAACTCTGTTGTGACTTGTGTGTCCGTTGTCTCGCCCTCATCTTCGCCTGCACCGAATTGGTTCTGCCATTCCTTGTATTTGTCGAGCGTCTTCAGATAACGAAGGTCTATCCGACTCACCTGTTGCGTCAGGGTGTTGTGGCCAAGCTCCGTGATTCTGTACTGCCCGCGCCCAATGCGTTCCAGCAGTCCTGCTTTCGTCAGGTGCACGAGGGTCCAGTACACGCGGTTCGTAAACTTTGGCTGTCTGCCGCTCGGAAGTAGTTCCTCAAGCTCTTCCGGTGTCACCCTCATCGAGGATGCGATTTCGGCCACGATGCGGGTGTTCGGCCATATCTCGTTATCGGAGAGTAGTTTCAGTGTGGGCTGAAACATTGATTGAAAGTCTGGAATTGCCATGGAGGATGTTCGTTAGTTAAAATGTGTTTCTCCGCGACAGGGAGGTCGCGGCTAGAAAGGTATTATTTGCGCGTGATTACAGACGGCCGGATCCTTACGAGGACAGGGGCCGCCGGTAGTCACGAGCCTGTCGTCATTCTGAGCGAAGGCTTGGCGTAGCGAAGAATCTCTCAGTGTTTGCCCGAGAGATCCTTCCTTCGTCAGGATGACGACACGTTGGACGTGGGTGTATTCCGCGAGAACACGGCCCTTACGCGGACACGACCCTCTCGAGGGCAAGCGTATCGTGTCCCTACGAAAGCGAAGGCGCGAAGACAAACAGACATTGCGGGTGTCGTCATCCTGACAAGCGCGTCAGCGCGCGGAAGGATCTCTCAGAGAGTCCGGAGCGCACGCAGTGCGGCACTACGGCGTTTCGTACGATGACGAGCAGTGTTGTTTTTCGACGCGGGCGGACACGCGGGTCCGCCCCTACGAAGACAGAGAACTATTTCTTCTTCTTCTGCGGTTTGTCTTCGATGGTGTACTGCGCGGGGGCGATGACGGGCAGCTTGATAAGCTGTTGTTCGACGATAGCCCAAATATTGAATAATGTGTAATAGAGCGTGAGACCGGAGGGGAAGTTGTTGAAGAGCACGGTCATCATGACAGGCATGATGTAGAGCATGGCCTTCTGATTGGGATCCGACATGGTCGCACGCGACATGTAGAATTGCGAAACGCCCATCACAATCGGCAGAAGTCCAACGCCCGCACCGTAAAGAGGAATAGAGAAGGGAAGAGTAAAGAGAAAGTCGGGCTGACTCAGATCGGAAATCCAGCCAAGGAATGGCGCCTGACGAAATTCAATCGTCGAGCGAAATACAATAAATAATCCGTAAAGGATCGGCATCTGAAGGAGCATGGGAATACATCCCGCCGCGGGATTCGCGCCGCGCTCCTTGTAAAGCGCCATCATCGCTTTGTTCAAAGCCGCAGGATTCTTCGCGTGCTTTTCCTTCAGCTCTTCAAGTTCGGGCTTCAGCGCGGACATCCGCTTCATCGCAATTTGCGACTTGCGCGTCAACGGCCACAAGAGCACCTTCACCACAACAGAGAAGATGATGATAACGATGCCGTAGTTCTTGATGAAGCCGCCCAAGAAGATCAGAAGCCACAAGACGGATTTCGAGAACGGCTTGACAATCGCCCAGCCCCAGTTCATCGTGTCTTCGAGACCGACGTCGTAAACTTTCAGATTGTCTTCTTTGATCGGGCCCCAGTAAACTTCGACGCGCTGCGCGATGTCCACAGATTCCCACGGCATACGAAGAGTCGCCGAATAGACATGCGGAACGTATTTGTCGGAGGGATTGCGAGTGTAAGCGCGAAGCTCGGCGCCGGCGGCGGGAGCTTGCGGTATCAGCGCGGCGATGAAATATTTCGAGCGCGTGGCAACATAGGAGGTGCGGCCCGTGGCGACAACTTCGGCCTTCGGATCGCTGCCGAGGCTGATGTTCTCAAGTTCTTCGCCGATCATCGCATAGGCGCCGCCGAATTCATGATCGGATTGCGGATCCGGTTCGGTGGTAGGCACGCCGCCCTTCCACGAGAGATTGAACTCGCGTGTGTCGGTCTGCACGTAGCCGGAGGTTCTGATGTTCAGTGCAAAGCCGTAACGCTCGGAATCAATGATGTAATAGAGATAGAGTCTGCGGCCTTGATTGTCGGTGGAGACCAGCTCAATGGAATCGCGGCCCGTGGTGACCGTCAGTTGCGGTTTGGAAGATTCAAAATAAAGGTTTGTCAGGGAGGTGATGTTGCGCGGGCCCAGATCGAGGTCCACGAATCCGATGGCGGAGTCTAGTGAGGCGGCAATCTGATGCAGCTTCACGTCACCGCCGCTCTTGTATTGATAGCTCTTGAGGACGCACGAAGAGATGCGACCGTCGGAGCCAAGTGTCATGGCATAAAGAGGCGTCTCGACTCGGACCTGTTCCCGGACGTAGGGGCGGAGGGGGGCAGAATCAATTGATGATTTCGGATTGATGGTTGATGAATCGGGGCGAGAATCGGCAGCCATCCCTACAGGGACAGGCGAGGCAGCCGCTACAACCGATGTGTCAGACGGTGCGGGTTTCGCCGGGGCTTGAGTGGTCTGAGTCGGCTCGGGGGCGGGTGGAGCGATCCACTTGTAGTAGGTCGGAAGGAGCAAGAGCATCAAACCGACGACGACGAGAGCGATGATGGTATTACGGTCGAACATGGCCGAGGAACGGCTCCAAAGTTTTTGTGTTTTGAGGGTTTGTAATACTACTTGACGGGGTCGTAGCCACCAGCGTGCCACGGCCCACACTTCGCGATTCTTCGGATTGCTTGCGCAGAACCTCTGACAATTCCTTTTTTATCAATTGCTTCTACTGCGTAGTCTGAGCAGGACGGCGTGAAGCGGCAGCGGCCCCCAAAGTGAGCACCCAGCGTCACCTGATAGGCGCGGATGAGCCACGTTGCGAGTCGCGCCGCAGGGGATGGGGGATGGGGGATGGGGGAAGAAGAGGTTTTCACTGCGTTTTTCTTGTGGAAGACAGAGAAGCGAGCAGCGCAATCAGTCTTTTCTCGAAGTCGGGCCAGTCGGCAACCGGTTGGCGGAAAAGCGCGTAGAAATGAGTGTCAGCCGAAAAGAGTTCCTTGTTCAGACGAAAGAACTCCTTCAGCTTGCGGCGATGGCGATTGCGCTCGACAGCCGAACCCACCTTGCGCGTCGCGGCGCAGGCGAATTTCCGATCCGGCTGTCCGGGCAAAAAAAAAGGACCAATTCCGGAAGTGTCCGTCGTCGGCCCTCTGTACGCACGCGTCCCAGCTCCGAACGACCGGAAAGGCGCTCGGACCGACGGAACTTAGTGTCGCTCATCCGAGACTGTCAGCCTCTTGCGTCCTTTGGCACGGCGACGCGCGAGCACGGCACGGCCATTCTTGGTCGCCATGCGTTCGCGGAATCCATGACGATTGCGACGACGGCGGCGTGAGGGTTGGTAAGTTCGCTTCATGTGTCTTTATCTTGGTTTGATTGTGTACAGAGGTGACTCCCGTCCCCAGATTTCGGCCGGGTTGCGCGGGAAGATGGGTGCAGTATGCTCAGGTCTCGTGCTTAACCCGGCTCGGCGAGAATCAGATTCCGGCAGGGAACCGCCAAGCCTTAATCCCCGCTCGGCGCACGGCAGCGGGAACTACAGGGGAACTGAAAAGATAGGAAAAACAAGCATGAGAGGCAATCCGATGCAAGGGATGGGGATTGGGACGGACGCTCTCAGGAATATTCATAAGTATTTGTAAATACGTCTTTTCTGTTGTGTTGGCGAATTTAGGGTGAGAGTTGAGGCCGAATATAGGAGGCGGGTCAGAGTTAGATCACCCTAAGATTCAGGCGGAGGGGATTGCCCACTGCAAGCGATTCCCTGCACACAAGACCAACGATGCAAATTGACGAATCTCGATGCCTCGCGACGTGCCTCTCCTTTGGCACTCATCAAAGAACAACAGAGCACGTATTTTCAACTCTCTATGATTCGTAAGTCGAGAAGAAAAGAGGAGTTATTCCGTTGACTCTGGCGAGCGATGTGTTATATTGTGAGTCCGATGTGCGAAGAGGCATCTTCCTCTGAAACAGAGAGTTGGCTAAACCTACCAACACATCGGGTTGTTACTATCCCTCGCTGAATCCGACCATCCAACTTCCCTATCTTCATGGCATCTGTTGATTACGCAGCGGCTACCGACCTGTGGCAGAGCATCATCTCGTCGGTCGCACCGTCCGTATCGGAAACCACCTTCAGCTCCTGGATCGAGACGCTCAAGCCGGAAAAGTTAGAAGACCGCATTCTCACGCTTCTCGCGCCGTCAAATTTTCATCGCGAATTCGTTGAAGAACACTTTGTTCAAGGATTGGAAACCGTGGCTCAAGAAGTTACAGGGGATCAGATTCGCGTGCGTGTTCGCGTGCAATCTATGGAGCATGTGCCGCGCCAGCGCCACCTCGACTTGTCCAAGCCGCTCCCGGATGCTCCGTCCAACGGGCATGTGAGCGTAAGAACGACGGTTCAGGCCGAGACGAATCTGAATCCAAGATATAGATTTGAGAACTTTGTTGAAGGCGATTGCAACAGCTTTGCACGCGCGGCGTGCTTGGCAATCTCTGATTTATCAAGGCCCACGCTGTGGAACCCCCTCCTTATATACGGAGGAACAGGTCTTGGAAAGACCCATCTGCTGCAAGCTATCGGGAATCGCGTGGTGAGCCTGCGCAAGGGGGATGCGTTCCGGGCGATGTATGTCTCCTCGGAGCGGTTCACCCAGGAGTTCATCCAAGCCGTGCGCACCAATCAGGCTGCGGATTTTGCCGAAAGATATCGCAACGTGGACTTGCTTTTGGTGGATGATATTCAGTTCTTTGCTACCAAGGAGCGGACGCAGATCGAGTTCTTCCACGCCTTCAATGCTTTGCAGCAGAGCGGGCGGCGGATAGTCATGACTTCGGACCGCCCGGTGCATGAATTGGCTGGGTTTGACGAACGATTGATCTCGCGCTTTGATTCCGGGCTGGTGACCAACGTGAATCCACCGACCTATGAGACCAGGTTGGCGATCTTGCAGGATCGCGCGATTCAGGAGAAGTTTCCGCTGCCGGTGGAAGTTGCCGATTTGATTTCGACGCACATCACGAGCAACATCCGCGAGTTGGAAGGCGCGTTTGCGGCCTTGGTCGCGCATTGTCAGTTCGGTAGAGTGCCCGCGACGCTTGAACTTGCGCAGCGAGTTGTTCAGGAAAAGACGGGACGCCGCGCGGGACGACCGCCCGTTGAGTTGATTCAGGAAACGGTCGCCGAATATTTTCGCGTGACGGTGGATTCTTTGCGCGGCAAGTCGCGCAAGAAGGAAATCGCACACGCGCGGATGGTTGCGATGTATCTGATGACCGAGATGACCGATCACTCACTCAAGACGATCGGAAATTTCTTTGGCGGGCGCGATCATTCCACCGTAATTCATGCGCGTGATACCATTGGCGAACAGAAGTCCGCATTGAGAGCAGATGTTACGACGGCTCTGACCGACCTTGAACGCAGACTTTCGCTTGGACCTTCGATGAGGATAAGTATGTGAGTGAGGCTGTGGACTGCGTGATAGTTGTTCACATACCGTGTTGGCGAGAGCGGATGACTTCGCTTGAGCACTGATGTGTGGGGATGAGAGAAGATAAAATGAAAAGCATTCACGGCGCTCTACACTCGACTGATTCCATGATTACTTGAACTTGCAACGGTTATTCACGAATTCACGTGCTCTGTTACTACTACGATCTCTTTAATCTCTTCTCTAATACCATTCATGAAATTCTCAGCACCGCAAAGCAGTCTTGCTCAAGCTCTCGCACCACTTTCGACCGTGGTTCCGCAAAAGAGCCCGATGCCCGTCCTGTCGCATTTCCTCGCCGAACTGAAGGGAAACAAGCTGACGTTAACCGGATCCGATATTGAAGTGACGATGCAGACGGAGTTGGAAGTGCAGGGCCAGAAAGACGGCCGCACACTGTTACCGTCGCGTAAATTTTTGGAATTGATGCGCGGATTACCGGATGTTACGGTGACGATTGAAGCCACGAAAGAACACCGGATTACGATCACGGATACCGAAGGCAAGGAGTACAAATGCGCGGCGGAATCGGTGGATGTTTATCCTGCGGTTCCGGAAATGCCCGATTCGGATACGTACAAGATTTCTCGCAATAGGCTGCGTCGCATGATCAGCAAAGTCCTGTTTGCAGTTTCCAAGGATGAACTCAGACCGCAATTAACCGGCGTCTTCATGGAGCTGTCCGACAAGCATTTCCGTTTGGTCACGACGGACGGTCATCGTTTGGTGAAGATGGGTGTGCAGTCGAACGGATATAAGGGTAAGGCGCATAACGCGATTGTCCCGGCGAAAGCGATGTCCGCGGTGGAACGAATTGCCGACGGCGAAGGCGACATGGAAATCGGGTTTGCGGGTACGCAGCTTGGATTCCGCGCGGGCAGCACGACGCTGATCACGCGGTTAATTGAGGGCCGCTATCCGAACTATGACGCTGTGATTCCGGATCAGAATAATCAGGTGCTGACGGTGAATCTTGATGCGCTGTCTGCCGCCGTGCGCCGCGCGAGTATCTTCTCCAATGAGATTTCGCGACAGATTCGCCTGCACTTGGACAAACAGGAATTGCAAATTAAGGTCGAGGACATCGAACAGGGCAATGAGGGATTTGAATCGGTGCCCTGTGAATACTCAGGAAGCGCGATGGACATCGGCTACAACGCGGGCTATGTGAGCGAGATGCTGAAGCGCATTGATACGCAGGACGTGCGCTTTGAATTGGGCAGCGCGACGTCGGCAGGAATTGTCAAGCCCACCGAGCAGGAAGAAGCTGAAGACCTGCTGATGCTGATTATGCCGGTTCGGTTAAACTGAAGCCAGACCGGCAGAGACTCGTTCGAGAACATTGGCGGGTAAATAGCAACCCCCGGCGTGCGGCGCTGGGGGTTGTGCGTATGGGAAACATCTATGCAGAAAACCATCAGTGATGAACAACTAAGGCGGCTTAGCCGAGTCTACTATCTGTATCTCGATGAATTCGGCCACGCTACGTTTTCACCAAAGCTAATCTACAATCGTAGCCGAGAGCGTTTCTTGACTATTGCGGGATTCTTGATTCGTGGTGACCATTGGTGGACTGAGTTGTGCCCAAGGTTGGAATCGCTGAAGGCCAGACATTTCGGCGATCCGAACATTGCACTGCATTACTCGGAATTCGCCCAAGGAATCGGAACCTTTGGCCAATTCTCTCCCTCGGCTCGCTTGACATTCTGGAGCGAGTTTCTTGATATGCTCGCAGGACTTCCCTGTCAGCTTGTTTCACTTACGATTGACAAAGAGACTATGCAGAAAACGTACTCAACATGGCTGCATGATCCGTATCATCTCTTGGTCGCATTCCATGTTGAACGATTGCTGTTCCATCTCTTCAAGCTTGACCGCGAGAATCCGGACAGCGCTCCGAGGTTCACGGGAAAGCTCATCATTGAATCACGCGGGGAGAAGCCAGACAGACGTTTGGGAATGTGGTATCGGCGCGTGTACAGCGAAGGCAGCAAAATATTCCAAACGATCTCGGCGCGACAAGTTCAGGAAAGACTTGAGTCGGCAGAACTAACGGTGGTATCCAAGAAAGAGAGCAGAAAGGGCCTTGAGGTTGCCGATATGATTTGCAACCCAATGCATTGGAACGCGATGTTTGAGTTCAGATCGGAACTGGTTGCACGACTGGATGGTGTAGAAGCGAAAACACCGGCGGTTTCAGCCTTCTGGGACAAGTTACGACATAAGATTGCAAGTGACGAGAACGGAAACGTGTTGGGCTATGGCATCAAGATATTCCCCGATGCGACCTGAAACAAAAAGCAGGCTTCACAGCCTGCCCTTGCGATGGCACTACGCGTCACATCTCCCTTCGCTCATAGGCGAATTGAAGGTAATATACGGCGTGGAAATTGAATTGTCAAGGGTCAAGAGCAAGAAAGTCAAGAGCTTGCGACACGCTCAACTATCTGAAAAAACTCGTGTTGAGACGGCCAGAGGCCGCCGCGAGTACAACATATAGTAGCATATGGACTGGTTATTCTATACGGCGGATGGATTTCGGATTGTGCTGGAGAAGTGCCGGGCGGAGGTCGGGTGGTTGCAATGGCCGGCAATCCTGATTGCGCTGATTCCATGGGTGGCGATGGTTTGGAGGCCGCGGGAAAGGATTGGCGCGCTGCTGATTGGCGGGGCGCTTTCGATGCTCTGGGACCTGCCCGGCGTGATCAGTGGGCTGCTTTACTGGCCGCAGATGTGGCCCTATGCATACGGCATGGCGGCGCTGTTTTTTGTGCAATCGGGGCTGATCGTGCTGGAGTCGGTTCGTGGGGAGGGCTGCCGCTTCGCGATTACCCGCGAACCGGCCAATCTGTTCGGAATCGGATTGATGATCTATCTGTTACTTGGTCACACATGGGTGGCGGACAATTTCGGGCATGGTGCGCTGATCGGAATCTCCCCGGGGACGGCGCTTCTGGCATTTTATGCGATCATGTTACAGAGCGAGCGCCGACCGGCGGAATATCTGCTCTATCTGCCCATGCTGTGGGGGATTGTCGAGGGTTTGCAGGCACTGCGCGTCAAAAGTCTGGACGGAATTATCGTCTTTGGCGCCGCGCTGATCGGAACCGTGTTACTCTTCAAGAAGAAGGGGAAACAGAGATGGAGAACCCGCTTGAAAAGCGGCGTTTAGTTAAGTAAATTACTCCAGATGAGATTTACTCCCATAGAGAAACTGCTCAATTCCGTTCTGCGCGATAAGAAATATCAGCGCGGGATGCGGCAGGCCCACATCGAAGAGAAGTGGGACGAGATAGTCGGCGAGCAGATTTCGAAATACAGCCGCGTGATCGGATTCGAGCGCGGACGCTTGCTCGTCGAGTGCGATCATGACGTGTGGCGCGCAACACTCCACCAAATGAAACCGGAATTACTCGCACGAATTGAGCAGGTGGTGGGCAAGGGTGTGGTGAAAGAGATATTTGTGAAATAGGAACCTGAAATCATTTCTACTAGCGGCGGCCTCCGGCCGTCTCTATCTGGAAACGAGAGATTCAACGACAGAAGGATTGCTATGAGAAGATTTCTGCTTTTCGCCGCGCCGCTGTTTGTATTGGCGTTGACCGTAACATGCTACACAAATCCAGAGACGGGGCGCAAGGGACTAATGCTGGTCACGCCGTCGCAGGAGGCGGAACTCGGGCTGACCGCATTTCAAGAGATCAAACAAAATACGCCGCGCACAAATGATCCCGATCAACAGGCTTTAGTCGAGAAGGTCGGGCGAAAGATTGCAAGCGTGGTAAGGCTTCAGAATGCGCAGTGGGAATATGTCTGCTTCAAGTCCGACGAGCCGAATGCTTTTTGTCTGCCGAGCGGAAAGATCGGAGTTTATAACGCGATTCTTCCGATCACCAAGAATGAAGCCGGGCTTGCGGCGGTGATGGGGCATGAAGTTGCGCACGCGACGGCGCGGCATGGCGGCGAAAGAATGAGCGAGCAGCTCTTAACCGCATTGGGTGGTGTTGCGCTGGATGTCGCACTGTCCAAAAAGAGCGAAGAGACGCGGCAGCTTGCACAGCTTGCCTATGGAGCGGGAACGACCCTCGGAAGAGCGCTGCCGCATTCACGCTCGCAGGAATTGGAAGCGGACCGCATGGGCCTGATGTATATGGCGCGTGCAGGTTATGATCCGCGTGAAGCCATCGCCTTCTGGAAATGCTTCAAGGACTACAAGGGTGCGGGCGGAAGCGTGCCGGCATTTCTATCTACGCATCCCACCGACGACCGGAGAATTAAGCAGCTTGAAGAGTTGCTGCCGGAAGCACTGGCGGAGTACAACAAGCATAGGTAGTGGATCACGACACGATAGGCAATCTGCTGATCTTTGTTGTGCTGGGAGTTGTGGGCTTCGGGCTGACGATGCTGTGGTGGAAGATGCGGTACAGCGTGTTCGTGGATGAAGGCGAACGCCAATACGGCAGAGGCAGATTCTGGCTGTGGTTCTTTGTGATTTGGCTGGTGCTGGGATTGATAAGAGTTTTGATAGACATGACTCCGTGAGGTGAAGATGATTAGAGTATTCATACTGATGTTGGGACTTTGTACGCCGCTTCTCGCGCAGGAGACCCCCCCTAACCCCCCCGCTGAAGCGAGGGGGAATGAAGAGGTTGTGCCGTGGCTGCATGTGGAAGTGGAGACGAAATACACATGGATCAGCCAGACTTCGATTGCGCGCTGCTGGACGACGAAATCGCGCGATGACACGACACGCGTGAATGTCGGACAACTCTGCCTGATGCTCGACGCGCACTGGACACACAAAACCTGCGAAACCGATACTTGCTATCTTGAAATAAAAGAGGTGCGGCGCAGATTGGCCGTGCCGAAAGCAACTGCCACCGTCACTGCGTGGTCAGAAAGTCCGCACATCGAACAGACTTCGGTGAAGATGGCGCCGTAGAAGTCGGGTTCATTCTTGAGGTGAAAAACGAAAATCAAAGGAGAGGGTGCCATGAAGAAGCTCATCATGCTCTTGGTCTTTCTCGGGAGTGTCGGGATATCGAATGCGCAGTTTACTGTATTTTTCTCCTACCTTGGCGCTCAAGGTCCACTGACGGATCAATGTGTTGGCGGAAACCCGCTGCCCGACGGCACAGTGGTAGAAATCTTTTGGGATGGCAACGGAAACGGGCCCGATTCGACAGACCTTCCTCCGTGTGAGTTATCACCCATCCCCGAACCCAATTATTGCTCTTTCGGGATGAACGGCGAATCAGCAGGGGGCATTGGCGCAGGAGCATTCTTTACAGATCCCGGGTGGGGATTCTCTGTTCCTCCTCCACAACCGTGGCGTTATTGGCTTCGGATATGTGTACCGGGCCAAGAGCGCTATTGGCGCACGGAAACCCTCATCATTTCGGGGGGGGCAAACGAGTTTAATCTTACTCTCATTACGGACCCTGCCGATACGGCGACGGTTGATAATGCAATTTTCTGCACGGATGCTCCATGTTGGATACCTCATCCAACGATGGACTGGACACCCGCGGCCCTTCCTTTTGTCACGAGCACGAACAACAAATCGCTCGCGGCGGATGAAGATGGCACAGTGCACCTACTGACGCATAACGGGAATCAGGTGCTGTACTATTCAAAGGGAATTAATCAGCCGTGGTCGGATGGTGAGTTGATCAACGATCCGGACAGCAGCGGAACAATCGCGGATCAAGCGATAGCCATCAAGTTGGGCAGCTCTGACTTGCTTGTGACTTGGGAAGAGAACGGAAGAGTCTGGTTCGGAGCAGCCGACTCCGGAATGTACGGCATCGTCAGTCCACCAGGCGAATCCGCGCATACGCCGGACATTGCGGGGAATTCCTCGGGCGCGCTCTATGTTGTGTGGGTTGCAGACCAGGGGCAATCCTATGCGCTGCGCTGTGCATGGTGGAACGAATTAGAGTGGATCGTCGGCACGATTCCCACGAATATCGGAAGTTTCGGATTGGGCGCGTCACCAAGAACTGCAGTAGATGAAGAGGGCGCGGCGCATGTCGTGTTCAGGGGCGGAGACTTCGGCGGATATTACGCAAAGCACGCGACGAATGGAGAATTGGGCGGAACAAATTGGGTGGTAACGCAACTTCAAGTTCCAGAGGCGGAAAGCTATCCGGGAGATGTTGCCGTGTACAGTGATGGCACGGTTCACGCGGTGAGTTCCGGAAGTAACGGTTGGGGAATGCCTGGCGGAGTGTATCGTCATGAACGACATCCCGAAGGCGATTGGACATTTGGGATGCCAATTTCACACATCGGGCTTGACACTCTCAGCGGCGCGGCACCGACGATCGCTCACGACACGTACGGCACCGCATACTCAATGTGGCTTGAAATGAGCGGAAATCTCTATACGGGGAATACCTATCTAACACACCACTGGCTGGCATCGGCGGAGCTAATCTACGCTGATGCGCAAACAGAACCCGCGTTTGCAATTGACGGATTGAACTACGGACACATGGTGGTGCGCGGATCAGGAAATCAGTATTCCTATTTCCGTTCTGACCGGTCGCTGAACGCGCCCGAGTTGACAATTACACCCCTGAATATTGACTTTGACACGGTTGAGGTTGGCCAAGACAGCACTGTTCAGCTTCGACTGCAGAACACAGGCAATCATACCCTGAGATTCCCAGAGTTGTTTCCACCAGCTGTCATGGTAATTGGAGAAGGATTCAGTGGAACCGAGTGGATTAATGTCGAGTTGCTACCGGGCGAGATACACACGTCGGTCGTTGGGTTTGCACCTAGCGCGGCCCAGGCCTATCAAGGCTATGCAATCATCACAAGTGATGCCCCGAGCAGCCCAGACACCGTATTTCTATCGGGGCGTGGCTACATTATTGATGATGCCACGACAACTCCGGTTGCGCATGACTTCGGATTGAACACGCTCTATCCGAATCCCTTCAATGGCGAAATCGGAATTGGGTATTCACTCGCGAAAGATTCGCGTGCGCGACTTGTTGTGTACGATGTTTTGGGAAGAGAGGTCGCGCGGGTGCTTGACGACAACGCGAGCGCAGGAGTCCATCATCTGAACTGGAACTGCTCCGACTGCGCGGCAGGAGTCTATCTGTTTGAATTGGTTGCGGGCGAGATGCGCGAGGTGAAGAAAGCGGTGTATCTGAAGTAACCCCCATCCTAACCTTTCTTTACGAGGACAGGCTCCCCGTAAACGGAGAAGGGGAACCGGAATCCCGAGAGCAAAAATGGCGGCTCCCATAAAGGGGCCGCCAATCTTTTTAGACAGTCCGGGCCATCTATTTTCCCGGCACATGTCCCTTGCGGACTTATTGCACCGCCGTACCCATGGGGTCGGCAGTTACCGGTGTGCTCCTATGATCTGTGGCGGTCACTTCTATTTGGTAGCTCTCCCCGTTGTTAATGGGTGTATAGGTGAAAGCTGTAAAGTTCTGTCCATCAGGTAGAATCATGTAGTCATTGCCGGAAGGATCCACCAGCGCTCCCGCGATCCCCGCGACGCTGCCGAAATTACTTGCCGGGAATGTGCCGTAATCCACTTCATAGACCGCAAGCGCCTTGCGGAAGTGATCCACGTCGGCAACAGCGGATGTTACGCTCGCGCGATCCCGCGCCTCGAGAAAGCGCGGCATCGCGATCAGGGCGATGATTCCCAGCACCACAATCACCACCAAGAGTTCAACCAGTGTGAATCCGCGCTGCTTCCGCATGGCCGTTTTTCCTCAGTTGCTTGACCAGAGGAAAGGCAAGCGCGGTGCCACAACCGTTACGGCTGTTTTTATTCAAGATCACTGGTCGCTCAAAGAACGAAACCGCATACTCCGCAAGACAGTGCGTGTGCAGAGTGCAACAACTTGATAGTGACCCCATCCCCTAACCCCTTTCCAATACAGGACAGGCTCCCGTGAACGGAGAAGGGGAACCGGAAAGCAATCAGCTTGCGCGGACCATCGTCTTGTAGGGATTCGCCTCGACCGGGGTGCTGTTCCTGTCCCGAGCGTGAATCACAATCGTGTAGCCCTGGCCGTCTTCGTCAGGCGTATAGCTGAAGGTGATAAACTCGAGCGAATCGCCACCCCTTAGATAGGCGCGGCCAGCGGGATCACGAAGCTCATCCAGCAAAGCGTCTGAGCAATCCAGGGAATCCGCAGGGAAAGTCCCGTAATCCAATTCGTAAGCTGCCAGTGCCAATCTGAACTGGTCTGCCCCACGCACCGCCGCCGCCACCAGAGTGCGATCTCTCAGGGTTAGTAAGTGTCCAGAAACCAAAACCATAAGAACCACGACCGCGACGGCGCCGGCCCAGATTTGGACGGTGCGGCTGCGGGTAAGTTGCTGGGTTGAACTGGACATCTTGTCTCCTGAGCGGGGAGGTTATTGGTGCAATGGACAGCATGTCGGCTATCCCTACTAACTATAGTAGCAATGCTCGGGCCGCCCGCCCGCAGTTGTAATAAAAGGTTGAAATTCCGTATATTTATCAGATTTGGAAGATTCCGGCCATGGGGCAGATGAACCACACAATCACGTTCAAAAAAGCCGAGCTGGCAGTTACAAACAAAACCGAATGCACATGGCCGGCGAAACCGCGATTGTCTCGGCCTTCTTTCCACACTACACACTCGGCACGCAGGTCTTGCAGCTTGAAGTGAAAGGCGCAAACACGCTTTACGGTCAAGCCGTCACGCAGGAATTCGAGCACATCTGGAGTCGGGCGGAGAAGGTGGAGTTGTAGAGTCTGGCCAGGCAAGCAAATCACAAGAGTGGCATACTACCACAAGGAGGAGTGATGAGGGGAACGAGCCTAACGATTTTGGTCATATGCACGGTATCCATCGTGCTCACTTCATGTGACAAAGGAAGCAACGACAGCGAGCCGGAAGAGGGTGTATTCATAACAGAATTCTCTACTGGTCAAGAATATGTAATCATGGGGGGGTGGCATTCTGATAGTTGCAACTCAGAGTGGGAATTGACTAATCCGACAATGCACGTTGTCACGAACATCACGGGCGGTGCGGTGAGTGCGCAAGAGTGGCACAACATTTATGGGAATGTCCAACAGCGCGGAGGAACGTTTTACCCGACTTCCAACACTTTTGATATGCCAACACACCCAAACGCCGCAGACTTCAGCATTTGGGTTGTTGTAACGGCAGGTGACGGGTCGGAATGGACAAGCCAGCCTCGGCAGGTGCATCGAGTTTATCAGGAACGTGACTCCGTGTTTGTTCCACAGATGCCGATACTTACGGGAACAGACTGGTCGAATTATGGCCCGACATTGGGAATGGTTGAGTTCTGCCTAACCTCTTGGAACCATGACGGGATAATCCTAAAAGAGCTTCACTATCCATCACTTGAAGTGTATCTCGTGGGAACAGTTGAAAAGCGAGACATTTTAGACAGGAACTCATACAATTCTCTGAGTTCTTTTCTCATCACGCGACCGCCGAGTGGTGAATACGTATTTACAATCTGCACCTTCAATGAACGTGGACAATCTGCGCAGGACTCAATGCGGGTCACAATCGCACCGTAGTAAATGCCGCTTCTCCCGTATCCCGCGAGGCATTCTGCAACCGCTCAGATTCATTAACGAATGTAGAATACAACCATGACGCCGTCCGATTGGATCACAGTCTTAGCGGTGCTAATCGCTCCCTTGTTGGCCGTTCAGGCACAGAAGTGGATAGAGAGATATCGCATTAAGCAAGAGAGAAGGCTCTGGATATTTCGAACACTTATGTCGACACGCGCTTCCCGTCTGTCACACGAGCATGTGTTGGCCCTCAACATGATCGATACGGAGTTCTTCTCGTCTCGACTATGGCCTGCGAAGCGGAAGAAGGACAAGGCCATCGTTATCGCATGGAAGGCATACCTAGACAATCTGAACTCTTCGAGTCAAGATCCAAGCGAGGCCGAGTTGGTGGCCTGGACAAATCGTAATGAGGAGCTGTTTATTGAACTACTCTATGTCATGTCGAAAGCAGTTGGGTATGACTTTGACAAGACCCACCTCAAGCGTAGCATCTATTCTCCTCGTGGGCACGGTGATGAAGAGGCGGTGCGCCAGAAGATTCAGCAAGGCATGGCGAAAGTGCTTCATGGTGAACAAGCGCTATTGGTTGGGATGGATGTGTCAGAGGAAATGATAGAAAAGCAGAACGCGTTCCAAACAAGCATGCAGGAATACCTCGAGGGCAAGCGGCCTGTCAAAGTAATTGTCATTAAGGACGATGGCGATCCTTCGCTACGCTCAAGATGACGACACATTAGAGGTTCTCGACTCGCTTGAATAGGTTCTTACAGAGAATGACGGAATTAGAAGCATAGGAGTATCCACAAAAGCAAACACAGCGCAGGTGAATCCTGCTCCGGAAAACCGGAAAAGTAATGGCGGACAGAGAGCCGCCGCTTGGAAAATCGGAATGGCGCGGACAGAGAGCCGCACCGAATCAATCAACGGTTTCAACAAAGGAGTACGATCATGACCCTCGAACAGCAAATCAAGCTGTGGCACCTTTCCACACAAACAAGTTTTTGTCATTGGTGGGCGCGCGGATATACCTATGTCGAAGTTCCTTCGATGGTGCGCGCGTCGGGAGCCTGCGAATTTGTGGATTCTCTGATGGAAGCGTCGCTCGATTCAAGTCTGAATTGGGCCGCGCAGCCGGTCTTTCTCAAACAAACCGGACAGCTTCACTTGGAAGGCGCGCTCGGCCTCTATCCGAAAACCTTCACGGTGGGAAGAAGTTTTCGAGGCGAGCGGCACAATCCCTCCGACGGAAGACACTGCATGGAGTTTTCGCTGCATGAAATCGAATTCGTCGGCGAGCAGAATGAACTCTATGCCGCGCTGCTTCATGAGATTCAAGGTTTCGTGCAGTCCTTAGCTTCAAACATCGCCGCGCACGCGAATGAGTTGGGAATTGCCAAAGCGCACGCGAAAAAACTTCAGAAGTGGGCAACGTCGCCGTTCGCAAAGCTGACTTACGACGAAGCGATTGATGTGCTGCGCAAAGATGGGGAGAGCATCAAGTGGGGCGAGGACTTCTCGCACTGGCAGGAATTGAAACTCGCGGAGATGTTCGGGCCGGTGTTCCTGACCAAGTTTCCCGATCCGATGTGGACACATCCCGAGCTGGAAGGTCGAGAATTGCGCGTCATCAAATTCTTCAACATGTTCCCCGACGGAAAAGGAAGAATTGACAGCGCGGATTTGATTCTGCCGGGTTCCGGTGAATCCGTCGGCGCGGCGGTAAGATTGCACCTGCTTGATCTTCTGAAAGAGCGACTGACACATTCGATCATGTTCGAGCATCTGGTGTCGCGCAGGTTCGAGTGGTTTGCGCGCGCCGGGAAAAGCGTGTCGGAAGCCGAAGTAGAAGCCTCCGTGCTTGCCGATTTCGCGCCCTATATCGAGCAGGTTTCCACACACGCGCTGCCGCACGCGGGCTGCGGATTCGGCATGAACCGTATCCTGCAATCCTTAGTCGGCAAAGCAACCATCGAAGAGATTGACGCCTTCCCCGTAACCTTTGCAAACTTCCAAACTGCGCCGAGCATTGAAGAAATGGAAGCCGCAAGAGAGGGGCAGCATGATGCTGCACGCAATGTCGCGCTGACGCGCGAAGCAGAAGAGATTGCCAGCATCGCGTAGAATCATATCGTAGAACTCATCGGGCGGAGGCGCAATAGCCTCCGCCCGATGAGAGTATTTTCATGACCAACCCAAACCTTCAAACCATTCTTGACGAACTGCGCGAGAAGCTCTCCCTTCATTACGGGGATCGTCTCGCGAAATTGGTGCTCTATGGTTCTCAAGCTCGCGGCGATGCGGAACCCGATTCCGACATTGATGTGCTCGTCGTGCTTAAGGGGGAGGTGCGTCCCTTGAAAGAAATTGCTGCTACCGGCGAAATCACTGCAAAGCTTTCAGCAGATAATACCGTTGTCCTTAATACGCTATTCGTGTCTCAAAGAGAGTACGAAGCACGGCAAGAGCCGGTGATTATCAACGCGTATCGCGAGGGACGAGGGTTGTGACGAACAAACAAGCGGCATTGATTAAGAAAGCGGATCGCAGCATAAAGAGCGCGATAAGACAACTGTCTGATGGTGATGCAGACTTCGCGGCATCGAGGGCATATTATGCAATGTTCTATGCAGCAGAAGCAGCTCTGCTACAGAAGGAGTTGGTGTACAAGAAACACTCCGCGGTGATCGCAGCCTTCGCTGAAAACTTCACACGCATCGGCATTCTACCCGAAACCCTGCACCGTTTCATGCTCGATGCGCAGAACGCACGCCTTTCCGGTGACTACATGTCCGAAGCAGAGATGTCAGCAGACGAAGTTCAATTACACATAGACAACGCAAACTACTTTGTTGGTGCGGTGAGAAACTACCTGGAAATTGGGGAATAGATACCATGTCCGACACATTATTTGAAAGCAAAGTGAACAAAGATTACGGCGCATCGTCTATTACGGTGCTCAAGGGGCTTGAGGCCGTGCGTAAACGGCCCGCAATGTACATCGGCGACGTCGGAATGCGCGGATTGCACCACTTGGTCTATGAAGTGGTGGACAACTCTGTGGACGAAGCGATGGCCGGGCACTGCTCGGAAATCGAGATGATCGTCAACACCAACGGCTCCGTCACGGTGATTTATAAAGGACGCGGGATTCCCGTCGAGATGCATCCCACCGAGAAGAAATCCTCGCTCGAAGTGGTGATGACCGTGCTGCACGCCGGCGGAAAATTCGACAAGGATTCCTACAAGGTTTCAGGCGGTCTGCACGGCGTCGGCGTGTCGGTGGTGAACGCGCTCTCTGAGTGGCTCAAGGCGGAAGTCGTGCGCGATGGTGTTCGCTACGAGCAAACTTACCGCCGCGGCGTTGCGGATGGCCCGGTCAGGGAACTCGGCAAGGCACGCGGACGCGGCACGACCGTCACCTTCATGCCCGATCAGCAGATATTCAAGGCGCGCGATTTCAATTTTGAAACGCTGATCGAACGTCTGCGCGAACTTGCCTATCTCAATCGCGGATTGAAAATAGTCGCAGAAGACAAGCGCGACGGCGCGAAGGACACCTTTGAGTTCAAGGGCGGCATCGCGGAGTTTGTCAAATATCTCGATGAAAACCGCACGGCGCTGCAAGGCAAGCCGATCTATTTCGAGCTTGAACGCGAGGGCGTGCCGGTCGAAGTGGCGATGCAATATAACGATGGCTACACCGACAACATTGTTACCTACGTCAATAACATTCACACGATTGAAGGCGGCACGCACTTAGTCGGCTTCAAGGCCGCGCTGACGCGCACGCTGAATAACTACGCCGCGAAAAATAAGCTCTTCAAGAATGACAAGATGAGTCTGTCCGGCGACGACGTGCGCGAGGGCTTGACCTGTGTGATTTCCGTGCGCGTGCAGGAGCCCCAGTTCGAAGGGCAGACGAAGTCCAAGCTCGGCAACAGCGAAGTGAAAGGAATCGTTGAGCAGGTTGTCAACGACAAGCTCGGCGAATATTTTGAAGAGCATCCGCACGAAGCGAAGCGCATTTGCGAAAAGAGTATTTTGGCCGCACGCGCCCGAGAAGCGGCTCGCAAAGCGCGCGACCTGACGCGCAGAAAAACCGCGCTCGAATCCGGCTCGCTGCCCGGCAAACTTGCGGACTGCTCGACTAAAGACATTGACAAATCCGAACTCTATATTGTTGAGGGCGACAGCGCCGGCGGCTCCGCAAAGCAGGGACGCAATCGCGAATTTCAAGCAATCCTACCTCTGCGCGGAAAAGTTATCAATGTCGAGAAGGCGCGGCTCGACAAGATTCTCGGCAACGAGGAATTGCGCACACTGATTACCGCCATCGGCGCGGGCATCGCGACTGAAGAAGAGTTTGATCTGTCGCGCTGCCGCTACGGCAAGATCATCATCATGACCGATGCCGACGTGGACGGCCAGCACATTCGCACGCTTCTGCTGACGTTTTTCTTCCGCTATCAGCGTCCGTTGATTGAGCAGGGGAAAATGTTTATTGCGCAGCCGCCGCTTTACGGAGTGTGGAAGGGCAAGAAGAGACGCTATGCGATGGATGAAGTGGAGCGCAACAGAATCGTCGAAAAGGAATTCAACGGACCGCAGGGTGTGACCGTGCAGCGCTATAAGGGTCTTGGTGAAATGAATCCCGATCAGCTTTGGGAGACCACGATGGATCCCGAAAATCGCACGCTCTTGAATGTTACGCTGGAAGATGCCGCCGCCGCCGATCACGTTTTCTCGATGCTGATGGGCGACGCCGTTGAGCCGCGCCGCGAATTCATCGAGAAAAACGCGAAATACGCAACGGATTTGGATGTGTGAGAAAGGCTGAAGGCGTTTCTTCTGTCATCCTGTGTTAGGATCTATTAAGGCGACCGACAATTGAACGAAACCCTAAAACCCATCCTTGCGGACCTGAAACAGCGCTTGACCGAACTCTACGGCGAGCGCCTTTCGCGGGCCAAACATATTCCCCGAAACGCAACTCATGTATTGAGAAATGACGAAAAAATCCATCTTTCGTGACAAACTTGCCGATTTTGTTAGAGAACAAGTTGGAAAGACAATGTCAGAGCTGCCGGACAAGCAGAAGTCCTACTGGATGACGAGGTATTATGTCACGGCAATTCTCGCACAAATACAGCCGGAGTTGGTCCCCGACGATGACGAGATAAATGTCTGTCACGTTGACGACGCGGGAGATCTGGGTGCCGATTTCATTTCAAAGGTTGACAATCGAGTTCTAATCATACAGGCGAAGTCCCGCGGTACAAAGAACCCTGCCGAAGACCCAGAGGCCTTTGACTCCTTCTGCGAGGTGCTAAACAGGCTTAAGAGGGCTGACGAAGGACTCTTGAAGACAAATAGCAGGGTTCGTGAGGCACTAAGCCTAATAGATTGGGACAGCGACACATTTGATCTTCACTTCGTAACGCTTGGACGTGCAAATGCGCCGATAAGAGAACGGGAGTCACGAGGAATTGAATCATCGCAAATCATAGACGCATTCGACAGGTCAGAGGTCTGCTTTCTGGACGAAAACGATCTCAACGAGAAGCTTCGGGAGGCGGAATCATTAATCGGGGACAGTAGACCGTCTATAAACTTGTATTTTCATACGGATAAAGGAAAGAAAGACACACCATGGCTCGTGCACACAGACGAGTTGGGAAGACGCTGCTTTGTGGGCATCGTAGAAGCGCGCCAAATCTCTGAAGTGTTCAAACCAAATCGTCTGAAGCTATTCTCCCTGAACATCAGAAGCTATCTCGGCGACAACAGGACGAACAAGAAGATCGCGGAAACGGCAATAGAAGATAATGTAGGCTTCTTCTTCTACAATAATGGAATTGCGGCCGTGGCAACTCAGATTCTTGACGAGCCAGACAAACGCCTATTGCAGTGCCGAGAATTCTCGGTGATTAATGGGGCACAGACTGTCAGATCTCTGGCGAAAGCTGTCAAGCGAAACGGAATCGCTGCAGACGCGCTTGTTCTTGTTCGAGTTACAGAAGTGTCAGTGCGACGCAACGTAGATGACCGCGACTTCTTAGATAAGGTGACGCGATATAACAACACGCAGAATCCCGTCAAGATTGCTGATTTCCGCAGCACAGATCCGATTCAACTCCACTTGGCGCGCCGCTTTGAGCGTGTTTCGCGAAAGGGGAAGAAGTACTGGTACCAAAATAAACGCGATAAAGATGCAAGGCAAAACAAGATCGTAATCAAACTGGACACTTTTGCCAGGACGATTCATGCGTTCCGCTTCGGACCAATTGATATGTTCGGGGGGCCGTCTTACCTGTACGACACCGATAATGGAAAAGGATACTGCAAGGTATTTGGCGACTCTGTCCAAACGTGCGAGACCCTGACAGACGCCGAGTTCGAGGTATTGAGTGGAACCTGGTTCATTTGCGAGGAGATAGAGGAATTCTATTCCAACTATCGCGGAGAACTAGTTGTCGAAGAGGAGAAGCGAATTGCGAAGGAACCAGAGGCTGAACCCTACGGCGTCAGAGATGCACTCACGAAATGGCTTGTCTACTATACGGCGGGCGAAATGTTAAGGCAACGGTACGCCGAAACAGGCAGAGACTTTAGCGCCGACCTTGGGAACTACTGCTCCCCGAGTTGGATGGACGAGGACTCGTCAAAGCGAGAGATTGTTCGCGAGTACACGAAATCTGCGTGTGAGGTTTTGCTCGATGTTTTTGCGGCAGAGCGGAAGAAGCCCGGGTTCGCAGTCCGTCGGTGGACAAGAAACGCGGACTCACTATCAGAGATTAGGAATAGCAGGGCACTACTACGAGAGTCGAGGCGTTTACCACTGTTGAAGAAGTAACACCCCCCATGCACACCTTCACGTTAAACTTTACGACAACGGTATCAGCGGAGAGATTGTGGCTCGCGCTGACGGATCCGAAATATACCACAAAATGGGACGGCAACCGCTGGGCTTCAAATGACGCGCGTGTCGGCGGAAAAATGCGCGCGCGAAGCGAAGAGGGACAACTTGTAGAAGCGGAGATTCTGCAATACGAACCGTGCTCGCGCCTGGCCGTTCTGCCCACGCTCTTCAACAATCCCGAAGAGCCTGAAGACGGAACCTTTCTCGCGCGCATGGAGTTCACACTCGACCCGCAGAAAGAAAAAACCCAACTTGCGATGAAAGTCACCGGCTTTCCCGATGAAGCGAAAGCTGCGATGATGAAAAATTCGTGGGGCGGGTTCTACCTTGAAAAAATCGCGAAGGTCGCCGAGAGCATTCCCGCCAAAGAAGTTGAGCAGTTCCTTCACTCGCTTGAAGAACACAACGATTTCCCCGGGCACGTGCGCCACACTGAACTCGCGACCATCCTAAGATAAGTAGGGGCGCCGCACGCTGCGCCCGCGACAATGAGTCAGAAGCAAAAAGTCAGAAGCACTGAATCACCATGAGCTTTCAGAGAAGAGATCAAAACTTTCGGGGGAGAAATAGCCGCAGAGTCCTGCCCGAGTCACGGGAAGGCTATTTCGTGCAAGTCCATTTCACGGGAAAACCCGGAACCAACAAAAAGAAGATCGGCCTGCACCGCGTCGCATTGACCGATCTGCTCGATCAAATGATGCGGCGCGGCCAACTGCTCGCATGTGGAAGATATCTTTCCTCCGTCGGCGGCATGTGGCTGGTCAAAGTCAATTCACCCAATGAAGCCGAGCGTCTGGCAAAAGAGCATCCCGGCGTCAAGGAAAATCTCCTGAGCTTTCGCATCAACGTTTTGATGGAGCACAACGGGCTTTTCCTCCGCGCAGCCGAAGCCGATCGCCAGTTAGTCGAAGCGTAACCAACCCCCGAGCAAACTGTAGTGCCGCACTGCGTGCGCTCCGATTTCTGCTCCTCACATAATATGAAACCAGAAATTCTCATCCTCGGCGCAGGCTTGATGGGCCGCGTCGCAGCACATTTCTTTATCCATCACCCCGAAGGCCCCTATCGCATTCGCCTCGCAGACCTGAACAGCAGCGCCGTTGATGACGCCGCGAAGTGGCTGAATTCCGATCTCGTCGAAACCATGATTGTGGACGTGCGCCGCGATGACGCACTGGAAAAAGTCCTGAAAGGAATTCGCGTCTGTCAATCGTGCGTGCCCTACTTTCTGAATCCCGCAGTGGCGCGTGCCTGCCTTGCGCACGGAGTTTCCTTCGTGGATCTCGGCGGAAATCCCGAAGTCACCGATCGTATTCTCTCGCAGGATAAGGAAGCGAAGGAAAAAGGCGTCGCGTTAATTCCTGATACCGGTCTTGCGCCGGGTGTGACCAACATCTTTGCGATGGAATTGGTCAAGCGCTTTCAAGTTTGCGACGAAGTTCACGTGCGAGTCGGCGGACTGCCGCAGCACCCTGAGGGACGCTTGAAATACGCGCAGTTCTTCTCGATTCACGGACTGTTGAACGAATATCTTGAAGATGCGCGCGAAATCCATGACGGCGTCGAGGTCAAAGTCAAATCTTTGGAAGAGATCGAGACGCTTCATTTTGACGGTGTCGGCGAACTTGAAGCCTTCATCACCTCCGGCGGAACTTCCACTCTTCCGCGCACGCTCCTGGGAAAAGTGAAGCGGCTTGATTACAAAACCATTCGCTATCCCGGTCACGCGAACTACTTGCAGTTCTTAAGAGAAACTGGTCTGACTTCCACGCGCGCCCTGATATTCGGGGGCAATACCGTTACACCGCGAGAAATGCTGGGAAGCGTGCTCGATGAAACGCTACCGAAAAATGCTCCCGATCGCGTGCTTGTGCGCGTGTGGGCGAAAGGTGACGGAGGCAGAGAAGAGAAGCTGGAACTGAACGCGCTGAGCGACGACGTAAACGGAATTTCCGCGATGGGCCAGATGACGAGCTTCCCCTCCGCCGCGATCGTGCGCTCGATCTATCTCGGTCAAATTCCGCCCGGCGCGCATCCGCAAGAGTCCGTCATGAATTTCGAAACCATGAAATCCGAGCTCGCGCTGCGATGGATCACTCTCAAGAGCTGAGCTACCTGTAGTGCCGCACTGCGTGCGCTCTGACCATCTATGAAACACATCCTCACCATTCTTGCGGTTGACGACGTTGCGCGCTCCAGAGAATTCTATCGCGCGGCCTTTGATTTCAAACAAACCGTGGATGTGCCGGTCTATGCCGAATTCGAAATCGAAGAAGGCCGCAGAATCGGACTCTATCAACGCGAGAGTTTCGGCGTCAACACGGGAATCATTCCGAACGAAATTGGCGAGGGAGAACTTTCGGGTGCGGAAATCTATTTTCATTGTGAAAACCCCGACGCGCAAGTCGAAAAACTCCTGAAGGCCGGAGCCACGCTGCTTTCTCCGTGGCAGCTCCGCGCATGGGGTGATTTCGCCGCCTACTTCCGCGACCCCGACGGCCACACAATCGTGATTGCGGGGGGAAATAGAAACAATCCTATCGTTACTCGTTAGAGGGTGAGGCATTGTGAGTTCGTGGATATTTCAGGGCAATCCTGACAGGTTCGATGTTGACAGCTATATTGCTGAGAACGACGAGATAAGCTGGTCAGTTCGCCAGACAAACCTCGCAAGGGAAATGCACGTCGGCGACACGGTGTTCTTGTGGCGTGCATCCGGCACGAGCCACATTCCAGCGGGCATCATTGCTGTCTGCACAATGCTTGACGAGCCAAGCTTGCGGGAAGAAGATACAAGCGCATTAAGACTATGGCGGCGCGATGCTCCGGAGGAACCAGCGTTGCGCACGAGACTTGGGATTGTAAGAAGGTTCACCGGACCAGAAGAGCTTATAAGCCGTGAGACAGTCGCGAGTGACCTGATTCTCCGTGAGCTTCGTATTCTCAAAATGCGTCAGGAAACGAACTACCTTCTGAACGAGCCAGAAGCCGAGAGACTCATCGAAATATGTGGTCTACGGAATACGGCATTAACTGCTGAAGGCACCCGCACAACCTGTACCTCCGACCGTGACAGAAACCTCTCAGAGGTATATAAGGATTTTGGCCAAGCCCCAAATGATGATTCTTGGGAACTGAACAAGTTTGCTCGTCGTGTTAGAAGGGGCCAACCGAAATTCAGACAGAACCTCATAAGCCTTTACGAGGGGAAATGCGCAATCTCGGGCTGGCATCCAGAAAACGTGTTGACTGCCGCTCATATTGCACCGCACAGCAAGACCGGAGTGAATCATACTGACAACGGCATTCTACTTCGTTCCGATTTGCACGAACTATTTGATGATGGGCTCCTTACAATAGACCCAGAAACTTGCGTAGTGAGTGTCCACGAGTCCTTGTCAAACACGCCATACTGGGAGTTCAACGGAAAGAAACTTAGGCCCAGAAAAGACGGCAGCCAACCTGACAAGCAGTATCTCCTCACGGCTCTCCGCTCACAAAACACAACGAACACGAAGCGATAGCCCCCCAACCTCCGGTTTCTC